>NZ_JADPPY010000003.1:0-230138 GCF_018340035.1 Cobetia sp. MC34
AACTCGGAAGTGAAACCGCTTAGCGCCGATGGTAGTGTGGAGTTTCTCCATGTGAGAGTAGGTCATCGTCAGGCACTTATCCCGAACCGCCCCTGCAGCCTTGCTGCAGGGGCGGTTCTCTTTGTGCCCAGGAAAAATCATAGGCGCGAAGGTCATGCGTGGGATAAGCCATGTGTGACATGTGTGGAAAGACGCGCATAGAGACGTCAGCAGATCCGCTGTGCAGAAAGAAGGTCAAAGGAAACGCCCCTGTCACTGATGTGGCAGGGGCGTTTTTGCATTAACGGCACTTTGATCAAGCGGGATAAAGAAGAGGCACGCGGGGTAAAGAAGAGCAAAGCGGCTGTGGAAAACTCAAGATTAGGGGGTGCATGAGCTATCCACACGACCTCGCGACAGCTGCTTTCCCTCCAGTGGGCTTGCCGGGTGACCCAGGCCTCGGAGTTGCCGGGCGGCATGCCATGAGCGCTATCGTTGCGAGTCTTGCGAGAGCCGTCTGGAGCGCTTTTGAACCGGAAACAGTCACGAAAAAGCCCTGCCACACAGGATGTGACAGGGCTTTGAAATGATGATCTTGCGTGATTGTCTTGTGCGATCAGCTTGCTCGATTTCAGCGACTACAGAGCAAGGCCTGGAGTGTGTTTCATGACTTGGCGAGCCAGAACCACCAGACAATGGCGGCGATCAGGCCGAGCCCTAGCAGATTGATGGCCATGCAGATCATGCTGATGCTCCTTGTGAGGTGGTGGCGGTATTCTCGGGGTTACCTGTTGCGGATCCAGCTGCACTCGGGGGCGTATATCGACGCAGACGATTGGCATTGGTCACGACGGTGACCGAGGACAGGGACATGGCCAGTCCCGCGATGACCGGCGACAGCAACATGCCCGTGAAGGGGTGGAGGATGCCCGCGGCAATCGGGATGCCGATCAGGTTGTAGCCGAAGGCTCCCACCAGGTTCTGCTTGATGTTGCGCAGGGTGGCCTGGCTGATCGCGATCGCATCCGCGACCCCGCCCAGCGACGGCTGCATCAACGTGATACCGGCGGTCTCGATGGCAACGTCGGTACCTTCGCCCATCGCGAAGCCGACATCGGCCAGTGCCAGCGCCGGCGCATCATTGATGCCATCGCCGACCATGCCCACTACATGACCTTCCTGCTGCAGCCGCGCGATCTCGTCGTGCTTGTCATCCGGTGAGACGCCGGCACGGTAATCATCGATACCGGTCTCGCGCGCCACGGCTGCTGCCGTGTGAGGGTTGTCACCGGTCAGCATGATCACCTTGAGGCCGATGGTATGCAGGCGAGCGATGGCATCGCGGCTATCGTCACGCAGCGGGTCGGCCAGGCCGAAGACGGCGAGCAATTGATCGTCGCGGGCCATCAGGATCAAGGTGCGCGCATTGTCTTCCAGCGCCGTGATCTGCTCGCTGAGAGGGGCCAGGCTGATGCCTGCCTCTTCCAGCATGGCAGCGTTGCCCATGCGCCAGGTGCGACCTGCATCATCCTGAGCCTGAATACCGCGCCCGCTGATGGTCTGGTAATCATGGAAGGCCTTGCTGCGCGAGGCATCGGGGCGTCTGGCTTCGATATGTGCCAGCAGTGCCGCGGCCAGCGGGTGCTCTGAGCCCCGCTCCAGTGCATATGCTGCATCCAGCACGGCTTCCTCGTCTTCCCCTTCGAGGAGCGAGACCTCGGTGACCTCCGGCTTGCCGCGCGTCAGGGTGCCGGTCTTGTCGACCACCAGCGCGGTCAAGCGACTGGCGGTCTGCAGTGCCTCACCGCTGCGTACCAGCACGCCATGTTCCGCCGCCTTGCCGACCCCGATCATGGTCGAGATCGGCGTCGCCAGACCCAGCGCACACGGACAGGCGATGACGAGTACCGCCGTCGCGACCACCAGCATATGCACGCCGGTCGGCGCAGGCCCGAAGTTGAACCACACCAGCGCCGCGACGATGGCGATGATCATCACGCTGGGCACGAACACGCCGGAGATGGTGTCAGCCAGCCGACCGATCGGCGGGCGCGAATTCTGCGCCTGACGCACCTGGCTGATGATGCGTCCCAGGCGCGTCTCGCTACCGACTCGCTCGACTTCGAAGACCAGACTGCCACGCGTATTGAGCGTACCGGCGGCTACCTCATCGCCGATACCGCGTGACACGGGCAGTGGCTCACCGCTGAGCATCGATTCATCGATGTGGCTCTGGCCCTCGATGACCCTGCCGTCCACCGGAATGCGCTCACCGGGGCGAATGCGCACCTGGTCCCCGCTGCGGACCTCGTTGATATCGATCTCGCGCTCTTCACCGTCGCGGATCACGCGGGCCGTGCGGGTCTGCAGATCCAGCAGTGCGCGCAGCGCCTGCTGAGTACGGCCCCGGGCGCGGACTTCCAGCGCCTGCCCCAGGCTGATCAAGCCGATGATCATGGTCGAGGCTTCAAAGTAGAGCCCGCGCGCCGCCGGGGGCACGCTGTCGGGGAACAGCAGCACGCCCATGGAGTAGATCCATGCCGCACCGGTACCGAGCGCCACCAGCGTATCCATGTTGGCCTGATGGTGCGTGAAGGCCTTCCAGGCGCTGGTGAAGAAGCTGCGTCCTGCCGTGGCGAGCACGCCCAGCACGGCGATGCCGATCGCCAGCCACACCCCGCGCTCGAGCCCCTCGAAGCCGGGATGATGGAAGAACATGCTGATCATCAGGGGGATGCCGATGCCCAGTGACAGCACGCTGTCACGGACACGAGAGCGATATTCCTGATCGGCGTCCTCTTGCTGTTGCTGCTCACCGGCCTGCGCGTCTTCCACCAGGCTCGCCCCGTAGCCGACACCTTCGATGGCCGAGACGATCTCGTCGGGAGTGAGGAGGCTCGTGACCTGGGCGGTGCGCGAGGCGAAGTTGACCTGCGCCTGCTCAACGCCGTCCAGGCCATCCAGTGCCTTCTGGATCGTCGCCACGCAGCTGGCGCAGGTGACGCCGGACAGTGAGAACTCGGCGCTTGCGCTATCGGCTGGCTGGCTCTCAGTCGCTGTCTTGTTTGCAGTACCTGACGCGTTCGCGGCGCCTGACTTGCTCGCAACGACCGGCGAATCAGCAGCCGGTGCGGCTTGAGCTTCATCCGCCTCGGCGGGGGCCTCAAGCGAATAGTCCGTCTCGAGGATGATTCTCTCGAGCAGCCCGCGCGGCAGACAGGTGTCCACGTTGAGAGTGTCTTCTTTCGGCGTGCCACTGACTTGCGCGGTGCCATCCCAGTGCTGGATGGCCTCGCGCAATCTGGCGACGCACTTCTGGCAGTGCATGCCGTACACCGACAGATCGTGATGGGCGCGTTCCGGCAGAGCTTCCTCCTTGAGGGGGTAGCCGCTGTCTGCCGCGACTTCCTGTAGTGCCGTGGATGACAGCTGGCTGTGCATCAGCAACAGCTCTGCGTCAGGCGCGCCGAGCAACTCGGCCTGCGGGTCCTGCGCCTGCAGGGCACGACGAATCCTGCTGACACAGCCCTGACAATGGATGCCTGGCGCCTGCAGAAGGCGTGTCTCGGGAAGTGATGTGGTCATCATGATTGCCCCCCGTCGCGGCGTTTGGAAGTGGAAGCGGTGTCGGGCACGTCCTGTGGAAAGCCTTCGATCAGGCAGCACACGCTGTTGCCGTCCGGCACGCCATCCGGCAGGTCCTGCCAGCAATCCAGCGCGTGCTCCATGCGCTCTGCCAGGGCTTCCAGCTCACGAATGCGCTCGCGCACTCTCGGCAGGTGCTGTCGCAGCAGGTCACGAACCAGCGGGCACGGCGAGTCGTGCTGGTCCGCCTGCTCGAGAATCTGTTTGATGTCGGCAAGGCTGAAGCCCAGCTGGCGTGCCTGACTGATGAATTTGAGGCGTACCAGCGCCTGCTCATCGAAGCGCTGGTAGTTGTTGACGGGATCACGTCGGGCCGTGATCAGCCCCTGGCGCGTGTAATGGCGAACGGTTTCGGCGGTGACGCCCCCCGCGCGGGCCAGTTCAGCGACTTTCATTGCATCATCTCCTGGTGATCAAGAGTGGCGGAGAGAGCATTCGGCTGCCCTGAAGGTCTGTCGGCAGCCAATGTTCCGTGACTGATCATCAGTGTAAGACTTATGTGTTGCACATAGGTCAAGCGAGCCGATACATACGAAAAAGCTGATATTCGACCAATAGGCTAGAGAGGGGAGCAGAGGAGGTTGTCGTGTTTTAAACGCTGGCGACAAGGCACTAAATCGTCGTCAGGTCATGGGCTTAGCAGCACGCGACAGTGCAGACATGAATGAAAGTTCCCTGAATACTAGAAATCTCCCTATTCAAACAAACGTTCGCCCTTGACTTGAACGCACGACTCGCCCAAAACGTAGGTGACAGAGCTATGCATCAACGAATGATAACAACAACATGCGGCTCTCCAGCCACCTGCAATGGGACGCCATCCATAATGAAAAACAAGATGAACAAACTCACCCTCGGGGTCGCTCTGGCAACGGTAGCCACGGCTTATGCCGGTGGCGTTCACGCGGGGGCCTTCCAGCTGAACGAGCAGAGTGTCAGTACCCAGGGCACCTCCTTCGCCGGGCGCGCCTCGAATGCCAATGATGCCTCCACCGTGTTCGGCAACCCGGCCGGCATGTCCTTCCTGGATCGTGCCCAGATCACCGGCGGTGTGACCTATCTGGACGTCAATACCGATATTGATGTCGCCAGCGCGAATGATGCACTCGGTCGGCCAGTCTCTGGCGGAGATGACGGTGACATGGTGCCGGGGGCGGCAGTGCCTTCCTTCTATTACGTGCAGCCGATGAATGATCGGGTAGCACTGGGCTTCGGGGTCTACGCGCCCTTTGGTGTGATCACCGATTATGGTTCTGATTTCCGCGGCCGCTATTTCGCCAATTACAGTGAAGTCGAGGTGGTCACCGCCCAGCCGACCATCTCCTACCGCATCAATGACAAGTGGGCCATCGGCGCCGGTGTGACCTACAACAGTATCAAGGGTGAGTTGACGTCAAATACTCTCGATGTCGGTGCAGGCGATGGCAAGGTCAAGATCAAGGGCGACGATGCCGCCTGGGGCTACAACGTCGGGGTCATCTTCCAGCCGGTGGAAAGTACCCGTCTCGGTCTGTCCTATCGCTCCAAGGTGGATTACAGCCTGGACGGCGAGGCCAAGTACAACAATGTCTTCACTGGCGCGGGCTTCGCGAATACCGAGCAGGATGCGTCGCTGGACATGACCTTGCCGGAAAGCATCGACTTCTCCGTGACGCACAAGCTGGATGATCGCTGGACGCTGATGGCGGGCGTGACCTGGGTGCACTGGAGCCGCTTCGACGAGATCGCGGTGGAAGTCGACAACATGAGCGACATCGTCGAGGAGCAGGGCTACGAGGATAGCTGGCAGTACGCGGTCGGTCTGAGCTATCAGCTCAATCCGCAGTGGGTGCTGCGTACCGGTATGGCCTTCGATGACAGCCCGGCCGTGGATGAGCATCGCAGCGCGCGTATCCCGTCCGGGGATCGCACCATCTTCTCGCTGGGGGCCGGCTGGACGCCGATGCCGGAGCTGACCATCGACATGGCCTACACCTACCTGTGGGAAGAGACGGCCACCGTCAGCCTGAGCGAACCCAACCGTGGCACCTATGAAGCCGATTACGAGAATGAAGCGCATGGCTTCGGTCTCGGCGCGACCTATCGCTTCTGAGTACCTAAGCGGCTGAAGTGCTGAGCTGGTCTCGGGACAACCGATACAACCGATACAGAAACGCCCGGTCATATGACCGGGCGTTTTTTTGTCGTCCCTGCCGGGTTCATCAGGCAAGGGCGAAACTATCGCCTCAGCGCGAGCATTGGCGAACCGTCACCAGCGTCTGACATGACGATCAGAAGTCGTAACGCGGCAGGAACATCAACTGGTCGCGGTCGGCGCTGTACTCGCTGCCGTCCGACTGGCGGCTGTTGTCGAAGCGATACTCGGTGGCCAGCGTCAGGTCCTTGACCCGCCAGGCCGCGCCCAGAATCTGGTAGGCGTAGCGTGCTTCGCTGTCGGCGTCCTCCAGGTGATTCAAGCCACCGTAGAGCTCGACACTGTCATCGCCCCAGATGACCTCCTTGAACTTGTAGTTGACCACGAATTCCGCGCCGCGCGCCTTGTCGACGAAATCTTCCGAGGAGTCCAGGGTGCTGCCGGCGATGTGGTTGCGATACTCCCCGCCGACGAGGGCGATGTACCAGTTGCCCGGTGACCAGTGACCGCCGAGCAGCCAGGCATCGATATCGCCGTTCTCGCTGTTGCCGCTCTCGTAGTCGCTCAGCTCCGTATGGTGGAAGACGCCGCCCACCGTGAAGTCCTCGTCCGGGTGCCAGTTGAGCGCGGCTTCATAGCTGTAGTCACGCTCATACCCCGAATACTCGGTCTCGGTGGTGAAGACGCCATCCTCGAAGAGTGAGGTCTCGTTGCTGTGCTGGCCATCATGGCCGAGCTGGTAGAGCAGGCCGACAGTGACATCGTCGAAGCCTTTCTTCCAGTAGAGCGAGTTGTCCGGCCGCCCCGTGCCATGCAGGCCACCATCACCGCTGCGGCCTTCGAAGGTGCCGGACGCCTCGCCACCATTAGTCGGTGTTGACGGCCACCATGTCGTACCAGGGGCCATACTGCTTGCCGACCGTGAAGCTGCCCCATTTCTCGTGGGCCGCTCCGGCGTAGAGCATGCGCTTGTAGTGAGCATCGGTGCCGTCCTTGAACCAGGGATCGAAGCCCCATTCGGCGCGGATGATGGAGCTCCAGCCCTGCTCGAACCGATGCTCGTGGATCAGGCGCACCCGCGAGCCGCCGTTGTAGATCTCGTCGTGTGCGCCATCCTGGATCACCGCAAACGCCGCCAGGCGGCCACTGAACTCGACGCGGTCGGTATCCGTCTTGTAGACCTCGATGGCCTGGGCCATGGGGCTCATGCTCAGCAGTCCCGTGCCGAGCAGGGCTGCGCCAATCGCGTGACGCAGTCGTGAGTGAGTGTGGAGGGGGATGCTGGCTGTTGTTGTAGGTTGCATCGTCATCCTGTGCATGTCTTTCCATCGGTGTGGGTCATGCCGGAGCGTCCTGCTCCGGCCTCGGTCGGGTGCAAGCACCCGGTTGGCAGCCAATGTCGATTCGTGTGAGCGACTCGGCTGCCCTTGCCCGGGGAGAGGCCGGGCGCTCATCGCCACCCTTCAGGCAGGCAGTGATGAGGCCCTGCGCCTTTTCCCAGGCAAAGCGGGGTCTTGATGGGCGCCGCAGCGCCCATCAGGCATGTCGTCTTTTCAGGGTGTCAGTGGTGCGTCTGGCCCAGGTCCGGGGCGAACGCGGCCTGCATCAATTCACGCGTATAACGCTCACGGGGTGCCTCGAAGATGGCATGGGTACTGCCGCTTTCCACCACCTCGCCTTCCTTCATCACGATGAGGTGGTCTGACAGCGCACGTACGACCGCCAGGTCATGGCTGATGAACAGATACGTCAGGCCGTGGCGCGCCTGCAGGTCGCGCAGCAGGTCGATCACCGTGACCTGTACCGAGCGGTCCAGCGCCGAGGTCGGCTCGTCCAGCAGCAGGAATTCCGGCTTGAGCACCAGGGCGCGCGCAATGGCGATGCGCTGTCGCTGACCGCCGGAGAACTCATGCGGATAGCGATTGCGCATGCCGGGGTCGAGGCTGACCTCGCTCAGGGCGTCGCAGACCCGCGCATCGCGCTGGGCGCGATTGAGCTCGGGGTGATGCACGCGCAGACCTTCGCTGATGATCTCGCCCACGGTCAGGCGCGGCGACAGGGAGCCGAAGGGGTCCTGGAAGACGACCTGCATGCGCGAGCGCAAGGGGCGCATGCCCGACTTGTCCAGCGGCATGATATCGACGCCATCGAAGCTGATATGGCCCTGGCTCTTGAGCAGGCGCAGCAGGGCGCGCCCCAGCGTCGACTTGCCGGAGCCGGACTCGCCGACGATGCCGATGGTCTGGCCGCGTCGCACCTCGAGATCGATGCCGCGCACCGCCTCGAAGGCGATCTTGGGCCCGAACAGCGGACGCTTGATGGTGAAGCTGACACGCACATCGCGCGCCGACAGTAGCACCGGTGCATCCGCGGCCACCGGCGCCTTCTCGCCGGCCGGTTCGGCATCGATCAGCATGCGGGTGTAGGCGTGCTGCGGGCTCTCGAAGACGTCGTGGGTGGCGCCGGTTTCCAGCAGCTCGCCGTGACGCATCACGCAGACGCGGTCCGCGAAGTGGCGCACGATGCTCAGGTCGTGGGTGATGAACAGGATCGCCATGCCGTAGCGCTGCTGCAGCGACTTGAGCAGCCGCAGGATCTGCGCCTGCACCGTGACATCCAGCGCGGTGGTCGGCTCATCGGCGATCAGCAGGTCCGGCTCGCAGGCCAGCGCTATGGCGATCATCACGCGCTGACGCTGGCCACCGGACAGCTCGTGGGGATAGCTGTCGATACGTCGCGCCGGCTCCGGGATGCCGACCTGCTCGAGCAATTCCAGCGCCTTGTGGCGAGCCGCGCGGCCCTTGAGGTCACGATGCAGCGCCAGTACCTCGATGATCTGGCGGCCGATGCGGTGCAGCGGATTGAGCGAGGTCATCGGCTCCTGGAAGACGGTGGCGATGCGATTGCCGCGCAGCTCGCGCATGCGCCGCGTCGAGGCACTCAGCAGGTCCTCGCCGCGCAGGCGGATGGCGCCCTGGATCTCGGCCAGTTCCGGCAGCAGGCGCAGGATGGCGGTGGAGGTGACCGACTTGCCGGAGCCGGACTCGCCGACCAGCGCCAGCGTCTCGCCCTTGTTGAGGGTGAAGCTGACGCCCTTGACAGCGGGTACCGCGCCGTCCGGCAACTGGAAGTCGACCTTGAGGTCATCGATCTCCATCAGCGGTGGCGTGCCAGGCGCCTCGGCCGCCAGTCCCAGGCGAGTCAGGGTGTCGGCGCGTGCCTGGTCGGCGGCGTTGCGTGCTGGCGGCAGGCTGGAGGAGGTGCCGGAGGTAGAGGGTGAAGAAGTCATGATCAGCGCTCCGGTTCAGCGAGTCTTGGGGTCGAGGGCATCACGCAGCCCATCGCCGAGGAAGTTGAGGCAGAACAGGGTCGCGGCGAGGAAGGCCGAGGGCACCAGCAGCATCCAGGGGGCGGTCTCCATCATGTCCTTGCCTTCGGAGATCAGCACGCCCCAGGAGGTCAGCGGTTCCTGCACGCCAAGCCCGAGGAACGACAGGAAGCTCTCCAGCAGGATGACCTTGGGCACCGTCAGCGTGACGTAGACGATTACCGGCCCCAGCGCATTGGGAATCAGGTGGCGGGTGACTACCTGCAGGTCACGCACGCCGAGTGCATGCGCCGCCTCGACGAATTCACGCTTCTTGAGCGCCAGCACCTGACCGCGCACGATGCGCGACATGTCCAGCCACTCCACCGCACCGATGGCGGCGTAGATCAGGAAGATGTTGCGACCGAACACCACCATCAGCAGGATCACCAGGAACATGAACGGCAGCGAATACATGATGTCGACGAAGCGCATCATCAGGTTGTCGGTGCGTCCGCCGAAATAGCCGGAGACGGCGCCGTAGAGCACGCCGATCACCAGGCTGACGAAGGTGGCGACCAGCGCCACCGACAGCGAGATCTGGCCGCCATGCAGGGTGCGGGTCAGCAGGTCGCGGCCGTTGACGTCGGTGCCGAAGACGTGGCCGGAGGCCAGGTCCGGGCCGGTGCCGATGGCGTTCCAGTCGACTTCGTCGAGTTCGAAGGGCGTCAGCCACGGGCCGATCAGGCAGGCCAGCACGATGACGGCCATCACCACCAGGCTGCACATGGCAGCGCGGTTCTGCTTGAGACGACGCCAGGCGTCGCGGGTCAGGCTGTCGCCTGCCGGCGCGGCAGGAGGCTGGCCGTCGAAGGCGCTGGCACCGCCGGTGCCGTGGGGAGCGGGGGTTGTCTGTGACATGTCAGGGCCTCGGGTCAGTCGTCGTAGCGGATCTGCGGGTCGAGCATGCTGTAGAGCAGATCGACGATCAGGTTGAGCAGCAG
Source organism: Cobetia sp. MC34 (assembly GCF_018340035.1). NCBI lineage: Bacteria > Pseudomonadati > Pseudomonadota > Gammaproteobacteria > Oceanospirillales > Halomonadaceae > Cobetia > Cobetia sp. MC34. Next base: position 10,070 of record NZ_JADPPY010000003.1, read on the forward strand.
GATCAAGGCGCCATAGAAGACCACCGTGCCCATCACCAGGGTGTAGTCACGGTTGAGCGCACCCTGCACGAAATAGCGCCCGATGCCGGGAATGCCGAAGATCTGCTCGATCACCACCGAGCCGGTGATGATGCCGGCGATGGCCGGGCCGAGGTACGAGACCACCGGCAGCATCGCCGGTCGCAATGCATGGCGCAGAATCACCTTCCACTCGCTCAGCCCCTTGGCGCGGGCGGTGCGGATGTAGTGACTGCCGAGCACCTCGATCATGCTGGCGCGCATCATGCGGGCTATGTAGGCGATCTGCTGGATGGAGAGCGCCACCACCGGCAGCAGCAGGTTCTGCCAGGCGCCACCGTTCCAGCCGCCGGCCGGCAACCAGCCGAGCAGCACGCCGAACACCAGCGCCAGCAGCGGGGCGATCACGAAGTTGGGCACCGCGATCCCCGCCAGCGCAGTACTCATCACCACGTAATCTGCCGTCGAATTGCGCCGGATGGCCGCGATCACCCCCAGCGGCACTCCGATCAGCAGCGCGGCCAGAATCGCCCACATGCCCAGCTCCAGACTGGCCGGGAAGCCCTGGCTGATCAGCTCGCTGACGTCGAAGTCCTTGTACTTGAAGGACGGGCCGAGATCGCCCTGCACCAGATCGCCCAGATAGCGCAGATACTGCATCGGCAATGGCTCATCCAGGTGATAGGCCGCGCGCAGGTTCTGCTCGATTTCCGGGGGCAGACGGCGCTCGCCATCGAAGGGGCCGCCCGGGGCGACCCGCATCAGGAAGAACGACAGGGTGATCACGACCAGCAGGGTGGGAATCGCCTGCAGCAACCGTTTGAGGGTGTAGCTCAGCATCCAGTGCTCCGTCCGGGCCGCTGCCCGGGTGTGTCGTTGTTATTGGTGACTGTTGTCTGTCAGTGCGAGGTATCGAGCTGCAGATAGCGACTCGGGTGCACGTCCAGCGCATTGGGCGCCCAGCCGCTGATGGCGGGGTCGACCAGGCTGGAGGTGACATAGTCGTAGAGCGGCAGCACCACATCGTTGTCGAGCAGATACTGCTCGGCGTCGTGGAGCTGGCGCTGGCGGGTGCCGACGTCTCCTTCACGCGCCGCCGCCTCGATCAGCGCATCGTAGGTCGGCGAGCTGAGCCCGGGCGCGTTGGAGGTGTTGTCGCTGCTGAAGGCGTTCAGGAAGTCGTAGGCATCGGCGATGGTGGCGATCATGCCGTAACGGCCGACCTCGAAATCGCCCAGCGCCAGATCGCGGTAATGCACCGCGGCCTCGGTGTTGGTCAGCGTCACCTTCACGCCCAGCGGTTTCCACATCGCCCCCAGGGCCACGGCGATCTTCTTGTGGTCTTCCAGGGTGTTGTAGCGCAGGGTCAGCTCAAGCGGGGTTTCCGGGCCGTAACCCGCGTCGGCCATCAGCTCACGCGCCTTCGCCATGCGCCTGTCCATCGACCAGTCAGCGAAGTCGAAGCGCGCGCCCTGATGCTCACCCAATGCCCTGGGCACGAAGTGCCAGGAGGGAATCTGGCCCATGCCGAGAATGCGTTCGGTGATCACCTCACGGCGGGTGGCCAGATTCAGCGCACGGCGAATGCGCTGGTCGGCCACCGGCGAGCCCTCGCGCAGATTGAAGACATAGAAGTACTCGCCGAGGATCGGGTAGGTATGCAGGGCGGCGGCCAGATTGTCCTGGATCCAGGTGTAATGGCTGGCGGGCACGCCGTAGGCGATCTCGACCTCGCTTGCCCGGAAGCGATTGAGCGCTGCGTGGCTCTCCTCGATGGGTAGGTAGACCACCTCGTCGAGCGCGACCGTGTCTGCCGCGTGATAGCGAGCATTGGGTGTCAGCGTGATGTGCGACTGCGGCGTCCATTCATTGAGCACGAAGGCACCCGAGGTGACCATGTTGGCCGGCCGGGTCCAGTCAGCGCCATTGGCCGTGATCACATGGCGTGGCAGCGGTGCGGCCTCGCTCATCGCCAGCGTCTGCTCCAGCGTCGCCGAAGGGTGGCTGAGAGTGATGGTGAGCGTCTGCGCGTCGGGCGCGGCCACGCCGAGTTGCTCCGGTGCCAGCGCACCGGTATTCACCGCGCGGGTATTGACGATCGGGTAGTAGAGCGTGGCGTTGTGGGCCGCGGTGGCGGGTGTCAGCAGGCGGCGCAGCGCGAAGACGGCATCCTCGGCGGTCAGCGGCGTGCCATCTGACCATTCGAGCCCTTCGCGCAGATGAAAGGTCCAGCTCAGCCCATCGGCGGACGACTCCCAGCGCTCTGCCAGCCCGGGAATCAGCTTGCCGTCGGCGGAGTAGGCGATCAGCGGCTCGAACAGATCACGCGTGATGCGTGTCTCCCAGGTGCCGTTGGTCTGTTGCGGGTCCAGCGAGCCGGGCTCGGCGCCATTGGCGATACGCAGGATCTGCTCGCTCTGGCTCGTGGATTCTGCTGCCATGGCGCTGCCGGAAGCGCCGAGGGAGAGGGGGAGAACGGACAGCAGCAGGCCTGCGCTGAGGCTTGCCGCGCATTGCATCGGTGAGGTGGGGGACATGCATGAACTCCTTGTCACGCCCGTGGGGCGCGACGTCATCTTCTGGTGCCATCCTTGGCAGATGCCACGCTCCTGCCCTGCCGGACACGAGCGTGGACCCATGACGATCTAGAGAGCGGCGAGCCGGGTCAGAGGCTCACAGGGCTCGCCTCACTCGGAGAACGAGACCCAGCGCGAGCGGTGAGTATCCTCGATGTTGTTCTTCCAGCCGCTGAGCTTGGGGTTCACCAGATTGCGCGACACGTAGTAGTAGATCGGCAGCACGGCGTAGTCATCCAGCGCCTTGCGCTCGGCGTCCTGCATCAGCGCCTCGCGATCCTCCATGTCGAGCGTATTGGCAGCCTTGTGCATGTCGTCATCCAGCGCACTGTTGGAATAGGCGCCGTAGTTGTTGGGCACGCCGCTTTCCAGCAGGTTGAGGAAGTTCTGGGCGTCGTTGTAGTCGCCGATCCAGCCGGCGCGGCCGACATCGAACTTGCCCTGGCGCATGTCCTCGTAGTGCACCGCGACCTCGGCGTTCAGCAGATTGACCTTCACGCCCAGCGGCTTCCACATCGCGGCGGCGGCGATGGCCACCTTCTTGTGGTCTTCGCTGGTGTTGTAGCGCAGGGTCAGCTCCAGCGGGTTGTCCGGGCCATAGCCGGCGTCTTCCATCAGGGATCGGGCCTTCTGCATGCGCTCATCCATCGACATGTCCTTGAAGGCCATCTCCTGGATGTCGTAATGGTTCACGCCGGTAGGCACGAAGCTGTAAGCCGGCACTTCGCCGGTGCCGAGAATCTTGTCGGTGATGATGTTGCGGCGGATGGAGAGGTTGAGCGCCTCACGCACGCGCGGGTCTGCCGTGGCATGGCCATCGCGCGAGTTGAGCACGTAGTAGTAGATGCCCAGGTAGGGCGCGACGTGGGTGGCGTCCGGCAGATTGTCCTTCAGCCAGCCGTATTGCTGGGTCGGGAATTCGCGCGCGATGTCGATCTCGCCGGCGCGGAAGCGCTTCAGGGCGCTGTTGCGCTCCTCGATGGGGTAGTAGATCACCTCATCCAGCGCGACCTCCCTGGCATCGTGGAACTCAGGATTCTTGAGCGCGACGATGCGGGTCTGCGGCTGCCACTCGCTCAGCTCGAAGGCACCGTTGGAGACCATCTTGCCGGGGTCGGTCCAGTCCTTGCCGTACTTCTCCACCACATGTTTCGGCAGCGGGTAGGCGGTGTAGTGCGACAGCTGATCCAGGAAGTAGGGCGTCGGGCGCTCGAGGGTGATCTCGAGGGTGTGATCATCCACGGCACGCACGCCGAGGGTGTCCGGCTCGGCCTCGCCGCTGTTGATGGCCTTGGCATTCTTGATCGGATACAGGATGTAGGCGTAATCCGAGGCATTTTCCGGCGTCATGATACGCTTGAGCGCGTACACGAAGTCCTCGGCGGTCACCGGCTCACCGTCTGACCACTTGCCGTTCTCGCGCAGCGTGAAGGTGTAGGTCTTGCCATCGTCGGAAATCTGCCACGACTCGGCCGCGCCGGGGATGCGCTCGCCATCGGCGGCTTCGGTGACCAGGCCCTCGAAGAGGTCGCCCACCACGTCATTTTCCCAGGTGCCGGAGATCTGCTGCGGGTCCAGCGAGGCCGGTTCACCCATGATCGCCAGCTTGAGCGTGTCGGCCATGATGCCCTGGGAGGCAACGATGCCCCCGGCCAGCAGCAGAGAGCCTGCCAGGCGTTTGAGCATGAAGCGTCCGGGGAGCACCGGGGTGCGAGAGGGGGAGTACAGTCGTGCCATGATAGGGAGGCTCGCTATTGTTGTTAGGGGTAATACGAGTGTCGCCTTCTACCATCGAATCTTTTCCTGCCCGCTGTCCATGTTAAAAAATGGATGGCTTATGCATGCATTCGATAAACGTCATGCAAGGCGTGGAAACTCGGGCCATTCGGGGCTGACGGACCTTTGAATCACTTTGGTCGTATTCGTCGCCTGCCCGCTGATGGGTGGCATGCCTGGCAGCCGAGAGCCGCCGCTTGCCCGCTGGCCACGGATGATGGGCCGGGCATGGTCGCCACGCCGGGAAATGGCTACAATATCGGGCTTTGCGCGCTGTCGATCTGCACATCCACCCTCGGGTGGCATGTGGCGGAGCCCGTCGCTTGCGACAGGATCGCCGCGCACCCATTCACGCATCATCGCCTCAAGACAGGACGACCATGCAAGAGATCAATCCGATCACCAACCTCATCAAGGACCTGTCCGAAAGGGCAGAAGTCCTGAGGGGGTACCTTTGACTATGCCGAAAAGCAGGATCGGCTAGAGGAAGTCACTCGCGAGCTCGAGAATCCGGATGTCTGGAATGACCCGGACTACGCGCAGAAGCTCGGCAAGGAACGTGCGTCGCTGGAGCTGGTCGTCAAGACCCTCGACGACATGAGCAACGGTCTGTCCGACTGCTCCGACCTGCTGGAAATGGCGGTCGAGGAAGAGGACGAAGGCACCGTGGACGAAGTCGTCCGCGAGCTGGACCAGCTCAAGGCCAGTCTCGAGAAGCTCGAGTTCCGCCGCATGTTCTCGGGTGAGATGGACGCCAACAACGCCTACCTCGACATCCAGGCAGGCTCCGGCGGTACCGAAGCGCAGGATTGGGGCAACATGTTGCTGCGCATGTACCTGCGCTGGGCCGAGCATCACGGTTTCAAGACCGAGATCGTCGAGGCGAGCGCCGGTGAAGTCGCCGGCATCAAGTCCGCGACCATCCACGTCGAGGGTGATTACGCCTTCGGTTGGCTGCGCACCGAGCTTGGCGTGCACCGTCTGGTCCGCAAGAGTCCCTTCGACTCCGGCGGCCGTCGTCACACCTCGTTCGCGTCCGTGTTCGTGTCGCCGGAAATCGATGACAACATCGAGATCGACATCAACCCGGCCGACCTGCGCACCGATACCTATCGCTCCTCCGGCGCCGGTGGTCAGCACGTCAACACCACCGACTCCGCGGTACGTATCACCCACGTGCCGACAGGCATCGTGGCGGCCTGCCAGACCGAGCGTAGCCAGCACTCCAACCGTGACCGCGCCATGAAGATGCTGAAGGCGCGTATCTACGAAGCCGAGATGCAGAAGCGCAACGCCGCCAAGCAGGAACTCGAGGACTCCAAGTCCGATATCGGCTGGGGCAGCCAGATCCGCTCCTACGTCCTCGATGACCAGCGCATCAAGGACCTGCGGACCAGCGTCCAGTCGAGCAACTGTGACAAGGTGCTCGACGGCGACCTCGATGACTTCATCGTCGCCAGCCTCAAGATGGGGCTCTGAGCGCGAGTACCCTCGCGGCCCAGCGCCTATTCGCCTCCGCCGGTCTCGCCGGCGGAGGCCACGAATCCCCGTATCGCGGTCAGTACTGATGGTCACAATCGTCAGGCTGATCATGATCTGTCGTGGCCCAGGCCATGACCCTTTGACACGAGACAGGCCCCTCCATGTCGACAGAGCAGACCCCCGCCATTGATGAGCAGCAGGCCGCCGAACAGGCTCAGGAAGAGAACCGCCTGATCGCCGAACGTCGCGCCAAGCTGAACGCCCGCCGCGAGCAGGCCGCCGCCGAAGGCAAGAGTGCCTTCCCGAATGATTTCCGTCGCGACAGCCTCGCCGCTGACCTGATGGAAGAGCTGGGCGAGAAGGACAAGGCCGAGCTGGAGACGCTGGACCGCAAGGCCGCCGTCGCCGGGCGTATCATGCGCAAACGTGGCCCCTTCATCGTGTTGCAGGAAGTCTCCGGCCAGATTCAGCTCTACGTCGACAAGAAGGGCCTGCCGGAAGCGCTGCTTGAGGACATCAAGAGCTGGGATATCGGTGACATCGTCGGTGCCAGTGGTCCGGTGCACAAATCCGGCAAGGGCGATCTGTACGTCATGATCGAAAGCGCCCAGCTGATGACCAAGAACCTGCGTCCGCTGCCGGACAAGTTCCACGGACTGTCCGATCAGGAAATGCGCTATCGCCAGCGTTATGTCGACCTGATCATGAACGAGCAGTCACGCCGCACCTTCGCGCTGCGTGCCGGCATCGTCGCCTCCATCCGTCGCTTCCTCAGCGATCGCGGCTTCATGGAAGTCGAGACGCCGATGCTGCAGCAGATTCCGGGTGGCGCGACCGCGCGTCCGTTCATCACGCACCACAATGCGCTGGACATGGAAATGTACCTGCGCATCGCGCCGGAGCTGTACCTCAAGCGTCTGGTGGTGGGCGGCTTCGAGCGCGTGTTCGAGATCAACCGCAACTTCCGCAACGAAGGGCTGTCGACGCGTCACAACCCCGAGTTCACCATGCTCGAGTTCTACTGGGCCTACGCGGACTACCGTGACCTGATCGCGCTCACCGAGGACATGATCCGCACCGCGGCCCAGGAAGTGCTCGGCACCACGCAGATCACCTGTCAGGGCAGCGAGTACGACCTGAGCCAGCCGTTCATCCAGATGACCATGCGCGAGTCGATCATCAAGTACGGCGATGGCATCACCGAAGCCGACCTGGCCGATTACGACGCCGCGCGCGCCACGGCGGAGCGTCTCGGTATCCAGGTCAAGCCGATCTGGGGTCTGGGCAAGCTCGAGACCGAGATCTTCGAGGAAGTCGCCGAGCACCGTCTCGACCAGCCGACCTTCATCACCGAATATCCGGCCGAAGTCAGCCCGCTGGCGCGTCGCAACGATGCCAACCCGCACGTGACCGATCGCTTCGAGTTCTTCGTCGGTGGCCGCGAGATCGCCAATGGCTTCTCGGAGCTCAACGACGCCGAAGATCAGGCCGAACGCTTCCAGGCCCAGGTGGCCGAGAAGGACGCCGGTGATGACGAAGCCATGTTCTACGACGCCGACTACGTGCGCGCGCTGGAATACGGCATGCCGCCGACCGCCGGTGAAGGCATCGGCATCGACCGTCTGGTGATGCTGCTGACCGACAGCGCCTCCATCCGCGACGTGCTGCTGTTCCCGGCCATGCGTCCGCAGCAGGGCTGAGCAGTCGGCCGCCAGCCCATCCCCATGGCGCATCATGACGCGCCATCGTGACGGGCCACGCTGAGGGCACCCGCAACGCCTCCGATCCCTGACGGGGGCGTTGTGGTCTCTGCCTCACACGAATGACTGACGACGAATGCCTCGCGGGGCATGATCGGTGCCGATGAGGCAAGGTGGCGCTTGGCTTTGTTGCCCGCGAGCGGCCATAATGGTCGGCGTCCAGTCTGCTGGCGCCCTGGTACTGCCGGGGTGGCGCGCTGGACATCTCGAGGCTCACCCGCATCGCGTGCCTGCTTTATGAGCGGCGCTGCCATCCACGGTGTGTCCTGTCTCGGAATTGTCCCTGAATGTCCTGGAGAGTGCAGAATGAAGCTGCTTAACCGTTCCGCCCTGAGCGTCAAGCCGACCCAGGCGTTTGTCGACTGGATCAACTCGCTGGAATCCGAAGGCGAGGGAGGCGAGGATCTGGCGCTGGAGGATGTCAATCAGGAGAGCACCGTCTACCTGATTCCCGAGATGGACACGCGTGAGGCGCTGGATGGCTTCGTCTCCGAGCGCTGGCTGGACGTGCTGGAAAGCGAGCTGCGCGCCTGGGAAGAAGACACCCGCCATTGGCCGGAGCCGATGGACAAGGCACTCTTCGAGCGCTTCCTGACCGTCGAGCACAGCTATCTGGCGGTCGACCTGGACGACGAGGCGCCGCTGGAAGTCAGCGAAGTCGATGACGAGCTGCTGGCCGATCTTGACTGACTCTTCGGCATGATGGCCGTCGTCGCCGTACTTTCCGCAAGAGCTGTCAGCCAGTGCCGTCAGCAATGACTGTCAGTGATGGCGACAGACGCTACAATGGCCTCGGGCAAAATGCCCGAGGCCATTTGCGTTGTGGCGATCGCATCGTCACCCTCAATTTTCCGCATGTCCGTCGTGCGGCTTCCCCCCTTCAAGGAGATTGCGCATGAGCATCCAGACCCAGATAGACACCAAGCTCGCTACGCTTGACCCGTTGATGGTCGAAGTCGTCAACGAGAGCCATATGCATAGCGTGCCGGCCAACTCCGAGACCCACTTCAAGGTCACGCTGGTCAGCGATCGCTTCAGCGGCCTGTCGCGGGTCAAGCGTCACCAGCAGCTGTATGCCTTGCTCAGCGAAGAGCTGGATGGCCCGGTGCATGCACTGGCACTGCACCTGTACACCGCGCAGGAGTGGGCGGCACGCGGCGGCGAGATTCCGGATTCCCCCAACTGTCTGGGCGGCGGCAAGCACTGACCATGACCCCTGAACCGCAACGCCTGCAATATCTGGACGCGATGGGACTGACCGCCTGGGTCGGTCGCTATCAGCTGCCCAATGCCTTGCCCACCCAAGCGTGTGACTGGCCCGAGCCGCAAGCGGCGGAGGCGGTCGCGCCCCAGGCGCGCCTGCACGCGCTGATCGATGAGGCGCCGCGTCCGCCTGCTGCCCACCAGACGGCGGATGCCAGCCATGGCTCCTCCGCTCAGGCTGGCGGCATGGCCGGCAGCGCGACGCCACGCCCGGCAGGGCCTTCTCCGGCCTCGAGTGCGCGCGCCTTGCTGGGCATGGCGCCGGCGGCGGTCGAAGCCCCCGCTGCGGCTGCCTCGCCGACGCCCGGCGCTGCCGAGACCAGCAGCACCGCCTCGTGGGGCACGCCGCCGACGCAGGTCACGGCCGAGGCACCGGCAGCAGATGAGGCAGTGACACCGCCAGCGGCAGACAAGCCGCCACTGCGCTTCAGCGTTCAGCTGGCGGCGCTGGAAGGGCGCTGGTTGATCATGCTGCCCGGTGACGAGGCACCGCATCTGGAAGGGGAAGCCTTGCTCAAGGCGTTGTGGCGCGCCGCCGGCATCGAGGCGGCATCAGGGCTCACCTTCAGCCACTTCCGCTGGCCGCTGTTGCCCAACCTCAAGGCCAGTGCGCCACTCGAAGAAGCCCGCGAAGGGTTGCATGCCTTCCTGAGCGGCCCGGCGCGGCGCGGCTGGCAGCCGGAGAGGCTGTTGATCTTCGGCAGCGATGAGGCCAGCGAGACGCTGCGCGAGGTGCTTGGCATCACCGCTTCCGAGCGCGGCGAGGCGACCTCCAGTCTGCTGAACCTGCCGGTCTGGCAGGGGCTGGCACTGCCGGCGCTGGCGCGCTCCAGTGAGGCCAAGCGCAAACTGTGGCCGCTGTTGATCCGCTGGGGGCGCGAGTGGCAGTCGGCATCGCCGCAGACGGACGCCTCATGAGCGAGTCAGCTGCCCGGCGCCTCGAGCTGCGTGAGCTGGCCGATGAGCAAGCGACTCTGCTGGCGCTTGAGGCCATCGAGGCCAGCCAGGCACATGGCCTGAGCCAGTCACAGCTGATCGATGTGCTCAACGATGACGCGCGCTGCGTGCTGGGTGCCTGGTGGCAGGCCGGCGAGTCGCCGACTGCAGAGCTGATCGGCTTCGTGGTGCTGGCTCGCGGGCCCTTCGAGGCCGAGATCGAGGCGATCACCGTACACGCCGCGCAGCGCGGGCAGGGCGTAGGTGCACGCCTTTTGGCCGCCGCCATCGCGCGGGCGCGTGACTGGCAACGTGACTCGGGGCTTGAGCGCCTGCTGCTGGAGGTGCGCGCCAGCAATGCCGCCGCCGCAGCTCTCTATGCGAAAGCCGGTTTCACCCGGGATGGAGTGCGCAAGGGCTACTATCCGCTGGCGGACGGCGGGCGAGAAGATGCCTGGCTCATGTCGCTGCCGTTGGTGTGATCCTGGCCCTTCTGTCTTGGGCTCCGGCATCGCTCAGGTGCTGGTGCCGACACGAAAACGCCGCCGACAGTCTCCTGTCGGCGGCGTTTTCATGAGGCCCTGTTCATGAACTCTTGTTCAAGCGCTCCTGTTCAAGAGTGCATGTTCACGCGGCCCAGCGCGCAGGACGCGCGGGAGCTTCAGGCGCTCTGGGTTTCGCTCTCGGTCTCGCTGAAGCGTGCGACCAGCGCTTCCAGACGCTGTGCCCACTGGTCACGCTCTTCCTGCAGTTGAGCGTTGGTCTGGCGCAGCTGCTCCAGCTCTTCGCCCTGACCTGTCTTGGCTTCGGTCAGGCGCTGGTTCTCTTCCTTCAGCTCTTCGACTTCCATCTGCAGCATCTCGATGCTGTCGATGGCCTGGCCGACTTTCTGCTCAAGTTGGGTAAAGAGTTCGGTGCTCATGCTATCTCCTTGTCGAGTCACGGTCGTGGCCCGAGGGGGTTCGTTGAGGGCGGTAAAGGTATGCGGTAAATGCTGGTGCGATGAATATCGGCCATGTCGGGAATCCTTGCCGGATGGCGCAGCGATACCCGCCTGCAGGCAGACTACGACGCCGCCTGAGTCGACACAAGTGGGAAGGTGGCTCAGGCGGGCGGATGGCGCCGATACAGGAGGCCATGACTGTCGCCGGCACGGCTTTCCCGGTGCAGCTGCCAGTTGGCGGGCACCACGGGGTCGAGGCCGGATTCCACTTCCAGATAGATCATGGCGTCATCGCTCAGCCAGCCATGCGCTTCGAGCAGCGCGCAGCTCGCGGCGGCCAGCTCGAGCCGGAAGGGCGGATCGAGCAGCACCAGATCCATGCCGCCTGCAGCGGGAGTGGCCGTCTCGAGCCAGTGCAGGACATCGCCGGTCACCACCTGCGTTGGCAGGCTGTCGCCGTTGGAGAGGGTCGCGAGATTGGCCTCGAGCGCACGCGCGACGCGGCTGTCGCGCTCCACGAAGGTGACATGCGCCGCCTCACGCGACAGCGCCTCGAGGCCCAGCGCGCCGCTGCCGGCATAGAGGTCAAGCACGCGGGCGCCGCCGACATGAAAGCCCAGCCAGTTGTAGAGCGTCTCACGCACGCGGTCGGGCGTCGGGCGCAGGCCCGGTGCGTCGATCACGTTGAGCAGGCGGCGCTTGAAGCGCCCGCCGATGATGCGCAGGCGACCTGGCCCGCCGGCGGCCTGGCCACGCTTGCCGCTCTGTTTGTCAGCGCGCGAGGGCGCGCTGGATTTGCCCCGTGCGGGGCCTTGGGAGGATGCGCGTTTTTTCATGCCGCGAGTCTAGCATGTGCGACGCCGGATGCTGCGCGGTGCGTACCTTCAGCCCCGAAGGGATGGTAGGATGACGCCACTTTCACGAGTTCAGGACTGTCTCGCCATGTTCGGTTTTTTCAAGCGCAAGAAACACAAGGCTCAGGAGCAGAAAGCCTCCGAGCAGCAGGCCCTCGAGCAACAGGCTCTTGAACAGACACAAGACGCCACGCCCCACGAGCAAGCCGATGCCGAGCAGGCAGCGCGGCTCGAGGCGAAGCGTCTCGAGGCCGAGAAGGTAGAGGCAGAGCGCCTTGCCGGTGAAGAGGCGGCTCGGGTCGAGGCTCAGAAGGCCGAAGAGCAGCAGGCCGAGGCTCAGAAGCTCGAAGAGCAGAAGGCCGAAGCTGAAGCCGAGCGCCGCGCCTCTGAGCAGGCGGCTGCCGATCAGGCCGCCAGGGCCGAAGCCGAGCGCATCGCCCAGGAGCGCGCAGCGCAGGAGCAGGCCGCTCAGGAGCAGGCCGCCCGAGACGAAGCCGAGCGTATCGCCCAGGAGCAGGCCGCTGCAGAACGCGTCGCCGCCGAAAAGGCCGCCCGTGAAGAGGCGGAACGTCTGGCTGCCGAGCAGGCCGCCCAGGCAGAGGCCGAGCGCATCGCTGCCGAACAGGCCGCTCAGGCCCGTGCGGAAGAAGCCGCCAGTGAAGCGCGTGCCGAAGAGGCGCGTATCGCGGCTCGCGAGGAAGAAGAGCGTCAGGCCGCCGCGCAACTGGCCGCCATCGAGGCCGAAGAGCAGGCCGCGCTGGAACAGGCTCGCCAGGAAGAAGAAGCACGTGCCGCCGAGGCTGCCGCCGCTGGCGCAGACGCCGTGGTCGAGGATGACGCTGCGCGTGACACGGCCCGCGACGGACGCGAAAAGCCGCGTCGTGGCTTCTTCGCGCGCATCAAGGCCGGTCTTGGCAAGACACGCGCCAATCTGACCGAGGGCGTCGCCAGCCTGTTCCTCGGCAAGAAGCAGATCGATGATGAGCTGATGGAAGACCTCGAGACCCAGCTGCTGATGGCAGACGTGGGCATCGAGGCGACCACCGAGATCATCGACAACCTGACCGCGCGTATCTCGCGCAAGGAATTGAAGGAGCCGCAGGCGCTCTACGAAGCGCTGCAGGAAGAGCTGCGCGTGATGCTGGCGCCGGTCGCCAAGGACCTGGAGCTGCCGGCCAAGGGCAGCGGTCCCTTCGTGATCCTGATGATCGGCGTCAATGGCGTCGGCAAGACCACCACCATCGGCAAGCTGGCCAAGCGCTATCAGAGCCAGGGCCGCAGCGTGATGCTGGCGGCGGGCGATACTTTCCGCGCCGCGGCGGTGGAGCAGCTCAAGGTGTGGGGCGAGCGCAACAAGGTGCCGGTCATCGCTCAGCATACCGGCGCCGACAGTGCCTCGGTCATCTATGACGCCCTGGAAGCCGCCAAGGCGCGTAACGTCGATATCCTGATCGCCGATACCGCGGGCCGCCTGCACAACAAGAGCCACCTGATGGAAGAGCTCAAGAAGGTGCAGCGCGTGATGGCCAAGCTGGATGTGTCCGCGCCCCACGAGGTGATGCTGGTGCTGGATGCCGGTACCGGTCAGAACGCGCTGTCACAGGCCTCCACCTTCCATGAAGCGGTCAACATCACCGGCCTGACGCTGACCAAGCTGGATGGAACCGCCAAGGGCGGCATCATCTTCGCGCTGGCCAAGCAGCTCAATCTGCCGATCCGCTATATCGGTGTCGGGGAAGGTGTCGATGACCTGCGTCCCTTCGCGGCTGATGACTTCGTCAGTGCCCTGTTTGCACGTGCTGGCGATGAGGCAAGCGAAGAGGCCAACGCCGAGTCGCGCGAGGCATGATTGCCTTCGAGCATGTCGGCAAGCGCTATGGAGGGCGCTTCGATGCACTGGCCGGGCTCGACTTCAGGGTCGAGCGTGGCGAGATGGTCTTCCTGACAGGCCATTCCGGTGCCGGCAAGAGCTCGTTGCTCAAGCTGATCATGCTCCTCGAGCGCCCCTCGCGTGGGCGCATTCTGGTTGCGGGGCACGATATCGGGCGACTGCATACCTCCCAGGTGCCGTATTACCGCCGCCAGATCGGCGTGGTCTTCCAGGACCACCAGCTGCTGACCGACCGCAACATCTTCCACAACGTGGCCCTGCCGCTGATGATCCAGGGGGTTCCGCCGCGTGAACAGGCGCGGCGAGTGCGGGCGGCGCTCGACAAGGTCGGCCTTCTGCATCGTGAGAAGGCGCTGCCGATCGAGCTGTCCGGTGGTGAGCAGCAGCGCGTCGGCATCGCACGCGCCGTGGTCAACAAGCCCGCGCTGCTGCTGGCCGATGAGCCGACCGGCAATCTGGACCCGGCACTGTCCGCCGACATCATGCGTCTGTTCGAGGATTTCAATCGCATCGGTACCACGGTGATGATTGCCAGTCACGATCTGGCGCTGATCGCCCGCCTGCACCATCGCACGCTGGAGCTGTCCGATGGTCGTCTGATCGCCGACAAGGATGCCCGATGAGCCCCCCGCGTTCCCGCAACGATTCCCCCTCTTCTTCACGCGAGCGTGGCCAGCCCCGCGCCGAGACGCGTACCCGCAAGGCCGCCGCGCAGGCGCCTGAATCATCGGAGGCCGCCGAGCGTGCGGCGCGCAAGGGTGCGCGCTCCAGTCGTGTCTCGGTCGAGAGCCGCTATCGCAGCTGGCTGCGTCATCACGCTGACATGGCGCGCGACAGCGCACGCCGCCTGCTGGTCGCGCCCATCGCCAGCCTGCTGACCATGCTGGCCATCGCCATCGCACTGACGTTGCCGGCGGCGCTGTGGCTGGCACTGGACAGCGCACGCCTGCTCGACAATGAGCTCAATGACAGCGCCCAGCTCACCCTCTATCTCGAGACCTCGGTCGACGAGAGCCAGGCGCTGACGCTGTCGGACTCGCTGCGCGACGCTGCCGGTGTCGGGGGAGTGCGGCTGATCACCGCCGCCGAGGGCATGCAGGAATTCGCCCAGGCGCTGGACCTCAAGCGCTCGCTGAGTCTGCTGGATGACAATCCCTTGCCGGCCAGCATCGTCATCACGCCGCTGGACACCACGCCGGAGTCCGTCCGCGCCCTGGCCACGCGCCTCGAGGGCGAGCCGGGTGTCGCCAGCGCACGTCTGGATCTGGCCTGGCTCGAGCGTCTGCGCCAATTGGGTGAGCTGGGTCAGAAAGTGACGCTGGGACTCGCGTTACTCTTCGGGCTGGGCGTGTTGCTGGTGGTGGGCAATACCATCCGCCTGTCCGTGGAGAGTCGCCGCCAGGAGATCGAGGTCGTGACCCTGATCGGAGCGACCCACGCCTTCGTGCGGCGTCCCTTTCTCTACAGCGGTGCCTGGTACGGTCTGGGAGGAGGGCTGCTGGCCTGCGGAATCCTGGCACTTGGCGGCAACTGGCTGGTGGCACCCGTGACGGCCCTTGTACAAAGTTATGGCGGCAACTATGTGTTGCCCGCGCTGGGCGTTGCAGGGGGTGCCACACTGCTGTTTTCGAGTACAATATTGGGCTGGATAGGGGCCTGGATCGCGGTCGGACGTCATCTGGCGAGTATTTCTCCGCGCTGATTCCGATTATTTTTCGCGGTTTTCAGCCAGTGTTTCTGCCCAGGAAGGTCAAAAGTTACGTTCCGACAACATTCATGTCGGGCGTCAGTGAAGGGGGCTGGTGGGTGGTTAAACGCACCACACACCCGACAGCGTTACGAAGTGCTACTCGTCATGACAATTGTACACGCCATGTACAGCTATTGACGGGAACCTGTCCCACCCTTCACAGTCTCACTACTTGCATGCGTGTTAGGCAACCATGGAGACATCTGCACTATGAGCACCAGTCTTCAGCCACTTGGCCACCTGTCACCGGGTCAAGATCTAAACGGCTATATTCAGTCGGTGAACCGTATCGCTGTGCTTACTGCCGAAGAAGAGCATGAGCTGGCCCTGCGGTTGCATGAAGAGAATCATCTGGAGTCGGCCCGTCGACTCGTCATGTCGCACCTGCGCTTCGTCGTGCATATCGCACGCAGCTACAGCGGCTATGGCTTGCAGCAGGCGGACCTGATCCAGGAAGGTAACGTCGGCCTGATGAAAGCGGTCAAGCGTTTCGACCCGCATCAGGGCGTACGCCTCGTCTCCTTTGCCGTGCATTGGATCAAGGCCGAGATTCACGAGTTCGTGCTGCGCAACTGGCGCATCGTGAAGGTCGCGACCACCAAGGCTCAGCGCAAGCTGTTCTTCAACCTGCGTGGCGCCAAGAAGCGTCTGGCCTGGTTGAACAACGATGAAGTGGATGCCATCGCGGGCGATCTGGACGTCAAACCTGCCGTGGTGCGTGAGATGGAAAGCCGTCTCTCCGCCCACGATGCAGGCTTCGACGCCGGCCCCAGCGACGACGAGAGCTCTGCCTATCAGGCGCCGGCCAACTATCTGGAAGATCACAGCCTCGATCCGGCTGCCCAGGTGGAACAGCAGGACCTGGAAGACGACTCCCACGGTCGTCTGCTCAAGGCGCTGGCGGCACTGGATGAGCGCTCACGCGACATCCTCCAGCAGCGCTGGCTGAGCGACAACAAGTCGACTCTGCACGAGCTTGCTGACATCTATGGCGTCTCTGCCGAGCGTATCCGTCAGCTCGAGAAGAACGCGATGAAGAAGCTGCGTGAATCGATGGGTGACATGAGCGAAGGCTTCGCTGCCTGAGTTGGATGACCCCATGACATGAGCCCGCGATTTTCAGGCTCGCTGTCACGTGAAAATGCCCCGCCGGGTTTCCCGGCGGGGCATTTTCGTTGAGGGAGAGTGGATCCCGAGGAATCCGTCGTTATTGGTTGAACACTGCAACACAATGTTTCATTCTGTCACACTAAGACATGAAACATTTCTACTGGTGACCCCGTGGACCCGACCTCCTCGCACGTCAATGGCACACATTCGCTGTGGCGAATCTTTGGGCTCAATGCAGCCTTGATGGTGGTATTGGGTGGCCTGTTTCTGGCCAGCCAATGGTTTGATGTGCGTGAACAGGAAATGCGTCGCCTGGAGCTGCTGGATACCCAGCTGCATATCTCCACCGAGCAGCTGATCGCCAATGTCTCGCGCGAGATGATGGTGCTGGAGCGCGTCTTGAGCAGCGAAGGCAAGGAGCTGTGGCGTGGCTCGCTGGACAGCGCGCTGGGCCGTCATCCCTCTCTGGTCTCGCTGATGGTGGTGCCGTTTGCCGATTACCGCGGCAGCAGCCTGCGTCAGATCGGCGTGGGGCGCAGTTGCAGCTGGCAGCTGACCCAGCCGGAAGCCCAGGCGCTGCCCGGACGCAGCAGTCTGCTGTTCGGCTCCGCACTGCCGTTGGCATCCGGTCAGCCGGGCTTGCCGTTCTACCGTCACATGGATATCGAAGGCATGTCCTGGCTGCTGATCGGCTGCCTGGACTTCTCCGAGTCACGCAGCCTGCTGGCCAACCCGAATTCCGATGATGGGCAGCGCCTGCGCCTGTTTTCCACCAACGGTCTGCTGCTGTTCTCGAGCCCCCAGGAGCATGCGCTGGGCGTGACCGGCAAGCTGCCGCTGTCCTCGATGGCCAACATGGGCAAGTACATCTCCGAGCGTGGTGTGCGTCGCTATCATGTGCCGGGCTTCGACGGCCAGCCGCGCATGGCGGCGGGCAGCTATATCGCACCGCTCAAGCTGTTCAGCGTCGTGAGTCAGCCGCTCTCCAGTCTGTGGTGGCTGTGGTGGAACCGTATCTGGTTCGGCATGCTGCTCGGCGGCATCTTCCTGGTCGTGCTGGTGGTCGTGGTGGCGCGCGCCGAGCGCAAGCGCGCTGAGCGTCACGATGAGCTGGAGGGCGCGCTCGAGTCGATGACGGCGCGTTCTCGCACCCTGGTGACGCTGATGGATAACCTGCCGGGTGTGGTGTATCGCATCGAGGTCAACACCGGTGTGCTGACCTTCATCAGTAACGGCTCGGCCGAGCTGTTCGGCCGCTCGGCCGAATCACTGGTCGGCGCCGGCATCACCCTGACCGAGCTGATCCATCAGGAAGACCGTCAGTCCGTCAGCGCCGCTCGCCACTGGGCGATGTGCGCGCAGATGCGCCATGAGCAGGTCTTCCGCATCATCGCTGACCATGAGCGTTGGGTGCTGGACCGCAGCGTGATGATCGAGGGCGAGGATGGCGTGCGCTACTGGGAAGGCCTGCTGCTCGACATCAGTGCGCACAAGGAATCCGAGCGTCAGCTCGATTTCCTGGCGCGCCATGACGCCCTGACGGGGCTCTATAACCGCAAGGCCTTCATGGCGGCGGCCGACGAGCGCGTCGCGGCGGGTGGCTTGATGATCTACGCCGATATCGATCGTTTCTCGACCGTCAATGATGGTCTGGGCCATGAAGCCGGTGACCAGCTGCTGGTCGCGGTCGGCGAGCGTCTGCGTCGTCTGCTGCCACCGGGTGGTCTGGTGGCGCGTCTGGGGGCCGATGAGTTCGGTCTCTACCTGCCGCATGGCAATGATGATCCGGCGCAGGTGGTGGAAGAGATCCAGCAGAAGGTTGAGCGTCCCTTCACGATTCTGGGTCGCCCGCTGATCGTCAGCCTGACCGCCGGCTACGTGCTGTCCGAGACCAATGGCGATGCCCAGGCGCTGATGCTGAATGCCGATGTGGCGCTCTATCACGCCAAGTCGCGCGGCGATCATGCGCTGCGCTGGGAGTCCTCGCTGGACAAGCATGTCGCCTCGCGCATGACGCTGGAGCAGGACCTGCGTCAGGCCATCGGCAGCGAGCAGCTCTATCTGCATTACCAGCCGCAGCTGGATAGCCACGGTGAGCTGCAGGGTGTCGAGGCGCTGCTGCGCTGGCAGCATCCGGAGCTGGGCATGATCTCGCCGGCCCAGTTCATTCCACTGGCCGAAGAGACCGGCTTGATCTTCCGCCTCGGGCGTTTCGTGCTCGAGGAAGCCTGTGCCCAGATGGTGCGCTGGCAGGAGGCCGGCCTTCACATGCCGCGCATGGCGGTCAATCTGTCGGCGCGCCAGCTGACATCGGGCTACGAGAATGAAGTCTTCGGCGTGCTGGAAAGCCAGAAGCTGTCGCCGACGCGGCTGGAAGTCGAGGTGACCGAGACGCTGCTGATCCAGGACATGGAAGGGGGGCTTGCGGTGCTCGGCGCGCTGCGCGAGCTGGGCGTGCGTGTGGCGCTGGATGACTTCGGGCAGGGCTATTCGTCGCTGTCCTATCTGTCATCCCTGCCGCTGGATGTGCTCAAGGTCGACCGCAGCTTCGTGATGAAGATGGATGCGGTCGCCGGCTCTGACGGTGGTATCCGCTGTCCCAATCAGCAGGCCATCCAGCTGGTCGGTGCCGTGATCAGCCTGGGGCACTCGCTGGGCCATGAGATCGTCGCCGAGGGAGTCGAGACGGACGTGCAGTTCGAGGAGCTCAAGCGACTGGGCTGCGACACCTATCAGGGCTACCTGCTGGCGCGGCCGATGTCCGCCGAGGCCATACTGGAGCGCTTCAGCGTCAACGCCTGAGGCGCCGTCCGTGCAGCCCGACCCCATCCCACCCCACTCGGTGGTGACATGAAAAGGCCTGACCCACAAAGAACGCCCCGCCTGCAATGACTGCAGGCGGGGCGTTCTTTGTGGTGCGGCTCATGCGTGCGAGGCAAGACCCTCAGACGGCAATGCGCTCCTGACTGCTCAGCAGCAGGTCGCGGCTCAGCAGCTGCCACTGGTCTTCCCAGTGCTCGGTCGGGCGCTTGCGATAGTCGCTGCGCACGTACTGGCCGATACGGCCTTCCGCACACGCCAGCAGCAGATTGGCCGCTGCCGTGACGGTGATGGCCGGTCGCAGTCCCTCGCGAGGCTCGGCTTCGCGCAGCACCTGCTTGATCTGCGTCTCGAGACGCTCGAACAGCTGCGCCATGCGCGTGCGCAGGCGTGCCGTCTCGCCGGTGAGAGCATCACCATTGAGGAGGCGACACAGCCCCGGGTTCTTCTCGGCAAAGCCCAGCAGCAGGCTCAGGATGTGATGCACCCTGGCATGCGCGGTGTCGTTGTCCTGAATGATCAGCGCGATACGCTCGAACAGCGTGCTCTCGATGAATTCGATCAGTCCTTCGAACATGCGTGCCTTGCTGGGGAAGTGACGATAGAGCGCCGCCTCCGAGACACCGACCTGTCGTGCCAGTGCTGCAGTCGTGATGCGTTTGCCGCTGTCCTCTTCCAGCATCAGAGCGAGTGCCTGGAGGATCTGTTCGCGACGTGATTGTTTTGGATTCGCCTGCGTCATGGAATCTTGTCGTTTATCGCGGCCTGCAGCAGTGTGCTACGGGCGGGTCCGTGTCCTGAGGCATGTCGCTTGCCTCGCGCGAAACACCGGGGCCGAGCCCCGGCTTGTCACCTTACGCCTTGTCAGTGTCCGCTTCCGCGTTGCTGATCAACGTGCCGACCCCGGCATTGGTGAAGATTTCCAGCAGGGTCGCATGTGGCACGCGGCCATCGATGATGTGGGCACTGCGCACGCCTTGCTTCACGGCGTCCAGTGCACAGCTGATCTTGGGCAGCATGCCACCGTAGATGGTGCCATCCTCGATCAGGCCATCCACCGCCTCGGTGGTCAGGCCGGTCATGACTTCGCCTTGTGCGTTCATCAGGCCAGCCACGTTGGTCAGCAGCATCAATTTCTCTGCGCCCAGTGCCTCGGCGACCTTGCCGGCGACCAGGTCGGCATTGATATTGTAGCTGCGACCCTCGGCATCGACCCCGATGGGTGCGATGACGGGAATGAAATCGTTGCGTGTCAGCAGTTCGATCAGGTCCGTGGAGACATGCTCGACTTCACCGACATGACCAATGTCGATGATTTCAGAGGCATTCATGCCCGGCGTCTGGCCGCTGACCTTGAGCTGGCGGGCGCGAATCTGGCCGCTGTCCTTGCCGGTCAGGCCGATGGCCTTGCCGCCGCTCTGGTTGATCAGGTTGACGATGCCCTTGTTGACCAGGCCGCCCAGCACCATCTCGACCACGTCCATGGTTTCGGAATCCGTGACGCGCATGCCATCGACGAAGCGCGATTCGATGTTCAGCTTCTCGAGCAGCGCGCCGATCTGCGGGCCGCCGCCATGCACGACCACCGGATTGATGCCGACTTCCTTCATCAACACCATGTCGCGAGCGAAGGAGTCGATCAAGGCTTCTTCGGTCATGGCGTTGCCGCCGTACTTGACCACCACGGTCTTGCCCGAGAACTGCTGGATATAGGGCAGGGCTTCGGACAGGACCTCGACCACCTGATGCGGGTCGCGGTTGGCGTGGCTCATCAGCGTATCACTCCACAGAAAATGGTCCGGAAAGAGAGTCCGGACACTGTCACTCGAAATGGTCTTTCAGCGCGCGCGGTGCGCGCTGTCATGCAAATCGGTTGCTTCAGGCACCTGATGCGCCCGGAGGAGCGGCTGCAGTGCCTGGCAAGGCGAGGGCGGCGATCAAGCGGCAGACCGCCGCCCCCGTTGCGGCTCATGCCATCCTGTCGATGGCGAGCGAGTGCGGGATCAGAACGGTGCCTGGATGCTCGGCTCGGCCTGCTTCAGCGCGGCGCGGAAGCTGTCCTTGATGCGCTCCAGTGCGGCTTCCGACTTGCCTTCGAAGCGCAGCACCAGCATCGGCGTGGTGTTGGACGCGCGGCACAGGCCCCAGCCATCGGCGTAGTCGACACGAATGCCGTCCAGCGTGGTCTTGACGCCGTCGCTGCCGAAGTCGCCTTCACTGGCCAGTCGCTCGACGATAGCGAACTTGTTCTCGTCGGTCACTTCCACATTGATCTCGGGGGTGCCGAGGTCCTGCGGGAAGCGGGCGAAGAAGGTGTCGGCATCGACATCCTGCTTGGCGAGGATTTCCAGCAGGCGCGCAGCGCCGTAGATGCCGTCATCGAAGCCGAACCAGCGCTCCTTGAAGAAGATGTGGCCGCTCATCTCGCCGGCCAGTGCTGCGCCGGTTTCCTTCATGCGTGCCTTGATCAGCGAGTGGCCGGTGCGCCACATTTCCGGCGTGCCGCCGGCTTTCTCGATCACGGTCGCCAGGTTGCCGGTGCACTTGACGTCGAAGATGATGCGCGCGCCCGGCACGCGTTCGATCAGGTCTTCCGACAGCGCCATCATCAGGCGGTCCGGGTAGAGGATCTCGCCCTTGGGCGTCACGACGCCGAGGCGGTCGCCGTCACCATCGAAGGCCAGGCCGATGTCCGCGCCGGTTTCCTGCATGGTCTTGATCAGGTCCTGCAGGTTTTCCGGCTTGCCCGGGTCCGGGTGGTGATTCGGGAAGTTGCCGTCGATCTCGTCGAACAGCGGCACGGTGTCGACGCCCAGGCGACGGATCAGCTCCGGGCCCAGCTCGCCGGCCACGCCGTTGCCGCAATCGACCACGGCCTTGAGCGGACGCTTGACGACCACATCACCGGTGATCTGCTCCAGATAGCGCTCACGCACGTCCTCTTCACGCAGGCTGCCTTCGCCTTGCGCCAGATCGCCTTCCTGCAGGCGACGATAGAGGTCGGTGATGGTGTCGCCGGACAGGGTCTCACCGGCCAGCACGATCTTCAGACCGTTGTAGTTGGCCGGGTTGTGGCTGCCGGTCAGCATCACGCCGGAGCGGGTGCCTTCCAGGATATTGGTGGCGTAGTAGAGCACTGGTGTCGGCACCATGCCGATGTCGACGACATCACGGCCGGCATCGCGCAGGCCCGCGATCAGCGCCTTGGACAGGCGCGGGCCGGAGAGACGGCCGTCACGCGCGACCACGACGGTGGATTCACCGCGTGCCACGGCTTCGCTGCCGATGGATTGGCCGATGGCGCGCACGCCGTCTTCGGTGAGGGTCTCATCCACGATGCCACGGATATCGTAGGCGCGGAAAATTGAAGCGGGTACCTGACTCATGGTGCATCCCTGTCGGTTGAATCAATCGTGAAGTCGCTTGAGGCGTCATGCGTCTCGAACGCTATCGCTGCATGACGATCAGTGTGGAAATCTGCATGGCTTCCTTGTGACCGGAAGCCCGGCAGCCGGCGCAAGCCTGCCGCTCGGCTGCCCTGTGGCATGACGGGTCAATCAGTGGCGTCCGGAGTGACCGAAGCCGCCTTCGCCGCGCTGGCTGGCCTCGAATTCAGAGACTTCCACCAGCTCCGCCTGTACCACTGGCACTAGCACGTACTGTGCCAGACGCTCGCCGGGTTCCAGCACGAACTCGCTCTCGCCGCGGTTCCAGACCGAGATCATCAGTTCGCCCTGGTAGTCGGAGTCGATCAGGCCGACCAGATTGCCCAGCACGATGCCGTGTTTGTGCCCCAGACCGGAGCGCGGCAGGATCATGCCGGCCAGTGCGGGGTCGGCGATGTGGATCGCCAGCCCGGTGCGCACCAGCTCACAGGCGCCCGGCGCCAGGGTCAGCGGCGCGTCGAGCAGTGCGCGCAGGTCCATGCCGGCGCTGCCGGGAGTGGCGTGATGCGGCAGCGGGTAATCGCGAACGCGCTCGTCGAGAATCTTGAGTTCGAGCCGGGGGCGGGTCATCTAGGGTGCTTCCTGATCGTCGGTGACAGTCGGTGTAACGGTCTGGATGGCAGGGTCGAGGCTGACCCTGTGCTGATGGAGTGCCAGGGCGCGCTTCAGAATCGCGCGCGCCAGTTCCGTCTTGGGACAGGCCGCGATGGCCTGTTCGTGTTGCGTGTTCGTGTTCTGATCGAGCGGCTGCCACAGCAGGGTGGCGGCATTGCTGTCACTGCCGAAGCCAAGGCCCGGCGTGCTCACATCATTGGCGACGATCATGTCGAGCTGTTTACGCGCGAGCTTGTCGCGTGCATAGCGGAGCACATCGCGGGTCTCGGCGGCGAAGCCGATCACCAGTGGTGCCCGCTGACAGGCGGCACGGCGTGCCTGCGCCTGGGCGGCGATACCGGCGATGATGTCCGGATTGCGGATCAGCGTGACCTGCATCTGCTCCTCGCCCGACTGCTTCTTGAGCTTGTGGTCGGCGACCGAGGCCGGGCGGAAGTCGGCGACTGCCGCGCAGCCGATGAAGAGGTCGCTCTCGCTGGCGGCTGCCTCGGCGGCTGCCTGCATGTCCAGCGCGGATTCGACATCGATGCGCTCGACGCCAGTCGGGGTCGTCAGCGCCACCGGGCCACTGATCAGGCGCACGCTGGCGCCCAGCGCCGCGGCCTCGGCGGCCAGCGCATAGCCCATCTTGCCGGAGCTGTGATTGCTCAGATAGCGCACCGGGTCCAGCGGCTCGCGGGTCGGGCCGGCGGTGATGGTCACCGTCAGGCCTGCGGCCGGCAATGACATCTCATTGCTCTGGAGGCCGGGGGCGCTCTGGCTCATGAGGTCGCTCTGGCTCATGAGGTCGCTCTGGCTCATGAGATCGCTCAGCGCCGCGACGATCTCTTCCGGCTCCAGCATGCGGCCCGCGCCCACGTCGCCACAGGCCTGTTCGCCGCTGGCCGGGCCGAGCAGCGTCCAGCCGTCGGCACTGAGCTGGCGGGCGTTGCGCTGGGTGGCGGGGTGCGCCCACATGGCCTGATTCATCGCCGGGGCCATCACCCAGCGCGCGCTGTTGGCCAGGCACAGGGTAGTGAGCAGATCATCGGCATGGCCATGCACCAGGCGGGCCATCAGATCGGCGGTGGCAGGCGCGATCAGGGTGACCTCCGCCCAGCGTGCCAGCTCGATATGCCCCATGCCGGCCTCGGCCTCGGGGTCCAGCAGGGAGGTGTGCACCGGATTGCCCGACAACGCCTGCAAGGTCAGCGGTGTAATGAAGGCTTGAGCCCCTTCGGTCATGGCGATGCGCACTTCACAGCCCGCCTTTTTCAACAGGCGAGTGATCAGAGCGGCCTTGTAGGCCGCGATGCCGCCACTGATGCCCAGCAGAATGCGCCGTCCGGCGAGTGAATGCATGGTGTGTCCTGCGTCCCTGATGCGTCGATTGCTACGCTCGCGCGTTTGCCCTCTACCATATCACCGTGATGCAACCTTGCGTAGCGCCGCTGGCCCGCGACGCCGAGTGTCGCCATGGTCCCTGCGAGCGCTCGCTTCATGGGGCGGGAGCTGTCATCAGGTGGCATGCAGGGGCCAGACGCAGGTCCTCGGGGCGGCAAGCGTTGATGCTCACAATGGCGAAAGAGGCGGCATCTGGCCACGCTTCTCATGCTTTGGACTGTCAGCCATTCGGGGCGACAGGCGATGGGAGAAGAGTGCATGGGGATTCGAGAGTGGCCGGTCGGGGAGCGTCCGCGCGAGAAGCTGTTGTCGTCAGGGGCAGGGGCCTTGTCAGATGCCGAGCTGCTGGCCATCTTTCTGCGCGTGGGCATAAAAGGTCGCTCGGCGGTGGATCTGGCGCGCGACCTGCTGAATACCTTCGGCGGTCTCAGGCCATTGCTGGAGGCGACCCAGCAGGACTTCTGCGCCGCGCGCGGACTGGGTGACGCCAAGTATGTGCAGCTGCAGGCCTCGCTTGAGCTGTCGCGTCGCCATCTGGAGAGCCTGCTGATGCGCGGGGCCGCCCTGACGTCGCCCCTGCTGGTGCGGCGCTATCTGTCCTCGCATCTGCGCGACCTGCCGCATGAGGTGTTCGCCGCGCTGTTTCTCGACAGCCAGCATCGCGTCATCCGCTTCGAGACACTCTTCACCGGCACGCTGGATGCCGCCGCCGTCTACCCGCGCGAGGTGGTCAAGCGGGCGCTGGCGCTCAATGCCGGCGCCCTGATTCTGGCCCACAACCATCCCTCCGGCGTCGCGGAGCCCAGCGAGGCCGACCGACGCATCACGCAGCGCCTGGAAGAGGCGCTGGGGCTTTTCGATATTCGCGTGCTGGATCACTTCGTGGTCGGAGACGGCGAAGTGGTCTCGTTTGCCGAGCGCGGCTGGCTCTAGTTGGGGGCGTCGAGGAGGCTGAGTCACTGAGTGCCCGATGACGGCACAGCCCCCGCCAGATGCGGTCGCCGCTGGCGTGAGAAATGCGCAGGGATTGCAAACCAGGGCACTGGTTGTGGTAATGTTGCGCCTCCCGTATCACCCACCACAGAATTCGCGACCACTCTGGCCGACATTGGCTGAGTGAAGCGTTTGGCTGAGAAGCGTCTGTACCGATGTGACACGTCGGGCATGGGCGTGCTGGCGAAAAAAATCCGTATAGGGCGTGCTTTCACGTTCCTCTTCGGGTAAAATGCTGCGCCTGCACGTTCCAGCACCCGAAAGCTTGTCTTCCGGAACGGACGTAAACACTTTGAAATCAGGGCATGAGGCGGCGCCTGCCACTTCCGGTTTGCCCGACAGGTTTTGAACAACTTAGCCAACGCAGCGGTTGGAGGCTCCAATGTCCAAAGTATGTCAGGTTACCGGCAAGCGCCCGGTGACTGGTAACAATGTTTCTCACTCCCAGCGCAAGACTCGTCGCCGGTTCCTGCCGAACCTGCACACCCACCGTTTCTGGGTTGAATCCCAGCAGCGCTTCGTCAAGCTGCGCGTCTCTACCAAGGGCATGCGCATCATCGACAAGAAGGGTATCGACGAAGTCCTCAAGGACCTCACTGCACGTGGCGAGCGCTTCTAAACACTAGAAGACAGCCCCTGTAGCAATGGCAACCGAGCCGAGGGCAACGCTCTCAATCGTTCGGTGAATGCGACTGTGGAAGGAAACTGAAAATGCGTGACAAGATCAAGTTGGTGTCAAGTGCCGGTACTGGCCACTTCTACACCACCGACAAGAACAAGCGTAACACTCCGGACAAGCTTGAATTCAAGAAGTACGATCCGGTCGTTCGCAAGCACGTGATGTACAAGGAAGCCAAGATCAAGTGATCTTGTCTCCCGCCAGCGTGCTGTCGGAACCCTCGAAAACCCGGTCCTGACCGGGTTTTCGAGTATCTGGATGTCGCTGTTCTGGGCATCCTGCAACAGGGTGGCGGCTTCTGTCGTCACCCTGTTGTGCGTCTGGCGGCCAGTCGAGGAGAGAACATGCCCGAATTACCGGAAGTCGAGACGACCCGTCGCGGTATCGCGCCGCTGGTCGAGGGCCAGGAGGTCACCGAGGTGATCGTGCGTCAGTCGCGTCTGCGCACCCCCGTGCCCGGCGAGCTCGCCGAATGGCTGGTGGGTCAGCGCTTCGGCACGCTTGCGCGTCGCGCCAAGTACCTGCTGTTGCCGATCGCCGATGGCCATCTGCTCTGGCACCTGGGCATGTCCGGTAGTCTCAGACTGGTGCCCATCGGCACGCCGCCACGCACGCATGATCATGTCGATGTCGTGCTCGGCAACGGCCATGTGCTGCGCTATCACGATCCACGTCGCTTCGGCTTCGTCGACTTCGTGCGCGGTGACCCGCATGCCGATACGCGCCTGGCGCGACTCGGCCCGGAGCCGTTGTCCGATGCCTTCAATGGCGAGCACCTCTTTGCGCGCTCACGCAAGCGCCGCGTGGCGATCAAGCCGTTTCTGATGGACAACGCCAATGTGGTGGGCGTGGGCAATATCTACGCCAGCGAGGCGCTGTTCATGGCGGGTGTCGACCCGCGCCGTCCTGCCGGTGAAGTGACGCGCGAGGAGTGCGAGCGCCTCGCCAACGCCGCCAGCAGCGTGCTGGCCGCGGCGATCGCCCAGGGCGGTACCACGCTGCGTGACTTCGTCGGCGGAGATGGCAAGCCGGGCTACTTCGCGCAAAGCCTCAACGTCTACGGGCGGGGTGGCGAGCCATGCCGCGAATGCGGCCACGAGATCATGAGTCTGGTGCTGGGCCAGCGCGCCAGCTGCTTCTGCCCTTGTTGTCAGCGCTAGCGGCGAGCCGCATCAGACCACTGCTTGACCGGGGGCTCCGTGACCGGGGCCGCCATGACGACTAGAATAGGCCCGTTCGGGCGCGTCCTGTCGTCGTCCTGTCCCTTCCTCTGCTTTCTGGATATTTCCCGTGACTGAACGTCTGCGCCTGAAGAAGAATGCTGATCGCCGCCTCAAGGCCGGCCATCTGTGGCTGTACTCCAATGAAGTCGATACCGTCGCGACGCCGCTCAAGAACTTCGAGCCGGGCGCCCAGGCCATCATCGAGGCCAGCAATGGTCGTGCGATGGGTGTTGCCTACGTCAACCCGAACTCGCTGATCTGCGCGCGCATCGTGTCGCGCAACCCGGAACAGCGTCTGGATCGCTCGCTGCTGGTGCACCGCTTCAACCAGGCGCTGTCGCTGCGCGAGAGCCTCTATGACAAGCCGTTCTATCGTCTGGTCCACGGCGAAGGCGACCTGCTGCCGGGCCTGATCGTCGATCGCTTCGGCGACGTGCTGGTCTGTCAGCTCAACACCTTCGGCATGGAGCGTCTGGCGGAAGTGATCGTCGATGCGCTGCTCAAGGTCGTCAAGCCGACAGCCATCGTGTTCAAGAACGATTCCAGCGGTCGCCGCCAGGAACAGCTCGAGCGCAACGTCGAAGTCGTCTACGGCGAGCTGCCGGAAAGCGTGCTGCTGGAAGAGAACGGCGTCCAGTTCACGGCGCCGGTACTCGACGGCCAGAAGACCGGCTGGTTCTACGACCACCGCGCCAACCGTGCCTGGTTGAACCGTCAGGTCGAAGGCAAGCGCGTGCTGGATCTGTTCAGCTACGTCGGTGGCTGGGGCGTGCAGGCGGCGGCGCATGGCGCCAGCGAAGTGCTGTGTGTCGATGCTTCCGGCGCGGCACTCGAGCGTGTCTCGGGCAATGCCGTGCTCAATGGTGTCGAGGACCGCGTCTCCATCGCGGAATCGGATGTCTTCGAGGCCCTCTCGGCCCTGCGTGCGGAAGGCGAGCAGTTCGACGTCATCATCGCGGATCCGCCCGCCTTCATCCGCAAGCGCAAGGACATCACCAACGGCGAGCGCGCCTATGCACGCCTCAACCGTGAAGCCATGCGCCTGCTGGGTCGTGACGGTCTGCTGATGTCCGGCTCCTGCTCCATGCATCTGGCGCCGGAGCGCCTGATGGATGTGGTGCGTGGCGCCGTGCGTCACCAGGACCGCCATGGTCAGGTCATCTTCCAGGGCCATCAGGCCAGTGACCACCCGGTGCACCCGTCCATCCCCGAGACGTCCTACCTCAAGGCCCTCGGTGTGCGCGTCTATCGCGACTGATGATGCCTGACGGCTACCAGGACTGATGGCTGTGCCATCCGGCATCGACGACAACGCCGCCCTTCGGGGCGGCGTTGTCGTCTGTGGCTTGTGAGTCGTCTGTGGCTTGTGAGTCGTCTGTGGCTTGAGTGTCGGCTATGGCTTGTCTATCGACTGCGGCCCGCTTTTGGCTAATCGTCCATGGCTCATGGACTCTGATAGTCTGACGGCATGTATAGACGACTGACATCTCATCACAATCTCGTGCTGCTCGATCACTGGCGCAACCTGCTGGAAAGCGAGGGCATCCCCTGTGAGCTGCGCAATCGCCTGCTCGGCTCGGCCGCGGGCGAGTTGCCCGTGCTCGACTGCGAGCCCCAGCTGTGGGTGGCAGAGCATGACCTTGCGCATGCCCGCCGCCTGCTGGCGAGTATCGAGGCCGCGCCGGCCCTGCCGGATTGGCAGTGTGCCTGTGGCGAACGTCTCGAGGGCAGCTTCAGCGAGTGCTGGGCGTGTGGGGCAAGCGCGCCGCAGCAGCCCGCACCACAGGCGCGTCCGCGCGATGAGGACCCGGAGTTCGTGGCATGAGCAAAGGCACCCCGAAGGCGAGTGACGCGCCGCCGTTGACGCAAGATTTCCCCGGCTGGGCACTGCCACGCCCGTTCCTGTTGCCGATCAGCGTGAAGAAGAAGGCACTGGATGGTTATGGTCACGTCAACAATGCCGAGTATGTGCGCTGGCTGGAGGACATCAGCTGGGCACACTCCGAAGCGTTGGGGCTTGGCCTGGCGCACTACCGTGAGCAGGACCGCGGCATGGCGGTGCACCGTCACGAGATCGACTATCTGGCCAGTGCGCGACTTGGCGATTCGCTGATGCTGGCGACCTGGCTGGTGGATTGCGATGGACGCCTGAGTCTGACGCGTCGCTTCCAGCTGCGCCGGTGCTCGGATGGCCAGACGCTGCTGGAGGCGCGCACGCGCTTTGTCTGCATCGAGCTCTCGAGTGGACGGGCCCGACGCATGCCCGGCGCCTATCGTGAATGCTATTCGGCGGCGCTGGTGAGTGAGGAAACTGCCAGTCAGCGATGATTCCTCGCATTCCACTGCATCATTGGCGTGTTTTGGTGAATCTTGCTGGTATCTGATTGGCGAGACGCTGACGAGTCTGCTGTGCTTGTAGCAGGCGTCGTGATGACGTCAGTGCATTCCGCCAGCAGTGCAAGGAGTTCACCATGCAGATTGCCGTGCCGAAGGAAATCAAGAACCACGAGTATCGCGTCGCCCTCACGCCTGCCGGTGTGCGTGAGCTGATCGCCCAGGGCCATGAGGTGATCGTCGAGTCTGGCGCCGGGGAGGGCAGTGGCTACCCCGATGCCGAATATCAGGGCGTGGGCGCGCGTCTCGAGTCGGACGTCGAGCGGGTCTTTCGCGACGCCGAGCTGATTCTCAAGGTCAAGGAGCCGCAGCCGGCCGAGGTCGCGCGGCTCACTAGCGGCCAGACCCTGTTCACCTATCTGCATCTGGCCGCCGCTCGTGAGCTGACCGAGAGCCTGCTGGAGAGCGGCGTGACGGCCATCGCCTACGAGACCATCACGGATGCCGACGGAGGCCTGCCGCTGCTGGCGCCCATGAGTCGCGTCGCCGGCCGCATGGCGATCCAGGCCGGCGCGCACGCACTGGAGAAGGCGCAGGGCGGCATGGGCGTGCTGTTGCCCGGCGTGCCCGGCGTGTCGCCGGCACGGGTCACGGTGATCGGCGGTGGCGTGGTGGGGGAGAACGCGGCGCGCATGGCGCTGGGGCTGGGCGCCGAGGTGGTGATTCTCGATACCTCACTGGCGCGCCTCGAGACGCTGGATCATCGCTATCAGGGCCAGATTCGTACCGTCTATTCGACCTCCGAGGCGCTGGAAGAAGCGGTGCGGCAATCGGCATTGATCATCGGTGCCGTGCTGGTGCCCGGGGCGGCGGCCCCCAAGCTGATTCGTCGCGAGCATCTGCGCAAGATGACGGCGGGCGCCGTGCTGGTGGATGTCGCCATCGATCAGGGCGGCTGCTTCGAGACCAGCCAGGCGACGACTCACGCCGAGCCGACCTACGTGGTGGATGGCATCGTGCATTACTGCGTGGCCAACATGCCCGGCGCGGTGGCACGCACTTCGACCCAGGCGCTGACCAGCGCGACGCTGCCGTATATCGTGCGCCTCGCCAATGGCGGCTATCGCGAGGTGCTGAGCCGGGACAGCCACTTTGCCGCGGGCCTCAATGTGCACGCGGGGCATTTGATCCTGCCGGAAGTCGGCGAGGCCTTCGACATGCCGGTCACTGCGCTCGCCGAGGCACTGGCCAAGGAGTGAGCCGGGGAGGTCGGCCCTTACGAAGGCTGCACGCCTCAGGGTAAGATGTGGGACATATAGCGACAGGTCATGGTGGCTGCGTTCGAGGGATTCGAGCGGGCGCTGCCGCGACCTGTCGTGATCCATTGTGAGCGAGTGCAGACCCGCGGCACGACCTCCCGACCCAGACGCCCAAGAAGTGCATCCATGACCAAGACCCGCGTTCTTACCGGCATCACGACCACCGGCACCCCTCATCTCGGCAACTATGTCGGCGCCATCAAGCCTGCCATCGAAGCCAGTCAGGACCCGACGGTCCAGTCCTTCTACTTCCTCGCCGACTTCCACGCCCTGATCAAGTGTCAGGACCCGAAGCGCGTGCAGGAGTCGCGTCGTGAGATCGCCGCCACCTGGTTGGCCCTGGGTCTGGACACCGACAACGCCATCTTCTATCGCCAGTCGGACGTGCCGGAAATCCCGGAGCTGATGTGGCTGCTCAACTGCGTGTGCGCCAAGGGCTTGATGAACCGCGCGCATGCCTACAAGGGCGCCGTGGCCGAGAATGAAGAGAGCGGCATCGAGGATCTCGATCGCGGCATCAGCATGGGCCTGTTCAGCTATCCGGTGCTGATGGCGGCGGATATCCTGATGTTCAATGCGCACAAGGTGCCGGTGGGGCGTGACCAGATCCAGCATATCGAGATGGCGCGCGACATGGCCGGGCGCTTCAACCACCTCTTCAAGGGCAACTACTTCACCATGCCCGAGGCGGTGACCGACGAGAAATCCCAGCTGCTGCTGGGCCTCGACGGTCGCAAGATGTCCAAGAGCTACAACAACACCATCCCGCTGTTCGGCACCGAGAAGCAGCTGCTCAAGAGCGTGCGCAAGATCAAGACCAACTCGCTGGAGCCGGGCGAGCCGAAGGACCCGGATACCTGTTCGCTGTTCCAGATCTATTCGGCCTTCGCCACCGAGGCGGAAGTCGCCGCCATGCGTGAGCAGTACGCGGCCGGCATCGGCTGGGGCGACGCCAAGAACCAGCTGTTCGAATACCTGAATGACCACCTCAAGGCGCCGCGCGAGCGTTACGTCGAGCTGATGGAAGACCCGGCGCATGTCGAGGCGATCCTCAAGCGTGGCGCCGAGCGGGCCCGCGAAGAGGCCGCACCGATGATGGAGCGCCTGCGTCGCGCCGTCGGCCTGGGCAACTTCATCTAGATCGCCCGTCCACGCTGCTCGATCGGCCCCCGTCATCTTCCCGGATGGCGGGGGTTTCTGTTGCTGGCACCGTCGTTTCAGAGGATGACGTCTTCGGGGCTGTCATGCTGATGGCGCCCGGGGCGTGATGTCAGGCATATACCCGCGGGGAATGAAAAGCGTGCTGGAAATTCATTCACAGCTATAAAGCGACGCGCTAGGCTTGCCGCATCAATGCTTCAAGCATGCTGAATACACAAGGGGGTACGACATGAGTCAACACGCGATGCCGGGCAAGGCCAGTGAGCCTGCCCAGCCATCTAGCACCATCAACCCTCGCGCCGTCTGGGCGGGTGGGCTGCTGGTCATTGCCTCAGTGCTGCTGGGCCTGGTCGCCGGCTGGCGCCAGGGCCTGCTGCTGCTGATCGGCGGCGCGCTGGGCGTGGTGCTCTATCACGCGGCCTTCGGCTTCACCTCCGCCTGGCGAGTGTTCATCACCGAGCGTCGTGGCCGTGGCCTGCGTGCCCAGATGCTGATGCTGGCGATTGCCGTGGTGCTGTTCTTCCCGGTATTGGCAGCGGGCAGCCTGTGGGGGCAGGACGTCTCCGGCTTCGTCTCGCCGCTGGGCACCTCCGTCGTGGTCGGCGCCTTCCTGTTCGGCCTCGGCATGCAGCTGGGCGGCGGTTGCGCCTCGGGCACGCTGTTCACCGTCGGCGGCGGCAATGCGCGCATGGTGATCACCCTGATCTTCTTCTGCGTCGGCTCGGTGATCGGCACCGCACACTTCAGCTGGTGGCAGAGCCTGCCGTCGCTGCCTGCTGTCTCGCTGGTGGATAGCTTCGGTGCGCTGGGCGGCATCATCGTCAGCCTGGCGCTGTTCGCCATCATCGTGCTGGTGACGCGCACGCTGGAGAAGCGTCGTCACGGTGAGCTCGAGAAGGCCGCCGTGACCGACAGTCAGCCGCGTGGCCTGTCGCGTTTCCTGCGCGGCCCCTGGCCGCTGCTGGCGGGCGCCGTGGCGCTGGCGCTGCTCAACTTCGCCACCCTGGCGCTGGCCGGGCGTCCGTGGGGTATCACCTCGGCCTTCGCGCTGTGGGGCACCAAGGTCTACACCACGCTGGGCTTCGATGTCAGTGACTGGGGTTACTGGCAGGCGGCGGGCAATGCCAAGGCACTGGCGGCACCGCTCTACACGGACATCACCACGGTGATGAACATCGGCATCGTGGTCGGGGCGCTGGCGGCGGCGCTGCTGGCCGGCAAGTTCGCGCCGAAGTGGAACATTCCGCTGCGCTCGCTGGTGGCTGCCGTGCTGGGTGGTCTGCTGCTGGGTTACGGCGCGCGCCTGGCCTTCGGCTGCAACATCGGCGCCTACTTCGGCGGTATCTCCTCCGGCAGCCTGCATGGCTGGCTGTGGCTGGTGATGGCCTTCGCCGGCAACATGCTGGGCGTGAAGCTGCGTCCCTTCTTCGCCCTTGCGCCGCGCAAGCCGGCATCGCGTGCCGATCTGGCCTGAGACATTCCCCGCACGTGACCGCGAACGCCTCGCTCCTTCCCCGCCAGGGGGGGGGGAGCGGGGCGTTTCTCGTCATGCAGTACCCTTGTCTGCGCAACGCACGCCGACCTTGCACAGGCTGCCGGAGATAGCACTGCGCGTGCTATCATCATGCCTTGTTCGCACGTGGAAACTGCACGTCGAAAGGTCCCTCGGACGCCCGGTTGCCAGCAGGTCTTCTGCGGTGCTTCAGCGGGCATGCTGCGCTTGTCTGCCGGCATGCCGAGAAGCTTGCCGAGCGTGAGGTCGTCCCCACTGATTCAAGAGTCTCGCCATGACGGATACTTCCAAGCGCGCCCTGTACGTTCCTTACGCCGGCCCGAGCCTGCTCGAGATGCCGCTGCTCAACAAGGGCAGCGCCTTCAGCCTCGAGGAGCGTGTCAGCTTCAATCTGATGGGCTTGCTGCCGCAGAATGTCGAGAGCATCGAAGAGCAGGTCGCGCGCGTCTACAGCCAGTATCAGCAGTGCGCCACCGACCTCGACAAGCACATCCTGTTGCGCTCGGTGCAGGACGACAACGAGACCCTGTTCTTCCGCGTGATCGAGGAACACCTCGAGGAGATGATGCCGATCATCTACACCCCGACCGTCGGTCAGGCGTGCGAGGAGTTCTCCAACATCTACCGCAACCACCGCGGCCTGTTCATCTCCTACCCGGACCGCGAGCACATGGATGACATCCTGCGCTCCGCGACCAAGGACAACGTCAAGGTCATCGTCGTCACTGATGGCGAGCGTATCCTGGGGCTGGGCGATCAGGGCATCGGCGGCATGGGCATCCCCATCGGCAAGCTGTCGCTGTACACCGCCTGTGGCGGCATCAGCCCGGCCTACACCCTGCCGATCTCGCTGGATCTGGGCACCAACAACCAGAAGCTGCTCGACGACCCGCGCTACATGGGCTGGCGTCACGAGCGCGTCACCGGTGATGACTACAACGCCTTCGTGGCCGAGTTCATCACTGCCGTGAAGCGTCGCTGGCCGAAGGCCATGATCCAGTTCGAGGACTTCGCGCAGGCCAACGCCATGCCGCTGCTCGAGCGTTACCGCGATGAAGTCTGCTGCTTCAATGACGACATCCAGGGCACCGCCTCCGTGGTGGTCGCGACCCTGATGGCGGCCTGCAAGGCCAAGGGCGAGAAGCTCTCCGACCAGCGCGTCACCTTCCTGGGTGCCGGTAGCGCAGGTTGCGGTATCGCCGAGATGATCGTGGTGGCGATGGTCAAGGAAGGCATGGATGAGGCAGAGGCCCGCAAGCGCGTCTTCATGGTCGATCGCTTCGGTCTGCTGACCAGCGACATGGAAGGCCTCTACGACTTCCAGAGCCGACTGGCCCACGATATCGACAGCGTGGCCGACTTCGGTGACCGCGGCCTGCTGGATGTGGTCAAGGCTGCCAAGCCGAGCGTGCTGATCGGAGTGTCCGGCCAGCGTGGCCTGTTCAGCGAAGACGTGATCCGTGCCGTGCAGGCCGGCTGCGAGAGCCCGCTGGTGATGCCGCTGTCCAACCCGACCTCACGCGTCGAGGCGACACCGGCGGAAGTCATCGAGTGGACCGACGGCAAGGCGCTGGTCGCCACCGGCAGCCCGTTCGCGCCGGTCGAGCACAACGACCACACCCACGCGATCGCCCAGTGCAACAACGCCTACATCTTCCCGGGTATCGGTCTGGGTGTGCTGGCATCCAACGCCTCGCGCATCACCGACAACATGCTGATGGCCGCCGCCAACGCGCTGGCCAACAACGCCCCCATCGTCCTGAAGGGCGAGGGCGCGCTGCTGCCGTCACTGGGCGATATCCAGGACATCAGCCGTCAGATCGCCTTCGACGTGGCGCGTCAGGCTCAGACCGATGGCGTGGCGCTGACCTCCAGCGACGAGATCATCCAGGCCAACATCGAGAAGAACTTCTGGCAGCCGCGTTACCGCGCCTACCGTCGCAAGGCGTTCTGATCGCGCCTGCGTCTGACTCGTCAGTGAGCGCATGAAGCAGATTGCATGAAACAGGTTGTATGAAACAGGTTGCATGAAACAGAGTGCGTAAATGAAGAAGCCCCCGCAGGCCATGCCTGCGGGGGCTTTTGTGTTGCAGTCAGCGCTGCGGTGAGCGGCTGGCGGGTTACAGCATGCCACGCAGCACGTAGTGGAGGATGCCGCCGTGACGGTAGTACTCCAGCTCGTTGTCGGTATCGATGCGGCATAGCGCCTCGATCTTCTGCTCACCCTTGTCGCTCTTGAAGGTGACCTGGACCTTGCCGCCGGCCGTCAGGTCATTCAGGCCGCTGATGCTGATTTCCTCATCACCGGTCAGCCCCAGCGACTGGCGGCTCTCGCCTTGCGGGAACTGCAGAGGCACCACGCCCATGCCGATCAGGTTGGAGCGGTGGATACGCTCGTAGGACTCGGCGATCACCGCACGCACGCCCAGCAGCAGGGTGCCCTTGGCGGCCCAGTCACGCGAGGAGCCGGTGCCGTACTCCTTGCCGGCGACGACCACCAGTGGCGTGCCTTCCTCGGCATACTTCATGGCGGCATCGTAGATGGCCATCTGCTCGCCGGACGGCACGTGGCGGGTCTCGCCGCCCTCGACGCCATCGAGCATCTCGTTGCGGATACGCACGTTGGCGAAGGTGCCGCGCATCATCACTTCGTGGTTGCCGCGACGTGAGCCGTAGGAGTTGAAGTCCTTGACCTCGACTCCGTTCTCCTTGAGGTAGCGACCCGCCGGGCTGTCCGGTTTGATGGCACCGGCCGGAGAGATGTGGTCGGTGGTCACCGAGTCGCCGAGCATCGCCAGCACGCGGGCATTCTCGACATCCTGAACGGCTTCCGGCTCACGCTGCATGCCTTCGAAGAACGGCGGATGCTGGATGTAGGTGGAGTCCTTCCACTCATACACTTCGGCTTGTGGCACATCGATGGCCTGCCAGGTCTCGTCGCCGTCGAAGACCTCGGCGTACTCCTTGCGGTACATCTCGGTACGCACCTGCTCGACGGCCTCGGCGATCTCGGCCTGACTCGGCCAGATGTCCTTGAGGAAGACGTCATTGCCGTCGGTGTCCTTGCCCAGCGGCTCCTTGGAGAGATCCACACGCACGGTGCCGGCGAGGGCATAGGCGACCACCAGGGGCGGCGACGCCAGCCAGTTGGTACGCACGTTGGGATGCACGCGACCCTCGAAGTTGCGGTTGCCCGACAGCACCGAGGCGACCGTCAGGTCACGCGTGTTGATGGCGTCCTCGACCGGTTCCGGCAGCGGGCCGGAGTTGCCGATACAGGTGGTGCAGCCATAGCCGACCAGGTTGAAGCCAAGCTCGTTGAGGTCATCCTGTACGCCGGCAGTCGCCAGGTAGTCGGTGACGACCTTGGAGCCCGGCGCCAGTGAGGTCTTGACCCATGGCTTGCTGCTCAGGCCTTTCTCGCGTGCCTTGCGCGCCACCAGGCCAGCCGCCAGCATCACGCTGGGGTTGGAGGTGTTGGTACAGGAGGTGATGGCGGCGATGACGACATCACCGTGATCGAGGCGGAAGGTCTCGCCATTCAGCTCGCTGTAATCGCCGTTCTTCACCTCGCTCTGCTTGTCGTAGCTCTGCTCGACATCGACGGCGGTCTGGCCACCTTCGGACAGCCACTTGCCGTCCTCGATGTCCGGCACTTCACCCAGCTGATCGCCGAGGATCTTCTCGAAGGTCTGCTTGATGTCGGTGAGGGCGACGCGGTCCTGCGGGCGTTTGGGGCCGGCGAGGGAGGCGACGACCTCGGTCATGTCCAGCTCGAGCGTATCGGAGAAGACCGGCTCGTGGCCCGGCTCGCGCCACAGACCCTGCTCCTTGGCGTAGGCCTCGACCAGCGCGACCTGCTCATCGGAGCGACCGGACAGGCGCATGTAG
The DNA here is from genome assembly GCF_018340035.1 of Cobetia sp. MC34. Classification (NCBI taxonomy): domain Bacteria; kingdom Pseudomonadati; phylum Pseudomonadota; class Gammaproteobacteria; order Oceanospirillales; family Halomonadaceae; genus Cobetia; species Cobetia sp. MC34. The sequence continues at coordinate 47,806 of NZ_JADPPY010000003.1, forward strand.
TTGAGCGTCTCGTCATCCAGCGGGAAGAAGCCGCAGGTAGCGCCATACTCCGGCGCCATGTTGGCGATGGTCGCGCGGTCGGCCAGCGGCAGGTCATCCAGGCCGTCACCGTAGAACTCGACGAACTTGCCGACCACGCCACGGCTTCTCAGCATCTGGGTGACGGTCAGCACCAGGTCAGTCGCGGTGATGCCTTCGTTGAGCTTGCCGGTCAGCTTGAAGCCGACCACTTCCGGAATCAGCATCGAGACCGGCTGGCCGAGCATCGCGGCTTCCGCCTCGATACCGCCGACACCCCAGCCGAGTACGCCGAGGCCGTTGATCATGGTGGTGTGGGAGTCGGTGCCGACCAGGGTGTCGGGGTAGGCGAAGGTCTTGCCATCTTCCTCGCGGGTGAAGACGGCGCGGCCGAGGTATTCCAGGTTCACCTGGTGGCAGATACCGGTGCCCGGCGGGACGACGGAGAAGTTGTCGAAGGCCTGCTGGCCCCAGCGCAGGAACTCGTAACGTTCGCGGTTACGCTCCATCTCGATGCGCACGTTGTCCTTGAAGGCGCTCGGATCGCCGTAGTGGTCCACCATCACCGAGTGGTCGATGACCAGGTCCACCGGGGTCAGCGGATTGACCTTCTCGGGGTCGGCGCCGAGCTTCTTGACGGCGTCACGCATGGAGGCCAGGTCAACCACACCAGGCACGCCGGTGAAATCCTGCATCAGCACGCGCGCCGGACGATAGCCGATCTCGTGGGTGCTGGAGGCGGTCTTCTGCCAGTCGGCCAGTGCCTTGATGTCTTCCTTGGTCGCGGTTTCACCGTCCTCGAAGCGCAGCTGGTTCTCCAGCAGCACCTTGAGCGTGAAGGGCAGTCGCGTCAGGTCGCCAAGCGTGTCGGCCGCCTTCTTGAGCGAGTAGTAGTGATAGCGCTTGTCTCCGACTTCCAGCTCGGAGAGGGTGTCAAGCGAATCCAGTGACTGAGAGCGCTGGGAACCCATGATTCTCCTCCTTGTCGTTGTCTTCACCGGCCAGACTGCTGAAGTGTCGTTCAACAGGCGCGTCAGGTGCCTCGGCCGGATGCGACGCGTCGCGAGAGCGACTGCCAGGTCGCGGATGGTTGCCTACATAAGGCTATGGTTATCATGTGACAGGAATTCAAGCGCACACCATCATCGAGGATAGTGTGAAGCAAGGAACCCTGCGTCGCGTTCGCTGCCATAGAGTTTGCCGCCATGACTCTCGCGCGGCGTGAATGCGGCCCCTAAGGTATCCAATGCAATGGCACTCCAGACGGTGCCACCCGCAACGTCCGTCGCGTTCACCATCAGGCACAACGGAGGCTGTCATGAATGAGCAAGGGCGCAGGCCGAGCGAATCCGGCGAGCTGCCGGAAGATGATGAGGTTCTGGATGCGGCGGTCGAGCAGTGGCTGGCGGAGCATTCCTCGGGGCAGTCCGATGAATGGCCGGGCCATGAGTTGCTGGAAGACAAGCAGGCGGGAGTGGTCAATGAGGCGCTGCATGAGGCGGAAATCAACTGCCCCTATTGCGATACGCCTTTCACGGTGTTCCTGGATCTGGACGAGGGCAGTCTGACCAACATCATCGACTGCGAGCGTTGCTGTCAGCCGATCCAGGTGCGCCAGCAGGTCGACCCGGTCAGTGGTGAGCTCGAAGGGCTGGATATCGGCCAGGATGACGACGTGCTGTGACGGCATCTCACCTGCTCGGCACGCTGGAACCGGCGCCGGCAGGCGTCAGTGACGCAAAGTGACAGGCTTGCAGGGGGCAGGGCGCGGCAGATGCTGTATTCTGCAGCCAAGGTCACTTATGATCCCGACACCCGCTGTTGGCGTCATCGCGCTGCCATAGGCAATCTCTATGGTGGTGATTGCAGCAAACATTTGGCATCTGCCACACGTGGCGATTAGTCTGTGTGGCGATTCATCACAAAGGCGGTCCGCTGCCTTTATCATCATTATTCCTCAGGAGATCACCATGAGCGTATTGGTCGGACGTCAGGCCCCGGATTTCGAAGCCGCAGCAGTGCTGGGCGACGGTACCATCGTCGACAACTACAAGCTGTCTGATTCCAACGGCAAGCTGCGCGTGCTGTTCTTCTGGCCGCTGGATTTCACCTTCGTTTGCCCGTCTGAAATCATCGCCCACGACAACCGTCTGGCGAAGTTCAAGGAACTCGGCGTCGAAGTCATCGGTGTGTCCATCGATTCCCAGTTCACTCACCACGCATGGCGCAAGACCTCTCCGGACGCTGGCGGCATCGGTGAAGTCGGCTTCCCGATCGTGGCTGACGTCAAGCACGAAGTCACCCAGGCATACGGCATCGAGCATCCGGAAGCTGGCGTCGCTCTGCGCGCTTCCTTCCTGATCGACGAAGACGGTGTCGTTCAGCACCAGGTCGTCAACAACCTGCCGCTGGGCCGTAACGTCGACGAGATGGTCCGCATGGTCAAGGCCCTGCAGTTCCACCAGACCAACGGCGAAGTCTGCCCGGCAGGCTGGGAAGAAGGTCAGGAAGGTATGAAGGACACCGCTGAAGGTGTTGCCAAGTACCTGGCAGGCCACTCCAGCAGCCTGTAAGTCGCTGCCTGGACGAGATCAGCTCACGCGTCCGCGCTGACTGATCCCGCGACTGCCTTTCGAACCTTCGGTAATGAGTGTCTCGAGAGGTAGGCGAACCGGAAGCCGTCGCCCCTGGCGGCGGCTTCCGCGCATCTGGGCAATGCCATCCTGCGGGCTCGTGCTTGTGCATAAGCTTCTGCGATGCCGGTCTGAGTCCGGTGCTGAAAGCTGGCGGCGTCTGCGCTACTCTGCGCAGTCCTTGTTCGCCTCAACCAGCGCGGCGAGCCAGCGAGTACAGCGAGTAAAAGTGCTTCCAGCGGGAAGCCTGCACGGGCGCCAGCCGGCCCGGATCATCACGCCGTGTCCTGAACCATGCCGATCGCATGCGCCGTCTGCAGCGCTGTCGGTATCGTTCAGTACATTGATCGCCAGCAGCCGCCATTGCTGCTGGTGAAATCCTCCGCCTTCATCTGTCACTGAGGTCATCCATGAGCAATGTCCGTCACGAACGTCTGATCATTCTCGGTTCCGGCCCGGCGGGTTACACCGCTGCCGTCTACGCTGCACGTGCCAATCTCAAGCCGCTCCTGATCACCGGCATGCAGATGGGTGGTCAGCTGACCACTACCACCGACGTCGACAACTGGCCCGGCGACGATGCTGGCGTGCAGGGGCCGGAGCTGATGGAGCGCATGCGCCGTCACGCCGAACGCTTCGAGACCGAAGTCCTGTTCGACCACATCAACGAAGTGACCCTCGGCGAGCGTCCGTTCCTACTCAAGGGTGACAACGGCAGCTACAGCTGTGACGCCCTGATCATCGCCACCGGCGCCAGCGCGCAGTATCTGGGCCTGCCGAGTGAGCAGCAGTTCATGGGCCAGGGCGTCTCGGCCTGTGCGACCTGCGATGGCTTCTTCTATCGCAATCAGGAAGTCGTGGTGGTCGGTGGCGGCAACACCGCTGTCGAGGAAGCGCTGTACCTGTCCAACATCGCCTCCAAGGTCACGCTGGTGCATCGCCGTGACAGCCTGCGTGCCGAGAAGATCCTGCAGGACAAGCTGTTCGACAAGGTCGAGAACGGCAACATGGCGGTCGAATGGCACCACACCCTCGACGAAGTGCTGGGCGACAACTCCGGTGTCACCGGCGTGCGTCTGCGTCATGTCGAAAGCGGCGCCACCAAGGAGTTGAGCTCGATGGGCGTGTTCATCGCCATCGGCCACCGTCCGAATACCAGCCTGTTCGAAGGCCAGCTCGACATGCAGGGCGGCTATCTCAAGGTCCAGTCGGGCCTGGAAGGCAATGCCACCCAGACCAGCATCCCCGGCGTCTATGCCTGTGGCGATGTAATGGATCACGTCTACCGTCAGGCGATCACCTCTGCCGGTACCGGCTGCATGGCGGCGCTGGATGCCGAGCGTTATCTGGACGGCCTCATCGCCTGAGATCGCCCTGTCCATTTCGACACGATCCATGTCGACACGACCTGTGTCGAGAGTGTCTGATTCGAGAAAGTCTGATTCAGCACTGCCCGACCGGCCCCGCAGCCTCGCTGCGGGGCCGGTTTGCGTTCAGGGCCCTGCCTGGTCTGCGCCGGGAGAGCTGAGTGCTGCTGACAGCTCAGTAATGGGGCGGCAGCTCGTCGTGTGGCTGCGCACTGAAAGGTGCTGTCGAGTCTGCATCGCCTTGCTGGTCGCGCAGGGTGCGTAGCTGGCTGGCCATCAGCGCGGTCAGGCGCTCGAGTGTCTCTATCTGACGCTGCTGGGTGATGACGGTGCGATCGAGGGTCTCGAGCCAGTCATCCTGATGCGCGAGGCGCGATTCCAGTGCTTCCAGTCGGGCTTCCAGGCTAGGATCATTCGAGGTTGTCATGCATCTGGGCTCCAGAGGGTGAGGGAATGGTCCACGTGTGCAGTGGGGGGAAGAGGGTGAGGCGGCCGCCGTTGGATGACGACTCATGCCACGATTCTTAAGCGATGGCACGCCGAATCATCGCTGCGGTCGTTGCCTGGATCGTTGTCGAATTACCGCAAAGTGTTGAAGGATTGTCACTGAGTTGCCTCAGACGCATCAGGAAGAGGCGTGATAGACTGTTGACAGTGCGATTGACTTATTTTTCGTATATCGCACCCATTGACGGCCTTCGATTGCCTGCGCTTCGCGCGTCATTGACAGGGCCGGTTCCATCGACTGATGTGGAGTTACCTGCATCACGAGCCACGACGTCGCCAGAGCGATGCACAGGCATCTTCGCGTGTATCAGTGACGGTGACGGGCACCGCCGTGAGGCGCTGCATTCAGGCAGTTTCCCGACTGACGATAGCTGCTGTAACCCTGTCGTGCGGTCAGGTGCTGTCCATTGCGATCAAGGGCAGAACATTCTGATAGGGATCATCCGAAGCACTCATTTCTGTCCTCGCGTTACACCTCCACCCATTACCTAGAGAGTTTATCTTGATGAGTTCCAAGACGTTCTTCCGTTGTTTCATCATCAGCCTGTTGCTGGCACTGCCGGCACCGTTGCTGATTGCTGTCTTCATCACCCTGACCGGCGGCCAGCTGGCCGACACCCTGAGCCAGGCGCTTAGCGTCGAGGGCTTCGAGCTGGCGTACGCGGCTGCCGTCGCGGCCGTGTTCATCCTGCTGTTGATCGCGACGCTTGCCATTCCGGTGCTGTCTCCGCGCTCTGCAGTACTGGCTGAAGTCGAGGACGACGATCGTGAGATCGGCGAGGTCAAGTGGTTCAACGTCAACAAGGGCTACGGTTTCGTGACCCGTGAAAGTGGTGAAGATGTCTTCGTTCACTTCCGTGCCATTCGTGGCAAGGGCCACCGTACCTTGGCCGAAGGTCAGAAAGTGCGTTACCACGTCATCAGCAATGAGCGTGGCCTGCAGGCGGATGACGTGACGGTCATCACCTGATCGCTGACTCGCTCAGTGAAAGACGACAACGCCCCGCGGGCTAGCCTGCGGGGCGTTGTCGTTTCATGGACTTGTCACCAGAAGAGGCGGGTCACTCAGCCCTTGTCCGGCCAGGTGAAGGCCTCTTCGCTGCCGTCGGCCATGACACGGAAGAAGCGGTCCGGCTCATCACCGGGCTGCCAGCTGCCCAGCGAGCAGCGCGTCTCGACCTGCAGGGCCCTGGCGGCGGCGCGTGCGCAGTCGACATCGCGCGCCCAGGGAGTGCTGGCGCTGTCGAACCACAGGCTGGCGAAGCCATCGGCGACCTTCTCGACCACCAGCACCGCGATCTCGGCGCCATCACGCGTGAGGCGCGTACGGTGCTGCAGCTTGCCGGCCGGCTGGAAGACGACGACCTGACCGAACTGCTCGCCCAGCCAGGCGCCCAGTGCTTCCAGGCTCAAGGGCTTGAGATAGATCTCGATGTCCGGGTACTGCTCATCGGCGTCATTGTGCGGGGTGTCGCTCATGCCGTGGTCTCTTGGGTCGCGGGGACAAACAGGTATTCCAGGATGTGCTCGTAGGCGCTGGAGAGTCGGTCCAGATCGCTGGCCATGACGCGTTCATCGATCTTGTGGATGGTCGCGTTGACCGGCCCCAGCTCGACGACCTGAGTGCCGAGCGTGGCGATGAAGCGACCATCGGAGGTGCCGCCGGAGGTGGACAGCACCGGCTTGCGCCCCAGCGCGCGTTCCACGCCGTGCACGGCGGCATCGACCAGTGCGCCTTCCGGCGTCAGGAAGGGCTCGCCGCTCAGGTTCCACTCGATCTCGACGTCCAGACCGTGCTTCTCGAGGATCTCATAGGTGCGACGCTTGAGGTCATCGGCGGTCAGCTCGGTGGAATAGCGGAAGTTGAAGACCACTTCCAGCTCGCCGGGGATGACGTTGGTCGCGCCGGTACCGCCACGGATGTTGGAGATCTGGAAGCTGGTCGCCGGGAAGAAGTCGTTGCCGTTGTCCCAATGTTCGGCGGCCAGGGCGGCCAGCGCCGGGGCGGCTTCGTGGATCGGGTTGCGCGCCAGATGCGGGTAGGCCACATGGCCCTGGATGCCCTTGACGTGCATGACCGCACCCAGCGAGCCGCGACGGCCATTCTTGATCACATCACCGGCGTAGTCGGTGGAGGACGGCTCGCCGACGATGCAGTAGTCGAGGCGCTCGTGATGCTCGCGCAGATACTCGACCACAGCACGGGTGCCGTGAACCGCCGGGCCTTCCTCGTCGGAGGTGATCAAGAAGGCGATGCGGCCTTCGTGGTCCGGGTTGGCGGTCACGAAGCGCTCGGTAGCGGTCAGCATCGCGGCCAGCGAACCCTTCATGTCGGCGGCGCCACGGCCACACAGGAAGCCGGCATCATCGATGCACGGCGAGAACGGCGGATACTGCCAGTTGGCTTCCGGGCCCGTCGGCACGACATCGGTGTGGCCGGCGAAGGCCAGCACCGGACCATGATGGCCGCGCACCGCCCAGAAGTTGTCGACATCGCCGAAGGGCAGCCGCGTGATGGTGAAGCCCAGCGCCTCGAGGCGTTCGATCATCAGGGTCTGGCAGTCCAGGTCGTCCGGCGTGACCGAGGGGCGTGAGATGAGCTCGAAGGCCAGCTCCAGCGTCGGAGACAGATCGGCGGAGCGTGGCGGAAGCGGTGCGTTTGAATCAGTCATCATGGGCCATCGCTGCAGGCGTCATCGCGAGGAGCGACAGCGCGAAATTCGGGGGGAGAGACGAAGTGTCTTCACGCCGGCCCGGACACTGCTGCCCGAGCCGGGAAATGCCACGATGGCCTGCCAGAGATGCAGTATCTGACAGGCCATCGTCACGCGCCTCAGTTGTGGGCGTGCAGGGCATCGTTGAGCGCGATGGCGCTCTTGTTGGTGCGGCACTCGACACGGCCGGTGACGGAGTTGCGACGCAGCAGCAGGTCGTCCTGGCTCGCCAGCTCACGGGCCGCGACCGTCTCGACTTCCTGGCCTTCGTTGTCGAAGACCATGACCTTGGTGCCGGCGGTGATGTAGAGGCCAGCTTCCACGGTGCAGCGATCGCCCAGCGGGATGCCGATACCGGCATTGGCGCCGATCAGGCAGCCTTCACCGACCTTGATGACGATGTTGCCGCCACCGGACAGGGTGCCCATGGTGGAGCAGCCGCCGCCCAGATCAGAGCCCTTGCCGACGAAGACGCCCGCGGAGATGCGGCCTTCGATCATGCCCGGGCCTTCGGTGCCGGCATTGAAGTTGCAGAAGCCTTCGTGCATCACGGTGGTGCCTTCGCCCAGGTAGGCGCCCAGGCGCACACGCGCGGTGTCGGCGATACGAATGCCGGTCGGCACCACGTAGTCGGTCATCTTCGGGAACTTGTCGACGCAGTCCACGGACAGGGTGCGACCTTCCAGACGGGCCTTGAGGCGACGCGCCGGCAGCTCCTCGATGTCGATGGCGCCTTCGCTGGTCCAGGCGACATTCTTGAGCAGACCGAACATGCCGGTCAGGTCGATGCCGTGCGGACGCACCATGCGGTGAGACAGCAGGTGCAGCTTGAGGTAGACCTCCGGCACGCTCTGCGGGGCGGCGTCTTCCTCGATGAACATGGCGACCAGCGGGCGCTGGCTGGCGGCCAGGCTCTCGGCCAGTTCGGCCTGGGCGCTGTCACCGGCGTCGCGCAGGGCGCTGGCCAGGGCGGCGCAGTGTTCCGGCAGGAAGCTGGTGGCGGTGGTGCCAGCCGGTGCGTCCAGTGCCTTGCGAGCGGCGTCAGCAACGGCAGCGGTCGGCTTGAACAGCGGGGCAGGATAGTAGACTTCCAGCCAGTCGCCGGTGGTGTTCTGGGTGCCGATTCCGAGGGCAAGGCTCAACATCGTGTCAATCTCCGGGGTGTCCAGTGGTGTAAGGGGTAGCTCAGTCCTGCGGTTCGTAGACCGCCTTGTCATAGCCGATCACCAGATCCATCTCATTGTCGGCGGGATGACGCTCGAGAATGGGACGCTTGATCAGGGTCGGGTGCTCCAGCATCAATGCACGTGCCGAGTTGGCATCGAGGCTGTCACGTTGTTCATCGCTCAGGTTGCGCCAGCTGGTGCTGCGCTTGTTGAGCAGGCTGCTCCAGGCGGTCTGCTCCAGCCAGGATTCCAGCAGGCTGGCGGAGAGGCCATCCTCACGCAGGTCATGCCAGCGATAGGGAACGCCCCGGTCGTCGAGGGCGCGGCGCGCCTTGCGGCAGGTATCACAGGTCTTGATGCCGTAGAGCACGTGCATGGCGGTCTCCTTGAGCCAATCCACCCCGCTGGGCGGGGCTGTCATCCAGTGTTGGGCTGCTGTCAGCCCGTGCAGGCCTGGCGCTCAGCGCAGGCGTTCGACGAAGCGACGCAGGCGCTGGGCGGCTTCGACGGTCTGTTCCAGTTCGGCCACCAGCGCCAGACGAATGCGTCCGGCGCCCGGGTTCACGCCGTCCACCTCGCGCGCCATGTAGCTTGCCGGCAGCACGCCGACCGCCTCTTCACGCAGCAGTTCGCGGGTGAAGGCGGCGTCGTCACCGCCGGGCACGGCGGGATACAGGTAGAAACTGGCTTCCGGGGTCGGGAAGTCCATCACCGGCGCGAGGATTTCGGTCACGGCGGCAAACTTCTCGCGGTAGGCATCGCGATTGGCCAGCACGTGGGCTTCATCATTCCAGGCGGCGATGGAGGCGTACTGGTGATGCAGCGGCATCGCGCAGCCGTGATAGGTGCGGTAGTGACGGAAGCGACGGATCACCTCGCCATCGCCGGCCACGAAGCCGGAGCGCAGGCCCGGCAGGTTGGAGCGCTTGGACAGCGAGTGGAAGACCACACAGCGCGCGTAGTCATCGCGGCCCATGGCGGCACAGGCCTGCAGCAGGCCCGGCGGCGGCGTGGACTCGTCGAGATAGAGCTCCGAGTAGCACTCATCGGAGGCGATCAGGAAGTCGTGCTCGTCGGCGAGGCGAATCAGTTGCTGGAAGTCCTCCAGCGGTGTCACGGCGCCGGTGGGATTGCCCGGCGAGCAGACGAAGACGATCTGGGTATCACGCCACACCTCGGCCGGCACCGCCGCGTAGTCGGGGCGGAAGCCATTCTCGGCGGGGCAGGGCAGGTAGGTGACCTCGCCGCCGGCCAGCAGCGTCGCGCCTTCGTAGATCTGATAGAAGGGGTTCGGCACCAGTACGCGCGCTGGACGCGTGCTGTCCAGCGAGGCCTGGATGAAGGCGAACAGTGCCTCGCGGGTGCCGGTGACCGGCAGGACCTGCTGGTCGATATCCGGCGTGGCGTTGAGCGAGAAGCGCTTCGCGAGCCAGTCGGCGATCGCCTGGCGCAATTCCCCCAGACCGCCGGTGGCGGGATACTTGGCCACGCCCATGATGTGCTCGCGCAGGGTATCGAGCACGAACTCGGGCGGCGCGTGACGCGGCTCGCCGATGGTCAGTGCAATCGGGTCCAGGGCGGGATTGGGCACGACGCCCTCGCGCAGCTTGGCCAGGGTTTCAAACGGGTAGGGCTTGAGCTGGTCGAGATCCGGGTTCATGCACGTTCCATGGGTGATGGCCGTGGCAGTCAGACTGCCGGCCGAGCAGGGAGGAAGGCGTCCGCGAGTCACCGGACTGCCATGCAGGTCGACTCGCGATTATAGGGAAGCCGGCCGGTCCCCTCAATCGCGGGGTGCCGGCCGGCGCTTTCCCTCTGTACTCTCGTCACGCGCCGTCGCGCGTCTCAGTCGCGCTCGCCGACCTCGAGGACTTCGGTGAGGGCGTCACGCAGGCGTGTCTGGCGCTCGGGGTCGGTGATGGGTTCACCGGCGCGGTCGGTGATGAAGAAGATATCCTCGACGCGCTCGCCGAGGGTGGCGATCTTGGCGGCATCGATGGCGATCTCGTGCTCCATGAACACGCGGCCGATGCGCGCCAGCAGGCCCGGGCGGTCCGAGGCGATCACTTCCAGCACGCTGCGGCCGTTGGTGTAGTCCTGACTCAGCGTGATGCGCGGCGCGATGCGGAAATGCTTGAGCTGGCGCGGCGTATGGCGATTGACGATCACCGAGTAGTCGTCCGGGTCATCCAGCTCTTCGACCAGATGGGTGCGGATATCGGCCAGACGTGCGGCGTCGCGGATCGGCTCGCCGTCATCGTCGAGCAGGATGAAGGTGTTGAGCGTCCAGTTGTGGCTGGAGGTGGCGATGCGTGCATCGTGGATCGAGAGCCCCAGCTGCTCCAGCGCCGCGGCAGTGGCCGCGAACAGGTTGTCCACCGAGCGAGTGTGGATGAAGACCTTGGTGCCGCCTTCGGTCATCTCCTCGGTGGGCGCGCTGGTCAGTACCAGCGGCAGCGGCTCGCCATGCTCGTCGAGCTGCGGTGCCGCCTGGCGCGCGAGGATCCCCTGGGTGTGCCAGGCCACCTCGCTGGGGGCATAGCGCACGAAGTAGTCGTCGCCGAGGCTGGCCCACAGCGCCTCGGCGTCAGTGCGGGTGGTGCCCATGCCGGCCAGCAGGGACAGCGCTTCCTCACGGGTCTCGGTGATCCACTCGTGGCGCTCCGGCGGATGCTCGAGGCCACGGCGCAGCGCCCGGCGCGTCTCCATGTGCAGCTGGCGCAGCAGTGCCGCACGCCAGCCGTTCCACAGCGACGGGTTGGTGGCGTTGATGTCGGCCACCGTCAGCACGTAGAGATAATCGAGGTGCGTCTCGTCACCGACGATCTCGGCGAAACGCGTGATGATCTCGGGGTCGGCGATGTCCTGCTTCTGGGCGGTCATCGACATCAGCAGGTGGTGGCGCACCAGCCAGCTCAGGGTGCGGGTGTCGCGCGGACTGAGGTCATGACGGCGCGCGAAGTCCTCGACTTCCTCGGCACCGATCTCGGAGTGGTCGCCGCCACGGCCCTTGCCGATGTCGTGATAGAGCCCGGCGATCCACAGCAGCTCCAGCTTGGGCAGCTCGCGGATCAGGGTCGCGGCGACCGGGAATTCCTCCTCGGCATCGGGGGCACGGAATTCCTGGGCTACCTTGAGCAGGCGCAGGGTATGCGCATCGACGGTGTAGACGTGGAAGAGGTCGTGCTGCATCAGCCCCACGGCACGCCCGAAGGCCGGCAGGTACTTGCCGAGGATGCCGTAGCGCGCCATGCGCTTGAGTACGCGGGGCACGTTGCCGCCACAGCGCATCAGCTCCATGAACAGGCTCTGGTGGCGCACGTCGTCGCGGAAGGCGTCGTCGATCTGGTGGCGATGATCGCGCAGCGCGCGGATGGTGTCGGCGCGCACGCCCTCGATCTCCGGGTGCTGCGCCATCAGCAGGAACAGCTCCAGCAGCGCGGCGGGGCGGCGGCGGAACACGCCTTCCTCGCGCAGGCTGATGTAGCCGCTGCGGATCTCGAAGCGCGGATTGAGCGGCACGATGTTGACCGGCTCGTCATGACGCAGGATGGCCTCGTCGAAGTGCTGCAGCAGCATGTCGTTGAGGCCCGCCAGGGCGGTGACATGGCGGTAGTAGCGCTTCATGAACTGCTCGACCGCCAGGTGCTCGGGCGTGTCGCGGAAGCCGAACAGTTCGGCGATGGTGCGCTGGTGGTCGAACAGCAGCCGGTCCTCGGCGCGCCCGGCCAGCATGTGCAGCGCGAAGCGCACCTGCCACAGGAAGGCCTGGCCCTGGCTGAGAATGCGCAGTTCGGCATCATTCATGAAGCCCAGCGCGACCAGATTGTCGTAGCGCTCGACCCCGAAGTGGCGCTTGGCGACCCAGCCGATCATCTGGATATCGCGCAGGCCGCCGGGCGACGACTTGATGTTGGGTTCGAGGTGATATTCGGTGTTGGCGAACTTGTGGTGGCGAGCGATCTGCTCCTGCCACTTGGCCTCGAAGAAGGCTTCGGCCGGCCACAGACGGTCGGTGGCCAGACGTTCGCGCATGGCCTCGCGCAGCCGCTGCGGGCCGGCGATGACGCGGGATTCCAGCAGGTTGGTGATCACGGTGACATCGGCGCGTGCCTCACGCTCGCAGTCACTCAGCGAGCGCACGGACTGGCCGATCTCGAGACCGATGTCCCACAGGAAGGTGATGAAGTCGGACAGCGCCTCACGATAGGGCGTGTCGTCGTCCTGCTCCAGCAACAGCAGCAGGTCGATGTCGGAATGCGGGTGCAGCTCGCCGCGGCCGTAGCCGCCCACGGCGAGCAGGGCGATGCCGTCATCCGGCCAGGTCTGGCGCTGCCAGGCGATGGCCAGCAGGCGGTCGATGGCGCGGGCACGACCATGGATGAGGTCGCGGATGTCGGCGCCCGCCTTGAAGCGAGCCTCGAGACGCTCCTGTACCTGTGCCAGAGCCCGCTTGAACAGCGGGATGGGTGTCTTCGTCGTGGCCAGCTCGCCGTCGAAGGTGACGGCATCGTAGAGCGCTTCACGCTCGACGAAGTGATAGTGGTGCAGGAGCATCTTGATCAACCCTCGAGGAAGGAGAGGTCCTCTTCCGTGCGACGTGTCAGTACCTCGACGCCGGTGGCGGTGACCAGCAGGGTGTGCTCCCACTGGGCCGAGAGGCTCTTGTCCTTGGTGACGGCTGTCCAGTCGTCCTTGAGGACCTTCACCTTGTAGCCACCGACATTGACCATCGGCTCGATGGTCAGGCACATGCCTTCCAGAAGCTCGGCGTCGGCACGGGCTTCGTAGCCGTCATAGTGCAGCACCTGCGGGTCTTCATGGAAGCCGGCGCCGATGCCGTGGCCGCAGAAGTCACGCACGACACTGTAGCCTGCCGCTTCGGCATGCTTCTGGATCGCGCGACCGATTTCTGACAGGCGTACGCCCGGGCGTACCAGCTCGATGCCTTTATAGAGGCATTCCTGGGTGACGCGGCACAGACGCTCGGCCTGGATGCTCGGCTCGCCGACGATGTACATCTTCGAGGTGTCGCCGTGATAGCCGTCCTTGATCACGGTGATGTCGATGTTGAGGATGTCGCCTTTCTTGAGCTTCTTGTTGTCATCGGGGATGCCGTGACAGACCACGTGATTGATCGAGGTGCAGATCGATTTCGGGAAGCCGTGGTAGTTGAGCGGCGCCGGAATGCAGCCCTGAACCTCGGTGATGTGGTGGTGCGCGATGCGGTTGAGCTCGCCCGTGGTGACGCCGGGACGGACATGCTCGTCGAGCAGCTCCAGCACTTCAGCCGCCAGACGGCCGGCGACGCGCATCTTGTCGATTTCTTCAGCTGTCTTGATGGGAATGTTCATGAGGACTCGAGGCAGGAGATAAGAGGGATGAAACGCCGCCAGGCCGCGCGTGACGGGGGAATGGCGCGACGCATCGCATGCCGCGTCGGGCAGTGGCGACTTCATATCGTGGTCGAGCTATGGTATAAAGCCGCGCGCTTTCCTGCAAATTCTCCTCGATCGGCCACCTCCGGGCGCCTGGCCGAGGCGAGATTGAAGGACTGACGTACATAACCCCAATCCACACACGTTCCGTCACATGGTCCCGGGTGCCGCGCAAGCGGTCGGATCCATGGGGGACGTGGAGGCCCAACCCGATATCCAGGAGATATTCACATGGCGCAAGTCAACATGCGCGATCTGCTCAAGGCAGGCGCACACTTCGGTCACCAGACCAAGTACTGGAACCCGAAGATGTCCAAGTTCATCTTCGGCGCTCGCAACAAGATCCACATCATCAACCTCGAGCACACCCTGCCGGCACTGAACGAAGCCGTGTCAGTGGTCGAGAAGATGGCTGCCAATGGCAACAAGATCATGTTCGTGGGCACCAAGCGCGCTGCCGGCAAGATCATCAAGGAAGAAGCTCGCAAGGCTGGCCAGCCGTACGTCAACCATCGCTGGTTGGGCGGCATGCTGACCAATTTCAAGACCATCCGTCAGTCCATCAAGCGCCTGCGCGAAATCGAGCAGATGCATGAAGACGGTACCTTCGCGAAGCTGACCAAGAAAGAAGTTCTGATGGCCACTCGTGAGCAGGAGAAGCTCGAGCGCTCCATCGGCGGTATCAAGGACATGGGCGGCCTGCCGGACGCAATGTTCGTGATCGACGTTGACCACGAGCGCATCGCGATCAACGAAGCCAACAAGCTGGGCATCCCGGTCATCGGCGTCGTCGATACCAACTCCAACCCGGACGGCGTGGACTACGTCATCCCGGGTAACGATGACTCCATCCGCGCCATCCAGATCTATGTCCAGGCAATTGCAGGCGCCTGTGGCAAGAACAAGGAAGAAGAGCTGGCCGGTGAGTTCGTCGAAACTGCTTCTGAAGAAGACGCAGCAGAGTGATCCTGGCGGCTTGATCTGACTGTCACAAACGCTGCGCTACACTAAGTGCGGCATGGCCTAGCCAGGTGGCAGTCAGGTCAGGCAATGAGGGGGCCACGGCCCCCTTATTTGCGACCGTTCAGCGGTCGTGACCGAATTCCCGTATTCAAAGACGTCGACACGACAGAGGTTTCATCCCATGGCAGCTATCAGCGCATCTATGGTCAAGGAACTGCGTGAGCGTACTGCGCTCGGCATGATGGAATGCAAGAAGGCTCTTACCGAAGCCGGTGGCGACATCGAGCTGGCGATCGAGAACCTGCGCAAGAACTCCGGCCTGAAGGCCGCCAAGAAAGCTGGCCGCGTGGCCGCTGAAGGCGCCATCGTCATCAAGGTCGCCGACGACGCCAGCTACGGCGTGATGGTCGAAATCAACTCCGAGACCGACTTCGTCGCTCGTGATGACAATTTCAAGGCCTTCACCCAGCTGATCGCCGATCGTGTGTTCGCTACCAAGAACACCGACATCGCTTCCCTGATGGAAGGCGAGCTGGAAGACACCCGTGGTCAGCTGGTTCAGAAGATCGGTGAGAACATCTCCGTTCGTCGTGCCGAGCTGGTCGAAGCGCCGGCTGGCGGCGTCGTCGGTGGCTACGTCCACGGCGGCCGCATCGCTGCGCTGACCCTGCTGAACGGCGGTACTGGTGAAGCAGCCAAGGACGTCTCCATGCACGTCGCAGCCGTCAACCCGGTCTGTGCACGTCCGTCCGACATGCCGCAGGAACAGATGGACGCTGAAAAGGCCATCATCCTTGCTCAGCCGGACATGGCTGGCAAGCCGGCGGAAATCGCTGAGAAGATGTCCCAGGGTCGTCTGAAGAAGTACCTGGCTGAGAACAGCCTGACCGAACAGCCGTTCGTCAAGGATCCGAACCAGACCGTCGCCGAGTTCGTCAAGGCAGCCGGTGGTGAAGTGGTATCCTTCGTACGCATGGAAGTCGGTGAAGGTATCGAGAAGGAAGAAGTCGACTTCGCAGCTGAAGTCCGTGAGCAGGCCAGCCGCGCGTAAGGGCTGACTGTTTTCGCTTCTCATGATGGCGTGCGCATAGTCGCACGCCATCGTGTATCTGGCCCCCGCCTTCGGGCCGCCCCGTTCCCCGTATGTCAGTATCAGGAGAGATTCGCATGGCCACCATTTCCGCTGAACGCAATGCCAAGTACAAGCGCATACTGCTCAAGCTTTCCGGTGAGGCCCTGATGGGCGATGGCGATTTCGGCATCGACCCCAAGGTGCTGGATCGCATGGCGCTGGAAATCGGTCAGCTGGTGGGCATCGGCGTCCAGGTCGGCATCGTCATCGGTGGCGGCAACCTGTTCCGTGGCGCAGCCCTGCAGGAAGTCGGCATGGAGCGTGTGACCGGTGACCATATGGGCATGTTGGCGACCGTGATGAATGGTCTGGCGCTGCGTGATGCGCTGGAACGCTCCAACATCCGTTCACGCGTGATGTCTGCCATCCCGATGAGTGGCGTGGTAGAGCATTATGATCGCCGTACCGCCATCCGTTATCTGACGTCTGGCGATGTGGTCATCTTCTCCGCCGGTACCGGCAACCCGTTCTTCACTACCGATTCCGCTGCCTGTCTGCGCGGTATCGAGATCGACGCGGATGCCGTCATCAAGGCAACCAAGGTGGATGGTGTCTACGACAAGGACCCGGTCAAGTTCCCGGATGCCGTGAAGTACGACAGCCTCAGCTACGATGATGCGCTGGACCAGAAGCTTGGCGTGATGGATTTGACCGCCATCTGCCTGGTACGTGACCATGACATGCCGGTGCGGGTGTTCAACATGAACAAGGCAGGCGCGCTGCTCAACCTGGTGGTGGGTGGCAAGGAAGGCACGCTGATTGATAGAGGGTAAGACTGTGATCAACGACATCAAGAAAGACGCCGAATCACGCATGAAGAAGACCATCGAGTCCCTCGGTGCCGCCTTCGGCAAGATCCGTACGGGTCGTGCGCATCCCAGCATCCTGGATGCCGTGACGGTCGATTACTATGGTAGCCAGGTACCGCTGAATCAGGTGGCCAACATCACCACCGAAGATGCGCGCACCCTGACTGTCGTGCCGTGGGAAAAGCCCATGGTGCCGAAGGTCGAGAAGGCCATCATGACTTCTGACCTGGGTCTCAACCCGTCCACCGCCGGTGACGTGATTCGCGTCCCGATGCCGATGCTGACGGAAGAGACGCGTCGCGGTTACACCAAGCAGGCGCGTGCAGAAGCGGAAAACGCCCGCGTGGCGCTCCGCAATGTGCGTCGTGACGCCAATGGCGACATCAAGAGCCTGCTCAAGGACAAGGACATCTCCGAAGACGATGCACGTCGCGGAGAAGACGAGATCCAGAAGCTGACCGACAAGTATGTGGCGGAAGTCGACAGTGCTCTGGAGCACAAGGAAACCGACCTGATGCAGGTCTGATCGGGTCTGCCGCCGGCGTTTGCCGGCGGCATCCGGTGCTCGTAGCGAGACCCCATGACGTCACCGAATTCCCCCTCCACGCCACGCCATGTGGCGATCATCATGGACGGCAACAACCGCTGGGCGAAGTCCCGCGGCTGGGCTGGCATACGCGGCCATCGCGCCGGTGCCGAAACCGTCCGCAGTACCATCCGTCGCGCTGCCGAGCAGGGCGTGGAAGTGCTGACCCTGTTTGCCTTCTCCAGTGAGAACTGGAAGCGCCCGGCCAATGAAGTCAGTGCGCTGATGGAGCTGTTTCTGCTGGCGCTCAAGCGCGAGGTCAAGAAGCTTCATCGCCACGATATCCGACTCTCGGTCATCGGCGAGCGCAGCCGTTTTTCCAATTCGATTCAAAAGCATATCCAGAGCGCCGAAGACATGACGCGCGGCAATCGCGGCATGCACGTGGTGATCTGCGCCAATTATGGCGGCCGTTGGGATATCGCCGAGGCCGCCCGCCGTCTGGCGGAGCAGGTCGAGCGCGGCGAGCTCAAGGCCGCGGACATCGACGAGTCACGTCTCGGGGCGGAAGTGTGCCTGAGCGAACTGCCGGAGGTGGATCTGTGTATCCGCACCAGCGGTGAGCAGCGCATCTCCAATTTCCTGATCTGGCAGCTGGCCTATGCCGAGTTCTATTTCTCGCCCGTACTGTGGCCTGATTTCGATGCGGCGGCCTTCGATGAAGCGCTCAGCGCCTACGCCCTGCGTCAGCGTCGTTATGGCATGACCAGCGAACAACTCGACGCCGAGGGGCTCTAGTGCTCAGACAACGAATCATCACCGCACTCATTCTCGCGCCGCTGGCGCTGTGGGGGCTGTTCGGCCTCGACGGTGCTGCCTTTGCCACCTTCACAGGGGCTGTCGTCGCGCTGGCCGCCTGGGAGTGGTCCAACCTGTCTGACGTGCGTGCCGGTATGGCGCGTCTGCTGTTCCCGCTGGTGCTCAGCGTGCTGATGCTGCTGGTCTGGCAGTTCGATGGCGCTCTTGCGCGTTGGCCGCTGTATCTGGCGGCACTGGCATGGCTGGTCAATCTGCGCTGGGTAATGCGCTATCCGGCCGCCAGTCAGGAATGGCAGGCGACGGGCGTGCGGCTGGGCGTCGGCGTGCTGGCACTGCTGCCGACCTGGTTCGGCTTCGTGCAGCTCAAGGCCAGTGGCGGCGAGTGGCTGCTGTATGTGCTGCTGATGGTGTGGGCGGCGGATATCGGTGCCTACTTCTCCGGCAAGCGCTTCGGCAAGCGCAAGCTGGCGCCGCGCGTCAGCCCGGGCAAGTCCTGGGAGGGCGTCTATGGTGGTCTGGTGGCCACCGGCCTGCTGGCGACCGGCTATGCGCTGGCGGGGCTGGCCGACTGGCTGCCGCTGCTGCTGGTCACGCTGGGCGTGACCGCCGTATCGGTGCTGGGTGACCTGCTCGAGAGCATGTTCAAGCGCCAGCGTCAGATGAAGGACTCAAGCCATCTGCTGCCCGGTCATGGTGGCGTGATGGACCGCATCGACAGCCTGACCGCAGCGGTGCCGCTGTTTGCCCTGCTGTTGCCGTGGGTGCTGGGAGGTGGTGCGTGAGCACGAATGTGAGCGTGAACCACGAGACTCCTCATGAGACGCCTGCGCTGCAGCGCATCACCATCCTTGGCGCGACCGGCTCCATCGGGTCCAGCACCTTGGATGTGATCGCGCGCCATCCCGAGCGCTATCGGGTGCATGCGCTCAGCGCTGCCACGCGTCACGAGGCGCTGCTGGAGCTGTGCCTGACGCATCGCCCGCAGGTGGCGGTGATCGCCTCGCGCGAGGCGGCTGCGTGGCTCAGTGAGGCGCTCAAGGGCGTCGAGAGCTATCAGGGCACGCCCATCGAGGTGCGCCATGGTGAGCAGGCGCTGGTCGACATCAGCGAGGCGCCTGAAGTCGATAGCGTGATGGCCGCCATCGTCGGTGCGGCTGGCCTGTTGCCGACGCTGGCGGCGGTGCGGGCCGGCAAGCGCGTGCTGCTGGCCAACAAGGAAGCGCTGGTGTGTGCCGGGCAGCTGTTCATGGATGCGGTGAAGCAGCACGGGGCGACCCTGCTGCCGATCGATTCCGAGCACAATGCCATCTTCCAGTGCCTGCCGGCCCAGCATCGTGATGGCCTGGCGTCGATCGGCGTCGAGAAGCTGTTGCTGACCGCCTCCGGCGGCCCGTTCCGCGATGATGCCGAATGGCCTGCCGAGCGGCTGGCCACGGTGACGCCGGACGAAGCCTGCGCGCACCCCAACTGGTCGATGGGGCGCAAGATTTCCGTCGATAGCGCCACCCTGATGAACAAGGGCCTGGAGCTGATCGAGGCCTGCTGGCTGTTCGCCTGCGGGCCGGATGACATTCAGGTGGTCGTGCATCCCCAGAGCGTGATTCACTCGATGGCGGCCTACAGCGATGGCTCGGTGCTGGCCCAGATGGGCAATCCGGATATGCGCACGCCGATCGCCTATGCGCTGGCGTGGCCGGAGCGTATCGATGCCGGCGTCGAGCCGCTGGACCTGTTTCAGGTCGCGCGCCTCGATTTCCGTGCCGCTGACGAGACGCGCTTCCCGTGTCTGCGGCTGGCGCGCGAGGCCATCGCGGCGGGCGGCACCTGGCCTGCGGTGATGAATGCCGCCAATGAGGTGGCAGTGGCCGCCTTCCTCGAGGGTCGCCTGGCCTTCGATCGAATCCCGGCAGTGGTGCAGGCCGTCATGCAGGCGCGTCCGCCACTGGTGGTGGATGGCCTTGAGGTGATTCTCGCCGAAGACGCGGCGGCGCGTGAGCTGGCTGCCGCCGAGTTGGCCCTCGCCGGGCCCTGAAATCCTATCTTGCACTGTCTTGTCACTTTCTTCGTGAGCGTGGCAAGGCAGGCTGCCCATCTCGGGCACCAATCTCCAGGAGCGCGTGATGGGTGTGATCCAGAATATTCTTGCCGTGATCGTCGTGTTGGGGGTGTTGATCACCATCCATGAGTACGGTCATTTCTGGGTCGCGCGTCGTTGCGGCATCAAGGTGCTGCGCTTCTCCATCGGCTTCGGCAAACCCTTCTGGTCGTGGACCGATCGCCACGGCACCGAGTACGGGGTCGCCGCCATCCCGCTGGGTGGCTACGTCAAGATGCTGGATGAGCGCGAAGGGCCGGTCGATCCGGCCGAGCGTCATCTGGCCTTCAATACCAAGTCGGTATGGAAGCGTATCGCCGTCGTCTCGGCGGGGCCGCTGGCCAACTTCCTGCTGGCCATCGTCGCCTACTGGGCGCTGTTCGTCGCCGGTACCACCACGGTGGTGCCGATGGTCGGTGCCGTGGCGCCGGACTCGCCGGCTGGCCGCGCCGGCCTTGCGCCGAAGACCGAGATCGTCGCCATCAATGGTCAGGCCACTCCCTCATGGAATGAGGTCAACCTGCGCTTGATCGGTGCGATCGGCGATGACAGCCTGACGCTCACCACACGTGCCGCGGGTGCCAGCGCCACGCGTGAGCAGTCCCTCGACGTGACACGCTTCCTGGTCGATCAGGATCCGCCGCGTCCGCTGGTGACGCTGGGCATCACGGCCTGGCGTCCTCAGTTGCCGGCGGTGCTGGGGCGTGTGCTGGACGGTGGTGCCGCTCAGGCGGCAGGCCTGCAGGCCGGTGACCGCATCGTCAGCATCGATGGCACCCTGGTGGTCGACTGGATCGATTTCGTCGAGCGCGTGCGCGGTGCGCCGGGCGAGACGCTGTCGGTGCTGGTGGCGCGTGATGGCAAGGAAGAGACGCTGTCACTGACCCCCGCCAGCAATTCGCTCGATGACGGGCGTGTGGTGGGGCAGGTCGGTGCCGGCGTCGAGAACGTCAGCTGGCCCGAGCAGTATCAGCGCGAGCTCAGCTTCGGGCCGCTGGCGGCCGTCGGCCAGGCCGTCGGCAAGACCGGCGAGATGACGGTGCTGACGCTGGATTCGATCCGCAAGATGCTGGTCGGTCTGATCGCACCGTCCAACCTGTCTGGCCCGATCACCATCGCGCGTATCGCCGGCGACACGGCGCGCTCCGGCCTCGAGGCCTTCCTCGGCTTCATGGCCTATCTCTCCATCAGCCTGGGTGTCCTCAACCTGCTGCCGATTCCGGTGCTGGATGGCGGTCACCTGCTGTTCTATCTGGTGGAAGCCGTGCGCGGAAAACCACTTTCGCAAGAGGTCCAGAATGCAGGGTTGAAGATCGGCATGGCGCTGGTCGGTTCCCTCATGCTGATGGCCATCTACTTCGATCTCATGCGTCTTTGGTGACGGATTCGGGGAGTCATCAGCACGTGATGGCTTCTGCAGGATGAACCGAATCTGAACTGTCGATGCCCATGGGGGTCAATTCATTGCACGGGCTGGTCAATGCGATCAACTCCCGTCATCATGCCCACACGACTTCGGCCCCGATTGCCGATCCTCACTCGTAGCTGTCTTGTCAGTTGCAGGGGGTTGTGTATAAGGTGCCTGTTCACCCAAGCGGGCGGAATCCAGAGAAGCGAAGCGACTGCATGAAACTCAAGACCATTGGATTGGCAGCTGCGCTGCTCGGGGCCAGTCAGGGCGCCTTGGCCGCATCTTTTAAAATTTCGGACATCCGGGTAGAGGGCCTCCAGCGCGTGTCTGCGGGCACCGTCTTCAACGCCTTCCCCGTCTCCGCGGATCAGAATGTGGAAGAAGAGGACCTGTCCTCGGCTGCGCGTCAGCTGTTCGATACGGGCCTGTTCGACGACATCCGCCTCAAGCGTGATGGCGATGTCCTGATCATCAATGTGGTCGAGCGCCCGACGATCTCCAAGATCGAGATTGACGGCAACTCGCAGATTCCCGACGAAGACCTGCGCAAGGGCCTCAAGGAAGCAGGGCTGGCCGAGGGTCAGGTTCTGCAGCGCTCCACGCTGGAAGAGATGCAGCGTGAGCTCGAGCGTGTCTACCAGGCTCAGGGCCGCTACAGCGCGCGTATCGAGACCTCTGTCGAGGAGCTCGAGCGCAACCGCGTACAGGTCAACATCGACGTCAAGGAAGGCGCGATCGCCAAGATTCATCAGATCAACATCGTCGGCAACGATGCCTTCGATGACGAGACCCTACGCGAACAGCTGGAGCTGGAAGACAAGCCGAGCTGGTTCTTCGGCTGGTTCTCCGATGATGAATATTCGCGTGAGAAGCTGACCGGCGATATCGAGACCCTCAAGTCCTGGTATCTCGATCGCGGTTACGTCAACTTCCAGGTGCGCTCGACCCAGGTGTCCATCTCGCCGGACAAGTCCGAGATCTTCGTCACCATCAACGTCGATGAAGGCAAGCCGTACAAGATCGGCAACATCGGCTTTGCCGGTGACCTGAAGATGAAGGAAGAGCGCGCCCGCGATCTGGTCAAGCTCGCCCCGGATGCCCTCTATTCCCAGCGTGATGTGACCGCTTCCAGCGAGGCGCTGCGCCAGGCACTGGGTGCCGACGGCTTCGCCTTCGCCAAGGTCAACGCGGTGCCGGAGGTCAACGAAGAGAGCGACACCGTCGATCTGACCTTCGCGGTCGACCCCGGCAAGCGCGCCTACGTGCGTCGCATCAACTTCAAGGGCAACACCACCACCGCAGACGAAGTGCTGCGTCGTGAGATGACCCAGCTGGAAGGTGCACCAGCCTCCACCGACAAGATCAAGCAGTCCAAGCAGAAGCTTGAGCGCCTCGGCTTCTTCAAGCAGGTCGATGTCGACACGCGTCCTGTCGCTGGCGAGCCGGACCAGCTGGACGTCAACTACAACGTCGAGGAGCAGCCGTCAGGCTCGATATCGGCGTCGGTCGGTTTCTCCCAGGGTGACGGTGTCATCTACGGGGTGGGCCTGTCGCAGAAGAACTTCCTGGGTACCGGTAACGAAGTCAACATCAACGCCCAGAAGTCGGACGATTACACCAACGTCAGCTTCGGCTATACCGACCCGTACTGGACGCTGGATGGCATCTCGCGCGGCTACAACATGTTCTACCGCAAGGTGGACTACGACGATGATGACGACGTCGCCAGCTACGCGACCGACAGCTTCGGTGGCGGAATCAACTTCGGTTACCCGATCAACGAGCTGTCACGTCTGAACTTCGGCGGCGGTTACGAGTTCGTGCGCGTCAAGGACTTCGACGACAGCCCGGCGGAGGTCACGCAGTTCATCGAGGATGAAGGCGAAGACTTCAACCTCTACAAGCTGACGGCCAGCTGGTCTCGCAACAACCTCAACCGTGGCATCCTGCCCACGGCGGGCAGCTCTCAGCTGCTGTCGCTGGAAGTGGCGGTGCCGGGCTCCGATGCGGATTACTACAAGCTCCGCTACAAGGGATCCAAGTTCTTCGAGCTGAGTCAGGACTGGTCACTCAAGTTCCGTACCGAGCTGGGCTATGCCAACTCGTTCTCCGGCGATACCTATCCGTTCTTCAAGAACTTCTATGCCGGCGGTCTGGGCAGCGTGCGTGGCTACAGCTCCAATACCCTGGGGCAGGCCACTACCGAGCAGAACGATGGTGACGACGATACCATCGGCGGCAACATCCTGATCGAAGGTGGGGTGGACCTGATCTTCCCGATGCCCTTCATCAAGGACAAGCGCTCGGTGCAGCCGTCGTTCTTCGTCGATGCCGGTAACACCTATCTGACGTCGTGCTACGACGTGAGCTCCAGTGACACCAGCAGCTGTGAAAGCGGTGTCGACCTGGGCGAGCTGAATTACAGTGCCGGTATCGGCCTGTCGTGGATCACGCCGGTAGGCCCGCTGACCTTCAGTGTCGCCCAGCCGATCGGTGACGATGACGACGATGACACCGAGATCTTCCAGTTCTCGCTGGGCCAGACCTTCTAAGGCCGTACGAGGCCGCACCCGCTTGAGCCGGTGCGGCCTTCGTCACGACCACCGGCGGCGCTGTCCCTGTTCCGTCGCCGGTCCTCGCACCGTCGGTCGCTGAGTCATCAGTGACTGAACAACAGGCCTACAAGGAGTTTGTGTGATGCGTAAATTGACCCGCGCCCTGTGTCTGGCTGGTGGCCTTGCCGCCATGGCGACTCCGATGCTGGCACAGGCCACCGAAGTCGCGGTCCTCGACTGGCGCCAGGCGCTGTTGAGTTCCGACTCGGCCAAGATTTCCATGAACCAGCTCAAGAATCAGCTGGCCGGCAAGCAGGACCAGGCCAAGGCACTCGCCAAGGAACTGGAATCCCTGCAGGCCAAGCTGCAGAAGGACGGCGCCGTGATGTCCGATTCCGAGCGTCAGTCCGTGCAGCAGCAGCTGCGCCAGAAGGGCGGCCAGTTCCAGCAGCTGCGTGGCCAGGTCCAGCAGCAGCAGCAGCAGGCGGAGCAGACCTTCCTCAAGCAGTCCAAGCCGAAGCTCGACAAGGCCATCCAGCAGGTCGTCGACAAGCATGGCATCGAGCTGCTGGTCGACCGCAATGCGACGGTCTACAGCAAGGACGGTATGGACCTGACCAATGAAGTGACTCAGGTGTTCAACTCGCTCAACTGAGTGCATCCCGCGCGCGCAAGCGTGCGGGATGTGTTGCATCCGAGCATGCCAACGCGAATGCGAGCCAGAGGCGCTCAGCGCCCAGAGACAGAATGAAAAAGCGACAATTCTCTTACACTCTCGAGGATCTGGCTCAGCGGCTGGGCGCTCGTCTCGTCGGTGACCCAACTGTCCGGGTCACCGGCCTGTCGACGCTGGTCGATGCTGAGCCCGGCGATATCGCCTTCCTCGCCAATCGCGCCTACCTCAAGTATCTCGGGGAAACCGCCGCGACTGCCGTGCTGCTGCATGAAAGCCATCTTGAAGAGTGCAAGGGCAATGCCCTCGTGCTGGACAATCCGTATCTGGCCTACGCTGAGCTGTCGCGTCTGTTCGATCCGCTGGCGGTCGAGCCTCAGGCGAGCGTGCACGCCAGTGCCGTCATCGACGAGACCGCAACCCTGGGGGCCAATGTCGAGGTCGGCCCGCAGGTCGTCATCGGTCCGGGCGTCAGCATCGGCGACAACACGCGCATTCACGCGGGTTGCGTGATCGGGGCTGACAGCGTGTTGGGCGAGGGCTGTCTGCTGCACCCCAATGTCACGCTCTATCATGGCGTGGTGATCGGGGCGCGCGCGGTACTCCACAGCAGCTGCGTGATCGGCGCCGATGGCTTCGGCTTCGCCCACGATGGCAAGGGCTGGCACAAGATCGCCCAGCTCGGCGGCGTGCTGATCGGCGATGATGTCGAAGTCGGCAGCTGCACCAGCATCGATCGTGGCGCGCTCGGCGACACCATCATCGGCAATGACGTCAAGATCGACTCCCAGGTCCAGATCGCGCACAACGTGCAGATCGGTGACCACTCGGCGCTGGCGGGCTGTGTCGGCATCGCCGGCTCCACCAAGGTCGGTCGCTACTGTCTGATGGGCGGCGGCGTGGGTCTGGCGGGGCACCTGGAGATCGCCGATGGCGTGCAGGTGACCGGCATGAGTCTGGTGACCAACTCCATCACCAAGCCGGGCGTCTATTCCTCCGGCACTGGCGCGATGGACAACGGCCTGTGGCGCAGAAATGCCGTACGTTTCAAGCAGTTGGATCAGTTGGCGCGACGCTTGAATCAGGTCGAGAAGAGTTTGAAGGACAAGTAGTACTGCAAGCCCGGGTAGTACCTGTCCAGAGCAGAGTCTCGCACCTGCTTGGCGCACTGTCGGGCAATGAGCGGCTGCCAGCCACGCGCAAGGACGCTATAATGCGCGCCATTGCCCGAACGGCGGTCCGGACCGTCATTACATGCCTGCCCGCGAGCGGCAGGCATTTCGTTATTTCAGAGGTTGCAAGCCAATGGTTATGGACGTCAACGAGATCCGTGAGTATCTCCCGCACCGCTATCCTTTCCTGCTGATCGATCGTGTCATGGACCTGACCCTTGGCGAGTTCATCGTCGCGCGCAAGAACGTCAGCATCAATGAGCCGTTCTTCAATGGTCACTTCCCGGAGCACCCGATCATGCCGGGCGTTCTGATCGTGGAAGCCATGGCTCAGGCGGCGGGTATTCTCGGCTTCAAGACCGTCGACAAACGTCCCGCCGATGGCTACATCTATTATCTCGTCGGAAGCGACAATGTGCGCTTCAAGCGCCCGGTGATGCCGGGTGACCAGCTCGAGATCAGCGCCCGCGTGCTGCGCGAGAAGCGTGGTATCTGGAAATTCGCCTGTCAGGCCAAGGTCGACGGCGATCTGGTCTGCGAGGCCGAAATCATCTGTGCCGAGAGGAAGGTCGCTTGATACATCCTACTGCCATTGTCGATCCCGGCGCCCGCCTGGCCGATGATGTCGAGGTCGGCCCGTTCTGCGTGATCGGGGCTGATGTCGAGATCGGCGCTGGCACGGTGGTGGGGCCGCATGTCGTCATCAAGGGCACCACCGTCATCGGTGAGCGCAACCGTATCTTCCAGTTCGCGTCAGTGGGCGAGGACTGTCAGGACAAGAAGTACGCCGGTGAGCCGACGCGTCTGGAAATCGGGGATGACAACGTCATCCGCGAGGGCGTGACCCTGCATCGCGGCACCGTCCAGGATGCCAGCCTCACGCGTATCGGCAGTCGCAACCTGTTCATGGCCTACTCGCATGTCGGCCATGACTGCATCATCGGTGACGACTGCATCATGGCCAATCAGGCGACGCTGGGTGGCCATGTCCATCTCGGCAACCACGTCATTCTGGGTGGCCTGTCGGCGGTGCATCAGTTCTGCCATATCGGTGAACATGCCATGGCGGGTGGTGGCTCCATCATCACCAAGGACATCGCGGCCTTCGTGATGGTCAATGGCCACCCGGCGGAAGCGCATGGCCTCAACAGCGTCGGCCTCAAGCGTCGTGGCTTCAGCCGCGAGACCATCTCCGCGCTGAACACGGCCTACAAGACGGTCTTCCGTCAGGGCCTGACGCTGGCCCAGGCCCTCGAGCAGCTGGAAGCCGAGCCGCCGCTGGCCGAGCGCGATGTCTTCATCGCCTCGCTCAAGGCGTCCACTCGCGGCCTGACTCGCTGAGCATGCGCATCTACCTGGTAGCCGGGGAACTCTCCGGTGACATCCTCGGTGCCAGCCTGATGCGCGCGCTCAAGGCGCGCTATCCCGATGTCGAGTTTCGTGGCATCGGCGGCCCGCGCATGCAGGCCGAGGGCTTCGACAGCCTCTACCCGCTGGAAACGCTGTCGGTGATGGGGCTGGTCGAGGTGCTCAAGCATCTGCCGGCGCTGATCAAGGTGCGTCGCCATCTGTTGCGCGACGCCCTTGAGTGGCAACCCGACGTGATGATCGGCATCGATGCCCCGGACTTCAATCTGGGGCTCGAGCTGCGCCTGCGCAAGCAGGGCATCACCACCGCGCACTACGTGAGCCCCTCCGTGTGGGCCTGGCGTCAGGGGCGCGTGAAGACCATTCGCCGCGCCGTCGATCGCATGCTGACCTTCCTGCCCTTCGAGGCCGCCTTCTATCGTGAGCATCAGGTGCCGGTGACCTTCGTCGGCCATCCGCTGGCCGATGAGTTGCCGCTCGAGGATGATCGCGCTGCTGCCCGTGGGCAATTGGGGATCGACCCGGAAGTGCAGCTGCTGGCGGTATTGCCGGGCTCCCGCGCCAACGAGATCCGCTTTCTCGGCGAGACCTTCCTGGCCGCCATCGAGCGCCTCTGTCAGCGTTACCCCGGCCTTGAGGTGGTGATCCCGGCGGCCACGCCGCTGCGGCGCACCGAGCTCGAGTCCCTGATGGCGGAGCGCGAAGGGCTGGATCGCAGTCGCATCCATCTGGTGGATGGCCAATCGCGTGAAGCGATGACCGCCGCCGATGCCGTACTGCTGGCTTCCGGCACGGCGGCGCTCGAGTGTCTGCTGTGCCATCGCCCGATGGTGGTGGCCTATCGCATGGCGCCGATGACACATCGCATCGCGCGGCATATGGTCAAGACCGAGTGGATTTCCCTGCCTAATCTGATCGCCCGCGAGACGCTGGTGCCGGAGCTGATCCAGGACGCCGCCACGCCGGAGTCCATCGAGGAAAGCCTCGCGCCATTGCTGTCGCGTGCCGCCGGTGACGTCGCCCGCCAACGAGAACTGCGTGAGCGTTTCACCGCCATGCATCGTGAACTGACCTGTGATGCCAGCGCCGCGGCCGCCATCGCCATCGGTGAACTGGCCAGACGCTGATCCCGCGTGTCGCCGCCAGACATTGCGCTACCCTTGATTGAATCACCTCGACAGGCAGATCGCATTGGCGCTCTGCCTGTTGTCTTACGCCTCGAGATATCATGACCGACTCTGCCGACAGCCACGCCACTACGCCTTCTGCGCGCAAGCGTAAACCCGCCGATGATTTTCCGCCGCTGGTGATTCCCTATCAGGGGCAGTTGCTGGCCGGTATCGACGAGGTCGGGCGTGGGCCGCTGGTCGGCCCGGTGGTGGCGGCAGCGGTGATTCTGGACCCGAATGACCCCATCGAGGGCATCACGGACTCCAAGAAGCTCAGCGAGAAGAAGCGTCTGGCCCTCTACGAGCAGATTCGGGCCCGTGCCTGGGCGTGGGCGATCGCCGAGGCCACCAGTGACGAGATCGATGAGCTGAACATCTATCAGGCCACGCACCTGGCCATGCGGCGCGCCATCGATGCACTGGGCGTGCGCCCGGAATACCTGCTGGTGGATGGCAATCGCCTGCCGGGGCACGAGATTCCCGGCATGGCGGTGGTGAAGGGTGATCTGCGCCACGCTGCCATCGGCGCGGCCTCGATTCTGGCCAAGGTGCATCGCGACGCCCAGATGGCGGCGCTGGATTCACACTTCCCCGCCTATGGCTTCGCGCGTCACAAGGGCTACCCGACCCGCGAGCATCAGGCCGCCATCGAGGAACATGGCATCCTCACCTTGCATCGCAAGAGCTTCGGGCCGGTCAAGCGACTGTTCATGTCGGGGCACGTGCCACAGGCCGTGCCGCCGGACGCGCTGATTGCGCTTCCGGCCCCGCAGGCAGCGACGCCAGAGCCGAGCGTGACGTTGAGCGAGGCAAGCGAGCCGAGCCAGCAGCCCACGGCAAAAAAGCCGCCAGCCGTGGTCTGACTGATGCCAGTGAGACCACGGCATCCCCGTCAGTCGAGCCTGCCCGGGCGGATGCTGCGCCTTCAGATGCTATGCCTTCAGACGATGGCGCTGACAGGCTATCCTTGAAGCCCGAGCCTTCAGCCTCGCAGCCGCCGCCGGCACCCGCAGCGACGACAGCACCCGCCGCAACCGAATCCTTCACCGTCACGCCGACTTCACGAGCCGATTCCATGACCACGCCCTTTGTTCACCTGCGCGTTCACACCGAGTTCTCCCTCGTCGATGGTCTGCCCGGCGTCAAGCCGCTGATCAAGGCGACCGCCGCGGCGGGCCAGCCGGCTGTCGCGGTGACTGACGAGGCCAACCTGTTCGGGCTGGTCAAGTTCTACTCCAATGCGCGCGCTGCCGGCATCAAGCCGATCATCGGTGCCGACATGTGGCTGATCAATCCCCAGGATGCCACGCGCCCGTATCGCCTCACGCTGCTGGCGATGAACGACACCGGCTATCGCAACCTCACCGAGCTGATCTCGCGCGGCTGGACCGATGGCCAGAAGCAGGACCGCGCCTACCTCGAGAAACAGTGGATCTTCGAGCAGGCCGAGGGCCTGATCGTGCTGTCCGGTGGCCGTGAAGGCGAGATCGGCCGTCATCTGCTGTCGGACCACGAAGACAGCGCCCGGGCACTGCTCGGTGAGTGGAAGGCGGTGTTCGGGGATCGCTTCTATCTGGAGCTGACCCGCACTCAGCGTCAGTACGAGGAAGAGTGCTTGCACCTGTCGGTAGCGCTGGCCGAGGCCACCGATACGCCGGTGGTCGCCACCAATGATGTGCGCTTCCTCAAGCGCGAGGACTACTGGGCCCACGAGACGCGCGTCTCCATCGGCGAAGGCAAGGCGCTGGATGACCCGCGGCGCGAGACCCGCTACAGCGATGAGCAGTACCTGAAGAGCGCCGAGGAGATGAGCGAGCTGTTCTCCGACATTCCCGAAGCGCTCGAGAACAGTGTGCTGATCGCGGCGCGCTGCTCGGTGACCGTGCAGCTGGGCACCTACTTCCTGCCCGAGTTCCCGGTGCCGGAAGGCATGACGATGGACCAGTTCTTCCGCAAGGTCTCGCATGATGGCCTGACGGAGCGCCTCGACAAGCTGTATCCGCACGCCAGGCATCCGCGCGACAGCGAGGCCTGGGCCGAGATCGAGCAGCGCTACCGCACGCGGCTGGATTTCGAGCTCGACATCATCCTGCAGATGGGCTTCCCCGGTTACTTCCTGATCGTCATGGACTTCATCCAGTGGGGCAAGGACAACGGCGTGCCGGTCGGCCCGGGGCGTGGTTCCGGTGCCGGCTCGCTGGTGGCCTACGCCCAGAAGATCACCGATCTGGACCCGCTGGAATATGATCTGCTGTTCGAGCGCTTCTTGAACCCGGAACGTGTCTCCATGCCCGACTTTGACGTCGATTTCTGCATGGAGAAGCGTGACCGCGTGATCGATTACGTGGCCGAGCGCTACGGGCGCAACGCGGTCTCGCAGATCGTCACCTTCGGCACCATGGCCGCCAAGGCCGTGGTGCGTGACGTTGCGCGTGCCCAGGGCAAGCCCTATTCGCTGGGTGACAAGCTCTCCAAGCTGATTCCCTTCGAGGTCGGCATCACGCTCGAGAAGGCCATCGAGCAGGAGCCGCAGCTCAAGGAATTCATCGACAACGACGAGGAAGCCCAGGAAATCTGGGAGATGGCGCTCAAGCTCGAGGGCACCACGCGCGGCACCGGCAAGCACGCCGGCGGCGTCGTGATCGCGCCGACCAAGCTGACCGACTTCGCGCCGCTGCTGTGTGATGAGGACGGCAGCGGTCTGGTGGTCCAGTTCGACAAGAACGACGTCGAGGAGGCCGGGCTGGTCAAGTTCGACTTCCTGGGTCTGCGCACCCTGACCATCATCGACTGGGCGACCGAGATGGTCGACAAGATCCGTGAGCGGGAAGGGCTGGCACCGCTGGATATCGATGATATCCCGCTGGATGACGCCAAGACCTTCGACATGCTGCAGAAGGCGGAGACGACGGCCGTCTTCCAGCTGGAATCCCGCGGCATGAAGGAGCTGATCAAGAAGCTCAAGCCCGACTGCCTGGAAGACATGATCGCCCTGGTGGCCCTGTTCCGCCCCGGCCCGCTGCAGTCCGGCATGGTGGATGACTTCATCAACCGCAAGCACGGCCGTTCCGAAGTGTCTTATCCACACCCGGATTACCAGCATGAGCTGCTCAAGCCGGTACTGGAGCCGACCTACGGCATCATCCTGTACCAGGAGCAGGTCATGCAGATCGCGCAGGTGCTGGCCGGCTATACGCTGGGTCAGGCCGACATGCTGCGCCGCGCGATGGGCAAGAAGAAGCCGGAAGAGATGGCCAAGCAGCGCGCCGGCTTCATGGAAGGGTGTGCGGGCAAGGGCATCGACAAGGACCTGGCCGGCAACATCTTCGACCTGGTGGAGAAATTCGCCGGTTACGGCTTCAACAAGTCGCACTCGGCGGCCTATGGCCTCGTCTCCTATCAGACAGGCTGGCTGAAGGCGCACTACCCGGGGCCGTTCATGGCCGCGGTGATCTCGACCGAGATGCAGACCATCGAGAAGGTAGTGCCGCTGATCGAGGAGTGCCGCCATATCGGCCTCACGGTCACGCCGCCGGATGTGAACATCGGCGGCTACAAGTTCACCGTCGACCTGGAAGGGCGCGTCGTCTACGGCCTGGGCGCCATCCGTGGCGTCGGCGAGGGCCCGATCGATGCGATCGTCAGCGCGCGCGCCGAGGGTGGCCCGTTCAGCGACATCTTCGATTTCTGCAAGCGCATCGACGCCAAGAAGATCAACAAGCGCACCCTGGAAGCGCTGATCCGCTCCGGCGCGCTGGACAACATCGGCCCGTCGCGTGCGGTGCTGATGCTGGCGGTGGAGGATGCGCTCAAGGCCGCCTCCCAGAATCACGCCAACAACGATGTCGGCATCACCGACATGTTCGGCGATGCCTTCAGCGAGCCGGAAACCGATGTCTACGCCGGCTATCGCAAGGCGCGCGAGTGGACCGACAAGGAGCGCCTCACCGGCGAGAAGGACACGCTGGGGCTCTATCTGACCGGCCACCCCATCGATGAATACGAGGGTGAGCTCAAGCGCTTCATCAATGCACGAATCAGTGACCTCAAGCCTTCGCGTGAGCCGCAGCGCATCGCCGGGCTGGTGATCGCCATGCGCACCATGAAGTCCAAGCGGGGCGATACCATGGCCTTCGTGACCCTGGATGACCGCACCGGACGCATCGAGGCCTCGATGTTCGGTGAGCTCTATGATCAGGTGCGCAACAAGCTGGTGCCTGACAGCGTGGTGATCGTCGAGGGCGAGGTCAGCCAGGATGACTATTCCGGTGGTCTGCGTCTGCGCGGCAAGGATGTCACGCCGATCATCGACGCGCGGGCGCGCTTCGGTGAGGCGGTCGAGATGAGCATCGCCGCCGAGGACATCGGCGGTCGTTTCACCCAGCAGCTGACCACCTTGCTGACGCCGCATCTGGCCAGCGAAGGCCTGCCGATGCGCCTGCGTTATCGCAACGCCGCGGCGGAGGCCTGGCTGGAGCTGGGCGAGCAATGGCGCGTTGCGCCCAGTGATGAGTTGTTGATCCAGCTGGGTGAGGTGGAAGGCCAGCGCGGTGTGCGCCTCAAGTACCGTGACTGAGGTGCTGGCCCGCAGGATGGTGCCTGCCTCGCCAAGCGGCGGGGCAGGCGCAGCACCGAGATGAGTGGCGTGGGCGCAGAGTTAATCCACGCCTAACAGGCGGGCAAGGTTTGCACCTGTCGAACAGGGTGCGATAATGCCTGTCCATCTTTTCCGTACCCAATTCCATGCCGACTGTGACCGCCGCGAGCCACAGATCGCCTGAGCGTGTGCTCAGGGGGAGTGACCCGGCCGACTCGCTTTCCTGGCTGCCCGAGACGACGAACGAAACGCCTTATGAATCCCAATTATCTGGACTTTGAACAGCCGATCGCCGAGCTGCAGGCCAAGATCGAGGAACTCCGTCTGGTCGGTAACGACTCCCAGGTCAACCTGTCTGACGAGATCGCCCGTCTGCAGGACAAGAGCACCAAGCTCACCGAGTCCATCTTCAAGGACCTCGGCGCCTGGCAGGTATCTCAGCTGGCACGTCACCCGCAGCGCCCGTATACCCTCGACTACCTCGAGAATCTGTTCACGGATTTCGATGAGCTGCACGGCGACCGTCACTACGCGGACGACGAAGCGCTGGTCGGCGGTATCGCGCGTCTCGACGACAAGCCGGTGATGGTGATCGGTCACCAGAAAGGCCGCGACGTGAAGGAAAAGGTGCGTCGCAACTTCGGCATGCCGCGTCCGGAAGGCTACCGCAAGGCCTGCCGTCTGATGGAAATGGCCGAGCGTTTCAAGATGCCGATCCTGACCTTCATCGACACCCCGGGTGCCTATCCGGGTATCGGTGCCGAGGAGCGCGGTCAGTCCGAGGCCATCGCCTACAACCTCGCGGTGATGTCTCGTCTCAAGACGCCGATCATCTCCACCGTCATCGGTGAGGGTGGTTCCGGCGGCGCACTGGCCATCGGCGTGTGTGACGAGCTGAACATGCTGCAGTACTCCACCTACTCGGTGATCTCGCCGGAAGGTTGCGCTTCCATCCTGTGGAAGAGCGCCGAGCGTGCCGCCGATGCCGCTGATGCGATGGGCATCACTGCCTCGCGCCTCAAGGAGCTGGGCTTCGTCGACAACCTGATCAAGGAGCCGCTGGGTGGCGCGCACCGCAACCCGCAGTCCGCTGCCGACAGCATCAAGGCTGCGCTGGGCGAAGGTCTGGAGCGTCTTGGCGCCCTGGATACCGATGCCCTGCTGGAGCGTCGTTACCAGCGCCTGATGAGCTACGGCGCCCCGGCATGATCCCGGTGCCTCTCGCGTGATGCGCGATCGGCTCATGCCCGCGTGACCAGGACGCCTCCGGATTCTTCCGGGGGCGTTCTTGCGTTCAGGGTCGGCGTTTTCTCCTCCACTTCCTTCATCCGCTTCGCGACAGGAGCCCGACATGTCTCTGTCCCCCTCACTGGATTCGCTGTGCCTGCGTGCTCAACCGCTGAGCGAGATGGCGGAGTCGCGCGCACTCGTTGCTGTGCGCGAGGCGCTCGAGGCCAGCGATGCCAGGCGCACGGTGTGGATCGCGCTCTCGGGCGGGCTGGATTCGGTGATGCTGGCGCGGCTGGCGGCTCGCGCGGTCAAGGACTGCCCGCGTCGACTGCGGCTGGTGCATGTGCATCACGGCCTGCAGGCGGCCAACGATGATTTCGAGCAGCTGGCGCGCAGGCTGGCCTCGCGTCTCGGGCTGCCGCTGAGCGTGCGTCATCTGGCGCTGGCGGAGACAGCACTCAAGTCGCGAGGACTGGAGGCGGCAGCGCGCGAAGGGCGGCTGGCGGCACTGAGCACCTGTCTGGTGGCGGGGGATAGCCTGTGGCTGGCGCAGCATCAGGATGATCAGGCCGAGACGCTGTTGCTCAACGCATTGCGTGGCAGCGGCGGGCGCGGGCTGGCGGCCATGCCGCCTGAGCGGGCGCTGACCGTGGGCGAAGCGTCTCCCGGGCGAGGCCAGCCCGCCCATGGGCGAGCACGACTACTCCGGCCGCTGTTGGGCATCCCGCGCCATGAAATCCAGACATTGGCGAGCCAGCAGGGTTTGCAGGCGGGGCACGACTGGTGCGAAGACCCCAGCAATGTCGATCAGCAGTTTGATCGCAACTACCTGCGCCACAGTGTCGTGCCGCTGCTGCAGGCGCGCTGGCCGCAGGCCGTGGCCAGCCTGGCGCGTTCGGCGCAGCAGTTGCAGGAAGAGCAGTCACTGCTTGATGAGCTGGCGGCCGAGCTGCTGGCGAAGGTTCAGGTGTCAGGCGCAAAGCGCCTGGCTCAGAGACAAGGACAGGAGCAGGGGCAGGGACTTGATCAGGGCCTGGATCAGGGACGGGCGCACGAGACGCAGTTGTCACTGGCGGAGCTGGCAGGCTTGAGTGAGTCACGTCAGCGGTTGGTCCTGCGCCATCTATGCCAGTCGCGTGGCTGGCCGGTGCCGCCGCGGGGTCGCTTGATGAGCCTGCAGCAGTTGATCGCCACGCCGCCCGACTCGGTGGCCGAGGTGTGCTGGGCCAACGCCGAATGCACCGTCAGCGTGCGCGCGTGGCGCGGCCAGCTGTGGTGGCAGGTGTCAGATACCGTTATTGAGCAGGGTGTGCGTCATCGACAAGGCGATACCGGCTGTGCGGGAAGTGGTCGCCAACCTGGCGAGATACCTTCCTGTGAGTGGGATGCTGAGGCGCGCAAGGCATGGCGGGCGCTGGGAAGGGATGAGCAGCATGTTGCCTTCACCTCGCGTCAGCCGGGAGATGTACTGCGAGTGGCAGGGCGGGGGCGGCGCGATCTCAAGCGTTTGCTGCAGGAAGCCGAAATCCCGCCGTGGCAGCGTGACCAGTTGCGTGTGGCACGCATGCACGACGGGACAGTCGCGGGGCTGTGGCACCCCTCGCGGGGCTGGTGGCTACTGGCCGTACTCACACAGCAGTGAGGCCAGCGGGCGGTCTCGCCGATGTCTTGCGCACTGCTCGCTCAGGCATCGGCCAGTGTCAGCGTCATGCCGGCGGCTTTCTGCAGCTCGCTTTCCTGACTGAGGTCATCGTTGATCAGGCTGTGATCGCGATATTCCTCGGTCAGGTTGAGCGTCAGGTCGTCGCCTTCGGCGCTGAGATGCATGCCGAGCACCGGCGCTTCCGAGCGTGAATGGTTGAGCATCACCGCCATGCGCAGCAGGCGTGACAGACGCGCCAGACGCGGTTGCTGCGGCTCCGGCAGCGCCGCCAGTTCGTTCTTGGGGAACTTGCGACGGTGGGCGCGGACCAGGAAGGCCAGCGCGCGCTGTTCCGGACGCGAGAAGCCGAGCAGGTCGGAATGCTCGAGCAGGTAGGCGCCATGGCGATGGAACTGGCTGTGGGAAATCGCCTGGCCGACTTCGTGGAGGTCAGCGGCCCAGCTCAGCAGCTGACGTGACGTCGCCCCCAGTGCCCAGTCGCCGGCGACCTGATCGAACAGCTGCAGGGCGGTGTCGCGCACATTGCTGGCGTGGCGGGTATCGATGCCGTAACGGCGCTGCAGCGACTCGATGGCCGACAGACGCGAATCCTCCGGCGTGTTGCGCCCGATCAGATCGAACAGCACGCCTTCACGCAGCGCGCCGTCGGAGTAGCGCATCTGCTCCAGTCCCAGTGCCTCGAAGACGCCGCACAGGATGGCGATGCCCGCCGGGAAGACAGTGGCGCGATCGCTCTTCAGGCCCGGCAGGCTGACCTTGTCGAGGCGCTTGAACTCCAATAGCGCCGCACGCAGCTTGTGCAGCCCCTCACGTGTGACCACGCCATGCGGGGCCCAGCCGTGCGCTTCCAGCACGTTGGCCGCGGCCTTGATGGTGCCGGAGGAGCCGACCGGGTCATCCCAGCCCATCTCGCGATAGGTGCGCTGGATGCTGGCCAGTTCCGAGCGTGCGGCCAGCTCGGCGCGGCGCATGCGTTTCTCGCTGATCTCGCCGTCCTGGAAGAAGGCCTTGGTATAGGCGACGCAGCCCATGTGCAGGCTTTCCAGCAGCTGGGGCTCGAACTGCTCACCGATGATGAACTCGGTGGAACCGCCGCCGATATCGACGATCAGGCGCTTGCCGTGCACATCGGCCAGTGCATGCGCCGCGCCCAGATAGATCAGGCGGGCTTCTTCGCGCCCGGCGATGATCTCGATGGGATGCCCCAGCAGGGCCTCGGCACGCTCGATCAGTTCTTCACTGTTATGCGCGGCGCGCAGGGCGTTGGTGCCCACGACCCGCAGATGGTCGGCCTCGATGCCATCGATGAAGGGCGCGAACTGGGCGAGGCAGTTGAGGGCGCGCTCCATGGCTTCCTCGCTGAGCATGCCGTCTTCGTCCAGCCCTGCCGCCAGCTGGACCTTCTCACCCTGCTTGGCCACGACCTGCAATTGCCCCGCCTGATGGTTGGCCAGCAACAGGTGGAAGCTGTTGGAACCCAGATCGATGGCAGCCAGCTTCAGCAGCGGGGCCTCGTTGCCGGCGCTGCCTTCATCAGAGGCGGCGGGTTGCGGGTGCTGGGAGGGTGCTGATTCACTCAAGGGCGGAGTCCTTTACGGCGGGTCATTCATGGCAGGCATCATGCACTGCCTCCTTCACGCCAACTCCTGCGACGGCTTCCTTGCGTAGCGACCATGGCGCAATGAAGTTGTCGTGAGCGTGGGCGGCCACCGGACGCGAGCCTGCTGCGGGAAGATGACGCTGGCAGCAGGTCGCGGCGGCGACTCTCGCAAGATTGCGGCGACTGGCCAGAGGTGTCAAACCGGTGGCACACACGGCGCCATCACCACGAGGGGCTGGCGGCACATTCAGCGCATGGGGCATGCTATTCTAGCGGCGTGATATGACAGAACGACGAAGTCGCGGGTCATCATCACGCTCAATGAGTCGCAAGCCATCACGCAGCACAATCAGCAAGACCAAACGGGTCTGGGAGATAACGTCGCGATGAGCGAACGTGTGGTACCGATTGCAGAAAGGGACTTCGAATCCGTGGTGCTGGAAAGCGAGCATCCGGTGCTGGTGGATTTCTGGGCTTCCTGGTGCGGGCCGTGCAAGAGCGTGGCACCGACACTGGAATCCCTGGCCGAGGAATACGAAGGGCAGCTCAAGATCGTCAAGGTCGATGTCGATGAAGCCCCTGAACTCGCCGCCCGCTTCGGCGTGCGCGGTGTGCCGACATTGATGCTGTTTGTGGGCGGCAATGTCGAAGCCAGCAAGGTGGGCGCCATGCCGCGCGCGCAGCTGGCAGCCTTTCTGGATGCCAATCTGTGAATCGGGCCTTGCCGCCGTCGGGTGCCTTGAGACGTCAGTGAAAGCGCCACGTCAGCGGCGGCTCTCGCAGCACTGGCTGGCCGGTGGTGAGCGCTTCAGGCAGCGCCGGGTGCGCCACCAGGCCGCCGGGGCTTGCGTTCAGGGGCCGGCTTGACTACCATCGAGGCGTTCGCCTGATTACACGCTCTCTGATTGCGTCATGTCGACCGTCCCACGGTCCCCCAGTTGTCAGCCAGCCCTCTGGTAATGCTGCCCGCGACACGCCGGCCAGCCACCAGGCGATTCATACCGCTAGATTCCATATCGAGAAGACTTTTCTGTCAGGAAGCATGACGCTCCGTGTCCCTTCGACCGGTCCGTCGTCGCTGGACATCCGTAGCTCGACACTCCGTTGCTGAATTCGTTGTTCGGCCGTGGTGAGTGATCTTTCCTGAACTTTTGGCACCTGTCTTCATCCAGCTCAGGCGCTTGCCTCCGGGAATGCTGTCGAGTTCTGTCTGCACCTTTGCAGTGCCGGTCCTTGCCTTCTGCCCGTCTTCTCGATTCCCTTCTTATCTATCAGCCCTGCTGACCTGAGCCACGTTCAAACAAAGCCGATGAATCTTACCCAACTCAAGCAAAATACTGTCCCCGAACTGCTGGAACTTGCCCAGACGATGGGCATCGATAATCTGGCACGTTCGCGCAAGCAGGACATCATCTTCGCCATCCTCAAGAAGCACGCGAAAAGCGGTGAGGACATCTACGGCGACGGCGTTCTGGAAATCCTGCAGGACGGCTTCGGCTTCCTTCGCAGTGCAGACTCTTCCTACCTCGCGGGCCCTGATGACATCTACGTTTCACCGTCCCAGATCCGTCGCTTCAATCTGCGCAAGGGCGACACCATCTCCGGCAAGATTCGTCCGCCGAAGGAAGGGGAGCGTTACTTCGCGCTGCTCAAGGTCAATCAGATCAACTTTGACCGCCCCGAGAATGCCAAGCACAAGATCCTGTTCGAGAACCTGACGCCGCTGTTCCCGCAGTCGCGCCTGCTGATGGAAATCGGCAATGGTTCCACCGAAGACATCACCTCGCGCATCCTTGATCTGACCGCACCGATCGGCAAGGGCCAGCGTGGCCTGATCGTCTCGCCGCCCAAGGCGGGCAAGACGATGATGCTGCAGAACATCGCCGCCTCCATCACGCGCAACAACCCCGAATGTCACCTCATCGTGCTGCTGATCGATGAGCGTCCCGAGGAAGTTACCGAGATGTCGCGCACCGTGCGTGGCGAAGTCGTGGCCTCTACCTTCGATGAGCCGCCGGCCCGTCACGTCCAGGTCGCCGAGATGGTGATCGAGAAGGCCAAGCGTCTGGTCGAGCACAAGAAGGATGTCGTCATCCTGCTCGATTCCGTGACCCGTCTGGCGCGTGCCTACAACACCGTGGTGCCGTCTTCCGGCAAGGTGCTGACCGGTGGTGTCGACGCTCACGCACTCGAGAAGCCGAAGCGCTTCTTCGGTGCCGCGCGTAACATCGAAGAAGGCGGCAGCCTGACCATCCTCGCCACGGCGCTGGTCGATACCGGTTCCAAGATGGACGAAGTCATCTTCGAGGAATTCAAGGGCACCGGTAACATGGAAGCTCACCTCGACCGCAAGCTGGCCGAGCGTCGTGTCTTCCCGGCTCTCAACATCCGTCGCTCCGGCACGCGTCGTGAAGACCTGATCGCGTCCGAGGATGAAATGCAGCGCATGTGGATCCTGCGCAAGCTGCTCAACCCGATGGAAGATGTGGCAGCCACCGAGTTCCTGATCGATCGCCTGAAAGATACCAAGACCAATCTCGAGTTCTTCGAGGCCATGAAGCGCCGCTGATCGACTCTGGCCCAGCCGGCTGGCTGGCCATGCTCTCGACAGGTGCTTGCCATGTGCTTGCCAGGACGCCCACTTCCCGCTCGGGAAGTGGGCGTCTTGCGTTGCTGACCTGCCGAGTGCCGGCTGGCAATGGTATGCTCGGGACTTGATCAAGCCGAGCGGAAACTCCCATGCAGTATCGAGACTTACGCGATTTCATCGCGGCGCTGGAAGAGAAGGGCGAACTCAAGCGCATTCGTGCCGAGGTGGACCCCTATCTGGAGATGACCGAGATCTGCGATCGCACCCTGAAGGCGGGTGGTCCGGCGTTGCTGTTCGAGAACGTCAAGGGCCACAGCATGCCGGTGCTGGGCAATCTGTTCGGCACGCCGCGGCGCGTGGCGCTGGGCATGGGGCAGGAGTCCGTCGAGGCGCTGCGCGAAGTCGGCGAGCTGCTGGCCTTCCTCAAGGAGCCTGAGCCGCCCAAGGGCTTCCGGGACGCCTGGGACAAGCTGCCGATCTTCAAGCAGGTGATGAGCATGGGGCCGAAGAAGGTCAAGCGTGCGCCCTGTCAGGAGATTGTGCTGGAAGGGGATGATGTCGATCTCGACATGATTCCGATCCAGCACTGCTGGCCCGGGGATGCCGCGCCGCTGGTGACCTGGCCGCTGGTGATCACCCGTGGTCCGCACAAGGAGCGCCAGAACCTCGGCATCTATCGTCAGCAGAAACTCGGCAAGAATCGCCTGATCATGCGCTGGCTGGCACACCGTGGCGGCGCGCTGGACTTCCGTGAATGGCAGAAGGCCCATCCGGGCGAGCCCTTCCCGGTCGCGGTGGCACTGGGTGCCGATCCGGCCACCATCCTCGGCGCTGTCACGCCGGTGCCGGATTCACTCTCCGAGTATGCCTTTGCCGGCCTGCTGCGCGGCTCGCGCACCGAGCTGGTCAAATGCGGTCTGTCGGATCTCGAAGTCCCGGCCAGCGCCGAGATCATCCTGGAAGGCTATCTGTATCCGGATGACGTGGCACCGGAAGGCCCCTACGGCGATCACACCGGCTATTACAACGAGGTGGAGACCTTCCCCGTCTTCACCATCGAGCGCATCACCCATCGGCGCGACCCGATCTATCACTCCACCTATACCGGGCGTCCGCCGGATGAGCCGGCGATTCTCGGCCTGGCGCTCAATGAAGTCTTCGTGCCGATTCTGCGCAAGCAGTTCCCGGAGATCGTCGACTTCTATCTGCCGCCGGAAGGCTGCTCCTACCGCATGGCGGTGGTGACGATGAAGAAGCAGTACCCCGGCCACGCCAAGCGCGTGATGATGGGGGTCTGGAGCTTCCTGCGTCAGTTCATGTACACCAAGTTCGTGATCGTGCTGGATGATGATGTCGATGCCCGCAAGTGGGAAGATGTCATCTGGGCCATCACCACGCGCATGGACCCGAGCCGTGATACCGTTCTGGTCGACAATACGCCGATCGATTATCTGGACTTCGCCTCGCCAACGGCGGGTCTTGGCTCCAAGATGGGCATGGACGCGACCAACAAGTGGTCCGGCGAGACGGACCGCGAGTGGGGCGAGCCCATCGTGATGAGCGAAGAGATCACATCCCGTGTCGATGAACGCTGGGACAGTCTGGGCATTCTGGACTGATTCCGCGACAGACCATCAACACCCATGCATTTACCCTGTCGTTGCGCGGCGCGCTGGCGGCAGGCATCAGATAACAAGAGGATACGATGACGGCGCGGACCCTGACCTGTCATGTCGAGAGTGTGGAAGATCTGACCCCGGACGTGTTTCGTGTGCGCTTCGCCGCACGTCCCGAGGCCCTGGCGCACGCGCCGGGCCAGTATCTCGAGATGAAGCTCGATGACACCACCTGGGTACCGTTCTCCATCGCCAATGCCGCCAGTGATGATGGCGTGCTCGAGCTGCATATCCAGCATTGGCCGGAGCGCAGCAATTCCGCGCGTCTGCGCAGCCTGCTGGTCGCGGCCAATCAACTTGAGCTGCGTCTGCCCAGTGGCGAGTGCGTACTGGACCTCGACGACCCCAGCCCCATCGTGCTGATCTGTGCCGGCACCGGGTTCTCGCAGATG
Source organism: Cobetia sp. MC34 (assembly GCF_018340035.1). Lineage (NCBI taxonomy): Bacteria > Pseudomonadati > Pseudomonadota > Gammaproteobacteria > Oceanospirillales > Halomonadaceae > Cobetia > Cobetia sp. MC34. The sequence continues at coordinate 90,089 of NZ_JADPPY010000003.1, forward strand.
CACGCCATGCTGCAGGCCGCCTTCGCGCGTGGCCTGACCCAGCCCATCGAGCTGTGGTGGGCGGCGCGCGAGCGGCGTGATCTGTATCTGGAGAGCGCGGCGCTCAACTGGGCCGCCAGTCAGCCCAACTTCCGTTATTTCCCGGTGCTGGAAGAAGCGCCGGAAGTCGGTGATGCCCACCATCGCGCGCTGGAAGCGGCCGGTGTCGAGGCCGCTTTCAATGGCCATCTGGGGCGTATCGACGAGGCACTGCGCAAGCACGCGGGCAGCATGGCGGGCAAGCGCGTCTATCTGTCCGGCTCGCCGGGCATGGTCTATGCCTGTGTCGATGCGCTGACGCCATTGGGTGTCGAGGCCAGCGCGCTGAGCTCCGATGTGTTCAGCTATGCGCCACGCGAGCCGCTGCTGGACCCGGCGCTGGTCTCCGCCTGAAGCAGCCTGACATTGCTTGAAGCTGCCTGACATTGCCTGAAGGAGTCGAGTGAATGAGTCAGTCCCCGATACTGATCACGGGCGGCGCCCAGCGTCTGGGGCGCTATTGTGCCGAGCGACTGATCGATGATGGTCATCCGGTCATCATCAGTTATCGACGCGAGCGGGAAGAGCTCGATGCCCTGCGCGCGCTGGGCATTCGCACCGTGCAGGCGGATTTCTCCAGCGAGGCAGGTATCCAGGCCTTCATCGCGGCGATTCGTGAGCTGACTCCGACATTGCGGGCCATCGTGCACAATGCCGGCGACTGGGCGCCGGATGGCGACGGCGAGGGGCAGGGCGAGCTGTTCGAGCACCTGTTCCGTGTCCACATGCAGGCGCCGTACCTGATCAATCTGGCGCTGCGCGATCTGCTGGAAGCCGGAGTCGAGACGCAGGCGGACATCGTCCACATGAGTGACTTCGTGGTCCAGAAGGGTTCGCGCAAGCATGCGGCCTACGCGGCCAGCAAGGCGGGACTCGAGAACCTGACCTTGTCGTTCGCGTCGATGTTCGCGCCACGCATCCAGGTCAACACCATCGCGCCGGCGCTGATCATGCTGCGCCCGGACGATGATGATGACTATGCCGAGCGTGCGCGTGCCAAGTCGTTGATGCAGCAGGTGCCCGGGCCCGGCGTCATCTGGCAGGCACTGCGCTATCTGCTGGACAGTCCCTATGTCACGGGCACGACCCTGCCGGTGGATGGTGGCCGCCACCTGCGCTGATAGCTTGCCTCAGTGGTCTTTAGGCCATCGCTTCTGGTATCCAAGACCTGACGCTCGCGACACGACATTGGGCATATGAGCACCGCACTAAAAAGCCCCCGCTTCTCAGCTGGGGCTTTTTTCGTTGACGCAACATCCTGCACCAGCGAAGCGCTTACAGGATATGGCGGCCTTCGACCGGCGTCAGCTGACCCTTCTTGAGGGTCGGGCCCATCTGGTTGCCGGAGGGAGCGCCCTGCGGGCTTTCCAGCGTGATCACCAGATCGCTGTCGGGGAAGGCGGCCAGATACTCCTTGGGCACCTCGACCTTCATGGTGCCGGAGTGCGGCAGGATGCCCAGTGACATCGGCTCCTTGCCATCCTTGGCCATCAGCCACAGCTCGCAGACCTTGCCGGGGGCCGGCGCTTCGGGCCTGACGGCCTGCACCATCATCTCGCCCGAATGGGAGGCGTTGACGATCCAGCCGGGGCTGCTGTCAGAGTTGTTGACCACGAACACGTAGTCGCTCTCCATGCCCGCGTTGTGCCCCAGGCTGAAGGTCAGGGTGACTGCCAGCGCCAGGCTGAACGCCGTGGCGGTCATGCCCTGCCACAGGCCCAGGCGACGCCACCAGGGCTGACGGGAGGTGCCCGTCGCCTCGGCGATGCCTTGCCAGACATGGGCCGGTGGCGTGACGGGGGGAAGCTGTTCATTGAACACGTTGAGATGCTCGCGCCAGCGCTCCACATCACGTTGCAGGTCGTGGCTGACGGCCAGCAGTGACTCGAATGCCGCGCGCTCGTCGCGTGTCAATGTGCCGAGCGCATATTCGCCCGCTGCGGCTTCGCGCAGTTCCGGGTCGCTCAGATCAAATGACTCATGCATGTCTTCAACCTCTCGAGTCCACGACGGACCCAGCTCTTGACGGTGCCCAAGGGCTGGTCCAGTTGATTGGCCAGATCCTGGTGGGTGAGGCCTTCGAAGTAGGCCAGTTCCAGGGCGCGGCGTTGATCGTCATTCAGCTCGGCCAGGCACTGGTGGAGTTCACCACTGTGCTGGGCCAGGTCGACATCTGCCTCGATATCACTCCGCCCCGGCATGGCGGCGATCAATTCATCGCTGTCATGCTCGCTGGGTCGCTGTCGACGTATCCAGTCGATGGCGATGTTGCGGGTCATGGTGCCGAGCCAGGTCATCGGGCGGGCGCGGCCGGCGTCATACTGGGCGGCGGCGGCCCATACCCGGATGTAGACCTGCTGAAGACAATCCTGCGCGGATGCCTCATGTCTCAAGATACGCAGCAACTGAGCGTATAGATGCGCACTGGTCGCTCGATAGAGCTGATCCAGTGCCTTGGCATCCTGTCGGGCGCATCCCGACAGATACTCAATCAGTGCATCATTTCGGGAATCCTGCATGCATGCATTCCAAGCTGTGGGCGCGGTGTCAGGCACCGCTGGACGAATGCGTGTTGCCGATCATGTTGCTCGACAACCAAAGATTATACTGATGCCACTTCAGGCTGATAGCCCTTCTTTATGCGTGCGGGCAACGGTTTGTTGCCGGTTCACGCTTGCGCAGGACGATCTGGAGTGCAAGGATAGGCCTATCACCCTTTTCATCGTCACTACTGGATATCGGCCCGACCCATGAATCAGACCACCAGCCACCGCCCGTTCACTGTCGCTGCCTGCCCTTCGGGCCAGGTCGTGACGGCGGCGTGTGCGGCCGGCTATTGGTATTGGTTTACACAGGGGCGCGCCTGAGGTTACGGCGCGCCTGTCTCGTACGGGCTGCCACCACCTTGAAGAACCCCCGGTCGCAGCCACGGCCGGGGGTTCTTGCGTTTCGGGCCTTGCGAAATCCATGACGAGAGGCATGTCACCCTAACGTGCCGACAATGATTGCAGCATGAATGACGAGAGGAATGACCATGCGCACCACTATCCTGACTACCCGCTTTTCTCTTGCCTCCGCTCGGGTCGTGCATGGTTATTGGCGCTGGCGATTTAGCGGCGTCCTGCCTCTTTCCGCTGTCACCGCGGGGCAGGGCGAGCAACACCGGGGTGACGATTCGCGAAGTCCCTGTCTGTCAGAATGAATATTGCGTGATGGAGCCGAGGCTTCATCACAGGAGAGAAGACCATGAACGCCAGCCTTGAACGCGTGTTGACCGCAAACCCGCACACTGCCGACGCCACTGTTGATCCCTTGACTGCCGAGAACGCCACCGTGACCCGCTCTGATGCCGCCCAGACACCGACCACACCCGGACGCATCAGTCGTGAAGCCCTGCCCAGCGCCAGCGAATTGCGCGAGCAGCTGCTGGTGGACGCCGACCTGGCCGGCCAGATTCGCCAGCATCGCGATGAGATCAACGCCATTCTCGCCGGCGACGATGATCGTCTGCTGGTGGTGGTCGGGCCGTGCTCCATCCATGATCTCAAGGCCGCGCGCGAGTACGCCCAGCGCCTGGCGGTGATCGAGCCGCAGGTGCGTGATCGTCTCAAGCTGGTGATGCGTGTCTATGTCGAGAAGCCGCGCACCACGGTGGGCTGGAAGGGGCTGGCCTATGATCCGCATCTGGATGGCAGCGATGACATGGCTACCGGCCTGCGTCAGGCACGCGAGCTGATGCGCGAGATCAACCAGCTGGGCCTGCCGGTGGCGACGGAGCTGCTGCAGCCGCTGACCGCCGCCTACCTGGAAGACCTGCTCGGCTGGGCGGCCATCGGCGCCCGCACCACCGAGTCGCAGATCCATCGCGAGATGGCCTCCGGCCTCGGCTGTGCAGTGGGCTTCAAGAACGGCACTGATGGAGGCGTCGAGGTCGCCGTGCAGGCCATCGGGGCGGCGGCGCATGGGCATCGCCACTTCGGCATGGATGACAGCGGGCGTCCGGCGCTGATCGAGACCGCGGGCAACCCGCATACCCATGTGGTGCTGCGCGGCGGCCATGGCCAGCCCAACCATGACGCCGCCTCGGTGGCCGCTTGCCGGCGTGAGCTGGAAGGCGCTGGCCTGACGCCGCGCCTGATGGTCGATTGCAGCCACGCGAATTCCCGCAAGGACCACCGCCGCCAGAGCGAAGTGATGCTGGATGTGCTCTCTCAGCGCCTGGCGGGGGATGATGCCTTGATCGGCGTGATGCTCGAGAGTCACCTCAATGAAGGCAAGCAGGCCTTGCCGGCAGCGGAGAAGCTCTCCCAGCTGCGTCATGGCGTGTCAGTCACCGATGCATGCCTTGGCTGGGAAACCACCGAGCACCTGCTGAGCCTGGCCGCCGAGCGCCTGCGCGAGGCCTGAGATCAGGCGCCAGACTCACGCCTCGATGGGAGGATGACGTCGCGCTTGCCTGATGTTTGCTGAATTTGTCGGCTTGTCCTGAAGTCCCCAGCGCCCAACGGTCGAAAGGCCGTTGGGCGCTGTCGTCTCTCGTCCTTGTTGCCCGTTCGTCACGGAATTGTCATCGGGCTCGCGTATCACTCTTGTTGCCTTCGGCATGCCCTCAAGGGGCATGCCTGAACAGAACAACCCGAAACCTGACTACGGGGAAGCGACATGAGCAAGGAAATCGAAGACCATCGCCTGCTTAATCCCAGCAGCAACGAGACGTTCTCATCCGTCATCGAACGACACATCTCGCGTCGTCGTGTCCTGCAGGGCGGCCTGGGCATGGCGGCTGCCAGCATGCTGGGTGGTTTCGGTCTTGCGGGGCTGAGCACCACGGCCAACGCCGCCAGCAACGCTGCGGGCGAGAAGACGGCTCTGGCACTGGCCTTCGAATCGATCAAGGGTTCACGCACGGATGCAGTCGTGGTTCCCAAGGGGTATACCGCACAGGTGCTGGCGCCGTGGGGCACGCCGCTCAATGCCAAGGCACCCAAGTGGAGCAAGGACCTGGCGATGACGCCGGAGATCCAGCTCAACACCGTCGGCATGCATCACGATGGCATGCACAACTTCGCCTTGAGTGACGACACGGCCTCCAGCAACTTCCTGCTGGTCATGAACAACGAATACATCGATCAGGATGCGCTGTGGGCACCCAAGGGCGGCGCGACCAATGCGGATTCCGGCAAGCGTCCGGCCGATGAAGTGCGCACCGAGATCAATGCCCATGGCGTGACCATCGTCGAGGTCAAGAAGGCCAGCAACGGCAAGTGGGAAGTGGTGGGCGATTCGCGCTACAACCGCCGCTACACCAGCGCCAGCGAAATGAAGCTGAGCGGCCCGGTGGCGGGCAGCGATTACGTCAAGACGGCCTTCTCGCCGGATGGCATGCGCACCCGTGGTACCAACAACAACTGCGCCAACGGCTACACCCCGTGGGGCACCTACCTGACCTGCGAAGAGAACTGGCCGGGTTACTTCGTCAAGCGCAGCGATCGTCAGCTCGATGACAACCGCATCGGCATCGAGACCGAGCGTGGCCGCTATGGCTGGGAAACCGCCGCCGGGGATGCCAGTGAAGTCGATGGCGAGTTCGCGCGTTTCGACAACACGCCGACGGCAGACAGCGCCGACAAGGATTATCGCAACGAACCGCGGACCTTCGGCTATATCGTCGAGATCGACCCCTACACCGGCGAGCAGGCCATCAAGCGCACCGCGCTGGGCCGCTTCCGTCACGAAGGTTGCTGGCCGGGCAAGCTGGTCGAGGGTGAGCCGGTGGTCTTCTACTCCGGTCACGATTCGCGCAACGAGTACATCTACAAGTTCGTGTCAGACGCCAAGTGGGACGCCGCTGATGCCCGTGGCGCCGGTGACTTCAAGGACCGCCTGGCGATCGGCGACAAGTACCTGGACAAGGGCACGCTGTATGTCGCCCAGTTCTCCGCCGATGGCACCGGCACGTGGCTCAAGCTGACCCCGGACGCCGTGACCAAGGATGGCCGCACCCTGGCCGAGGCACTGGGGCTGGCGGCCGATGACCTGGCTGGCATCATCATCCACACCACCGATGCGGCTGACCTGATGGGCGCGACCCCGATGGACCGTCCGGAGTGGGGCGCGGTGGACCCGGTGTCCGGTGAGGTCTACATGACGCTGACCAACAACTCCAAGCGCACCGAGGAAGGCACTGACGCCGCCTTCACCAACGATGGCACCGCCATCGAGGAGCCGGGTGTCGGTTACAAGACGGCGCCGACCAACGCGGCCAATCCGCGTGGCAACAACGAGGCGGGTCAGATCATCCGCTGGCGTGAAGCGGGCGATCACAAGGCCTTCGATTGGGAGATCTTCGTGTTCGGCGCAGCGGCCAGCGATGCCGACAACCTGTCCGGCCTGACCGAGATGAACGAGTTCGCCAGCCCCGATGGCCTCTACTTCGACGGCCGCGAAGGACAGGACAGCATCCTGTGGATCCAGACGGACAACGGCTACGAAGGCATCACCGAGGTCACCAATGACCAGCTGCTGGCGGTCGTGCCGGCAGGTCTCGAGCAGGCCGAGGGAGACGCGGCCGTGATCGGTGCCGACAACCAGGCGCAGCTCAAGCGCTTTGCGGTGGGTCCGAATGGTTGTGAAGTCACCGGGATCTTCACCACCCCGGACAAGACCGCGATGTTCATCAACATCCAGCATCCGGCCAACTGGCCGCAGAGCGATGATGCCACCGCCGAGACCGACGGCAGCGTGCGTGCCCGCGCCGCGACCGTGGTCATCCAGCGCGAAGATGGCGGCCAGATCGGCGTCTGATGTAAGCCGCCGCGCGTCAGGTGTGAACGCGAAGCCCCCGTATCGATGATACGGGGGCTTTTTCATGCGCCTGAACCTGGCCCCGCTTCGCTTGAGGGTGCTTGGTCGATCAAGCGGGTGGGGAGGGCCAACGACAACGGCCCCCACGCAAGCGTGAGGGCCGAGAGTTCATGAGCTTTGTTCTGTCCTGACCTCGTCGAGCGCGATCAGGCCTTGGCGGCGTAGGCGAACAGCAGGGTTTCCTGCACGCTGATCGGTTCCGCGTCGCCGGCATCCAGCTGGGTGTAGTGGCCATCGCTTTCCAGACGCCAGCTCTGGCAGTTGTCGACCAGATAGGTGTCCAGGTCCTTGCGGATACGCTGGGCCAGCTTCTTGTCGAGCAGCGGGAAGCAGGTCTCGACGCGGTGGAACATGTTGCGCTCCATGTAATCCGCGCTGGAGCACCAGGTTTCCGGCTGACCGGCATTGTGGAAGTGGAAGGTGCGCGTGTGCTCGAGGAAGCGACCGATTACCGAGCGCACGCGGATGTTGTCGGAAATCCCCGGCACGCCCGGGCGCAGACAGCAGACGCCGCGGATGATCAGGTCACACTGCACGCCAGCCCGCGAGGCGCGGTAGAGGGCGCGAATCAGCTTGGGCTCGGTCAGTGAATTGCATTTGATGATGATGTGGGCGCGCTTGCCTTTCTCGGCGTTGCGCGCTTCACGGTCGATCATCTCCACCATGCGCTCATGCAGCGTGAAGGGCGCGTGCAGCAGCTTCTCGATATTGCGCTGCTTGCCCATGCCGGTCAGCTGCTGGAAGACCTTGTGGACGTCCTCGCACAGCGTCTCGTTGGCGGTCAGCAGGCTGTAATCGGTGTACAGGCGCGCCGTCTTGGCATGGTAGTTACCGGTGCCCAGGTGCGCGTAGTGACGCAGCTCGCCGTGTTCACGTCGCACGATATGCAGCATCTTGGCGTGGGTCTTGTAGGCCATCACGCCGTAGATGACGATGGCGCCGGCTTCCTGCAGGCGTGAGGCCAGCTGCAGGTTGTCGGCCTCATCGAAGCGCGCCCGCAGCTCGATCACCACGGTGATCTCCTTGCCCTGACGTGCGGCTTCCACCAGTGAGGAGACGATGTTGGAGTCGGCGCCGGTGCGATAGAGGGTCTGCTTGATGGCCAGCACGTTCGGGTCACGCGCCGCCTCGGCGAGCAGGTTCTCGACCGGGGAGAAGGACTGGAAGGGGTGATGCAGCAGGATGTCCTCGCGACGGATCGCATCGAACAGGCTGTTGTCGCCCTTGAGCGCCTTGGGAATGCCCGGAGTGAACGGGGCGTAGAGCAGGTCCTCGCGGCCGACGTCGCCGATGACTTCCATCAGGCGGTTGAGGTTGACCGGGCCCTTGACCTGATAGAGGTCACGCGTTTCCAGATCGAACTGCTTGAGCAGGAAGGTGTAGAACGCTTCCGGGCAGTTGTCTGCCACCTCGAGACGCACCCCGTCGCCGTAGCGGCGTGCCAGCAGCTCGCCGCGCAGCGCGGAGGCCAGGTCGGAGACATCCTCGGCATCTACCGAGAGGTCGGCGTTGCGGGTCAGGCGGAACTGATAGCAGCCCTTGATCTTCATGCCCGGGAACAGCTCCTGGGCGTGAGCGTGGATCATCGAGGACAGGAAGACGTATTCGGTGTACCCCGGCTCGACGAGGCCATCCGGGATGCGGATCAGGCGCGGCAGCGAGCGCGGGGCCGGCAGGATGGCCAGGCCACCTTCACGACCGAAGGCATCCTTGCCTTCCAGCTCGACGATGAAGTTGAGGCTCTTGTTGACCAGGCGCGGGAACGGGTGCGACGGGTCGAGACCGATCGGGCTGATGACCGGCTGGATCTCTTCCTCGAAGTAATCGCGCACCCAGGCCTTCTGGGCATCGTTCCACTGATTGCGGCGACGGAAGCGGATGTGCTGCTCTTCCAGCGCGGGGATCAGGTCCTCGTTGAGCATGCGGTACTGGCGTTCGACCTGCTCATGCGTGATGCGGGAGACCTCATCGAGCACCTTGCTCGGCAGCATGCCGTCACAGCCGGGGTCGGTGCGATCGAAGGCGATCTGATGCTTGAGACCCGCCACGCGAATCTCGAAGAACTCGTCCATGTTGGACGTGAAGATCAGCAGGAACATCAAGCGGTTGAGCAGCGGATGCGAGGTATCCTTGGCCTGCTCGAGTACGCGGATGTTGAACTGCAGGTTGGACAGCTCGCGATTGAAGTACAGCGCCGGATCAGCGAGATCAGCCTCGGGGGAGGGGGTGGCCTTGGCATGGATACCGGTACGCGTCCGGTTGACGCGCAGGGGCAGCGGTTCCTGAGCCGGCGGCTCATCCGCTGCCAGCTCGATCTCGCCTTCCCGTGGGGTGGATGCTGCCTTGGGGGCAGCATCCTTGTCGCGACTGTCAGCGACTTCCGGCAGGGTCGCCGTGTTGTTGTCGGTGTCTTGCTTGGGCGTCTGTTCCATCATCAACTCCATGATCCCGGTCAGCCGCATCCGCAATGGCCGGGGTTGTCAAAGGCGGTTTTTCTGCGCCAGCAATTCGGCCGCCTGGCGAGCAAAATAGGTGAGGATGCCGTCGGCACCCGCACGCTTGAAGCACATCAGCGACTCGAGAATGACCTTGTCGGCATCCAGCCAACCGTTCTGGAAAGCCGCCATGTGCATGGCGTACTCACCGCTGACCTGATAGGCGAAGGTCGGCACTTCCAGCTCGCGCTTCACACGCGTTACCACATCAAGATAGGGCATGCCCGGCTTGACCATCACCATGTCAGCGCCCTCGGCGATGTCCATCGCCACCTCATGCAGGGCTTCGTCGCTGTTGGCGGGGTCCATCTGGTAGGTCTGCTTGTCGGCCTTGCCCAGATTGCCGCTCGAACCGAGCGCGTCACGGAACGGGCCGTAGTAGTTGGAGGCGTACTTGGCCGAGTAGGCCATGATGCGCGTGTTGATCAGGCCTTCCTGTTCCAGCATGGCGCGGATGGAGCCGATGCGACCATCCATCATGTCGGAGGGCGCGATGACATCGGCACCGGCTTCCGCGTGTGACAGCGCCTGCTTGATCAAGGTCTCGACGGTGCGGTCGTTGAGCACGTAGCCGTCTTCGTCGAGGATGCCGTCCTGACCGTGAACGGTGTAGGGGTCGAGCGCGACATCCGTGATGACGCCCAGCTCCGGCAGCGCTTCCTTCAAGGCGCGCACGCAACGCTGCACCAGGCCGTTGGCATTGTAGGATTCTTCGGCATACAGCGTCTTGGCCTCGGCATCGACCACCGGGAAGAGCGCGATGGCCGGCACGCCCAGTGCGTGGACGGCGCGGCATTCTTCGACCATGAGGTCGATGGACAGGCGTTCGACGCCCGGCATGCTGGGCACGGCTTCACGACGCTGGGAGCCTTCGAGAACGAAGACCGGCAGGATCAGATCATCGGCCGTCAGCTGATTTTCACGCATCAGGCGGCGAGAGAAGTCGTCCTTGCGCATACGGCGCATACGAGTCGCAGGAAACTGGCGCGGGGTATGTTGGCTCAAGAAATGCTCTCCGGGTCGGGTGGTCCGCTCCCGTGATGGTCGCAGGCAGTCTAGGTCTATAATATTTCATTAATATTACAGTGATGCCAGCGGTCATGGGGCAAGGCCGGTCACGTGAGGTGCCAGCAAGGGCTGAACATGACGACAAGGCGTCTGTCGGGCGACGAGAAGGCCTGGCTTGCGGCCTGCAAGTGGGTGGCCCGTGACGGGAGCCGTCGTCCCTGTGGCAGGGTCAATCCAGTATATCAGCGTTGACTTGTGGCCACAGGCGCAGGAGATGTGTCGCGGTGTCGCGCCTCATGCACACCCCGTATGGGGCGGGTGTGTGGGGCTGCAAGACGAGTCCGGACACCGCGGCAAGCCTCCGGCACCAGAGCCTTGATGGCATACGAGTGGACGAGGAGCAGCACTTGAGTTGTGCCAGGGCCGCCCATAGTCTTGAGAGGATGCGCAGTGACATGCCTCGCCTGCACGCCTGTCACTGTCTGCCGCGTGGCGGTCGCGCATCTTCGGTGCCGCTGAAGCGTCTCGCGCCTGGCATGACGCCGGGCATGACGCCGGGCATGAAATGAGGCTCGGCATTCGAATCAGTCACGCGCTTGTATTAGTCTTTTCTGACCTGTCCGGCAATCGCCGCGCACAGCTCATCGTCAATGGAGTAACCCATGACCAAGCAGGTAGCCCTGATCCTTTCCGGTTGCGGTGTCTTTGATGGCTCCGAGATCTATGAAACTACCCTGACGCTGCTGCGTCTCGATCAGCTGGGCATTGCCTATGAGTGCTTTGCACCGGATGTCGCGCAGCACCACGTGATCAATCACGGCACTGGCGACGAGATGGAGGAGACCCGCAACGTGCTGGTCGAGTCCGCGCGTCTGGCACGTGGCAAGGTGCGCCCGCTGGAAGAGCTGTCAGCGGACGACTTCGATGCACTGATCCTGCCCGGTGGCTTCGGCGCCGCCAAGAATCTGTGTGACTTTGCCGTCAAGGGTGAGGACCTCGAGCTCGTCGCGGGCCTGCAGGACGCGGTGCAGCCCTTCCACGCGGCCGGCAAGCCGATCGGCGTGATGTGCATCGCGCCGGTGATGGTGCCCAAGCTGCTGGGGGAAGGCATCTCGGTCACCATCGGCAACGACGCCAGCGTCTCCGGGGCGATCAGCGCCCAGGGCGGCCTGCACAAGAGCTGTGAGGTGACGGACATCGTCGTCGACGCCGCCAACCGTGTCGTCACCACCCCGGCCTACCTGCTGGCGGAGCGCATCAGCGAAGCGGCCCAGGGCATCTTCAAGCTGGTCGAGCGCATCGATAGCTGGATCGAGGACGACAAGGCGCGCGCCGCCGAGCAGGACTGATCTCGACACGCCTGTGCGTCTGGCGTGATAGCGCGTGGCTGGTGTGAGCAAGTTCCCTGGAAACACAAAGCCCCCAGAAACAGAAAGCCCCGCCGGTGACCCGGCGGGGCTTTCTGTTTTGATGCTCTGATTCTGATGCCCGATTGCAGGCAGCCACGTTCAGGGCGCTTCCTGCGATGCCTCATCGTCTGAGGCCGCACGCCGGCGCTTGAAGAGGCGCGAGGCCAGAATGCCAACCTCGAACAGCAGCCACATCGGGATCGCCAGCAGCGACTGCGAGATCACGTCCGGCGGTGTCAGCAGCATGCCGACCACGAAGCAGGCGATCACGATATAGGGGCGCTTCTTGCTCAGTGCCTCCACCGTGGTCGCGCCGGTCCAGATCAGCAGGAAGGTGGCGATGGGAATCTCGAAGGCGACCCCGAAGGCGAAGAACAGCTTGAGGACAAAATTCAGGTACTGATTGATGTCCGTCATGATCGCCACGTTCTCGGGGCCCGTGGTGGTGAAGAACTGGAACAGCAGCGGGAACACCACGTAGTAGGCGAAGGCCGCACCGGCATAGAACAGCAGGATGCTGGAGGCCAGCAGCGGCAGGGCCAACGCCTTCTCGTTCTCATAGAGGCCCGGCGCGATGAACGCCCAGGCCTGATAGAGCACGGCGGGAATCGCCAGGAACAGCGCCACCACCAATGTCAGCTTGAAGGGCGCCAGGAAGGGCGAGGCCACTTCGGTGGCGATCATCTGCGAACCCGGTGGCAGCAATGCCATCAGCGGTTCGGCGACATACAGGTAGATCTGGTTGGAGAAGCCGTACAGCGCGGCGAATACCACCAGCACCACCAGGGTGGCGCGCAGCAAGCGCGAGCGTAGCTCGATCAGGTGCTCGATGAGCGGCGCATGTGCGGCGTCGCCCTGACCACCTGACGGTGAGGCATGTGGATCACTCATCAGGAACGTGGCTCTCGTGATTCACGGGTGTCGGAAGCAGTGCTCGGCTCGGTGGCCGGCGCACCATTCTCGGCAGGGCGGGGGCTGGTCTCGGCGTCGGAGGCGCCTGCATCGCGGGACGTGCTGGACTCGGTGATGCCGCGCTCGACATCGCGTGCCTCGTTGCGCGCATGAGCGAGCGTCTCATCGAGCTGCTTCTTCTGCTCGTTGAGCGTCTGACGCAGTTCCTCGGCTTCCAGCTGGGCACTGATTTCCTGCTGAATGCCCGAGACACTGCGCTTGATGCGTCCCAGCCACAGACCCGCAGTGCGGGCGGCCCGGGGCAGACGCTCCGGGCCGAGCACGATCAGCGCCAGCAGCGCGATCAATGCCAGTTCAAAAAAGCCGATATCGAACATGCGGGTTACGAGCGCTTGTCAGCGGTATCGCGGCTCTCGGCCTCGACATCGATGGTGTCGCCACGCTTTTCCTCATGCGCGACCTTCTGCTGGGCAGTCGGCTCGTCGCTCTTCTTCTCTTCTTCCTTCATCGCGCCCTTGAAGCCCTTCACGGCACCGCCGAGATCAGAGCCGACGTTGCGCAGCTTCTTGGTCCCGAAGATCAGGATGATGATGCCGAGCACGATGAGAAGCTGCCAGATACTGATGCCACCTAACATGGGAAATTCTCCATTTGGGCCGCTGACACCGGGTCATTGGGCCTTGAGACTTGCAGGGTGCTGGCACCGCTGCCGGAAAGCCGACTTGCGCCGGAAGAATACGGGTCCTTCACTGGCCGCGAGCGGCCTTTTCATCATGGCCGGAAACACCGAAGCGGCGTGCCAGCTCATCCAGCACTTCCTGATGATCCAGCCCCAGGTGCGACAGCATGACCAGTGAATGGAACCACAGGTCAGCGGTCTCACCGATCACGGCACGCTGCGAGTCCACGTCGTCGTGAGCGAAATCCTTGGCGGCCAGTACGGTTTCGGTCGCCTCTTCGCCAATCTTCTCCAGTACCTTGTTGAGGCCCTTGTGATGCAGGCTCGCGACATAGGAGGAGGTCGGGTCAGCGTCGCGCCGTTCTGCCAGTACCACTGACAGACGGTTGAGAATATCACTCATGAATCATCATTCCTGAAAGCTTGGGTCTTGCGTTAAGTCATCGAGTTCTGCGCTGACGGCACACCTTGCACGGCAAACGGCACGGCGTGGGCAGGCGACTCAGGATGCAAGTGTTATATGTCATTCATATTGCACTGCGTCCCATGGGGCGGCAAGTGTCGTTGCGCGCCGGGCCAGTCAGGCCATCATGTCTGCCTGCGGCTAGCGCCACAGCAATAACACGATTCCCAGTCCTGCGCCCACCAGTACCGCCACGGGCTGGGTCTCCGCCCAGGCCATCAGGGGCTGCCAACCGAACGCGCCGGCCACCAGCAGCAGGCCCGCACGCAGCCGCCAGCTGGTGCTGGAGGCGTGATTGACCCGGTCGCGCAGCGTGGTGATGGCTTCTGTCTGGCGTTGACGGGCGCGATGCTCGTCCTCGATGCGCTCCATGGCCTGGAAGGCCATCGCCGGCAGCTGTGGCAGCTGATGCGACAGCTCCGGTGCCTGCTTGACCATCTCGGCCCAGAACGCCTTGGGACCGGCGCGCTCCTTCATCCAGCGCTCCAGATAGGGGCGGGCGGTGGCCCACAGGTCCAGGTCCGGATACAGCTGGCGGCCGAGGCCCTCGATGTTGAGCAGGGTCTTCTGCAGCAACACCAGCTGCGGCTGGACTTCCATGTTGAAGCGGCGCGCGGTCTGGAACAGCCCCAGCAGGACCTGGCCGAAGCTGATGTCCTTGAGCGGCTTCTCGAGAATCGGCTCGCAGACGGCGCGGATGGCCGCGGCAAACTCGTTGGCGCGCGTGCCTTCGCCGACCCAGCCGGACTCGATGTGCAGCGCCGCGACCTCGTAGTAATCCTGGCGGAAGAAGGCCAGCAGGTTGCGGGCCAGATAGTCCTGGTCCTCGCGGGTCAGGCTGCCGACGATGCCGCAGTCGATGGCGATGAACTGCGGGTCGTGCGGGTTCTCGCGCGAGACGAAGATATTGCCGGGGTGCATGTCGGCGTGGAAGAAGTTGTCGCGGAATACCTGGGTGAAGAAGATCTCCACGCCGCGTTCGGCCAGCTTCCTGAGGTCGGTGCCCTGCGCGGTCAGCTCCTCGATATCGGCGACCGGAATGCCGCGGATGCGTTCCTGCACCATCACGCGGCGGCGCGTCAGTGGCCAGTGGATGGCCGGGACGTAGAGCAGCGGCGAGTCGAGGAAGTTGCGCTTGAGCTGGGAGGTGTTGGCGGCCTCCTTGTGCATGTCGAGCTCGTCGAACAGCGTCGCCTCGTAGTCGGCGACGACCTCGACCGGGCGCAGGCGACGGGCTTCCGGCGAGACCTTCATCAACAGGCGCGCGAACATGTAGAGCAGGCCGATGTCCTTGCGCATCACTTCCTCGATGCGCGGGCGGATGACCTTGACCACCACGTCCGAGCCATCGTGCAGGCGTGCGGCATGTACCTGGGCGATGGAGGCGGAGGCCAGAGGCTGGGCCTCGAATTCGGCGAAGGCTTCCTCGACCGACATCTCGAGTTCCTGCTCGACCAGCTCCCGCGCGACCTGGTTCTCGAACGGGGGTACCTGATCCTGCAGGCGCTTGAGTTCGTCGGCGATGTCCGGCGGCAGCAGGTCGCGGCGCGTCGAGAGCATCTGGCCGAACTTGATGAAGATCGGGCCCAATGCCTCGAGCGCCAGACGCAGACGCTCGCCACGCGTGCGTCTGCCGATGGGGAACAGACGCAGCGGCGACAGCTTGAGCAGCGGGCGCAGCAGGGCCGGCACGCGTCCCGGTGGCACCAGGTCGTCGAGGCGGTAGCGGGCGATGACCCACAGGATGCTCAGCAGGCGATAGAGTCTCACGACGGCTGGCACTCCCGCTCGGCAGGTTGATGGGAGGTGGCGGCCTCGAGATGACGGCGCAGCCGCGCCAGCCGCGCTTCGGTGCGATCCAGGCACTGGGTCAGCTCGGTCAGCTCGTCGCGGGCGACACGCATCTGCGCCTGTCCGGGCAGCCAGCGCGCCTCCTCGGTGAGGTACTCGCGCAGGTCCAGCTCCAGCTCACGGCGGCTGATCAGCCCGAAACGCCCGAGGCTGCGCAGGCCGCTGGCCAGGCTATGGCCGGGGGCTTCGCCGAACCACTCACTGAGCGCGCCTTCCCAGTCCAGGTCGAGGTCCATCACCAGGTCACGGGCGCTCTCCAGCAGATGGATACGGCCACGCACGGCGAGGCGGCCCTCGAACATCAGGCGCTCGATGGATTCACCCGACAGCAGGGCGGCGGCGGTCTCCATGTCGAGCTCCACCACCACATCGCCATCGCTCTCGTTGGCCTGGGGCAGGCGCAACAGGTGCAGGCCCTGCAGGTCGAAGTGCACCAGCAGGTCAAAGGCGGGGCGTTCGACACGCACCAGCAGGCGTCGGCCTGCCAGTGCATTCAGGCGCGACGTCGAGGCCGGGTCGCGAGCAAGCAGCTGATTCAGCGTCCGCTCAGCGGTCGCCAACAGCAGGGGGGTCAGCAATGCCATGACAGCCTCAGAGCTTGATACCGCGGTGCAACGCGACGATGCCGCCCGTCAGGTTGGTGTACTCGACGCGCTCGAGACCGGCCTCTTCCATCATGCCGGCCAACGTCTTCTGGTCGGGGTGCATGCGGATGGACTCGGCCAGGTAGCGGTAGGAGTCGGCGTCGCCGGCGACCATCTCGCCCATCTTGGGCAGCAGCCGGAAGCTGTACTGGTCATAGGCGGTGGAGAGCAGCGGATTGACCGGCTTGGAGAATTCCAGCACCAGCAGGCGGCCACCCGGCTTGAGGATGCGCTGCATGGAGCGCAGGGCCTTGGCCTGGTCGGTGACGTTGCGCAGCCCGAAGGCGATGGTGATGATGTCGAAGGTGTTGTCCGGGAAGGGCAGGGCTTCGGCATTGGCCTGCACGTATTCGACGTTGCCGCCGACGCCACGGTCGAGCAGCTTGTCGCGGCCGACGTTGAGCATCGAGGCATTGATGTCGGCGAGCACCACGCGGCCTTTCGGGCCGACCAGACGCGAGAACTTCAGCGTCAGGTCACCGGTGCCGCCGGCGATGTCCAGCACCGACTGGCCGGGGCGGGCGCCGGCACGCTCCAGGGTGATGCGCTTCCACAGACGGTGGATGCCGAACGACATCAGGTCATTCATCACGTCGTACTTGGCGGCGACACTGTGGAAGACATCCGCGACGCGGCCTGCCTTCTCGTCCACGGCAACTTCCTGATAACCGAAGTGAGTCGTACGCTTGTCCATGACTTCCCCTGTTGTGACGCCGCCGTGGCGACGTCAGCACAATATGGTGAGCTTTCGCAGTGGCTCGATTGTAACCGCTGGCCAGCGGGCTGTCTTTTGGCAAGACGTCGACTCGGACATCTTGCCGCGCCCAGTGGCATCAGTGGCTTACAGCTGGTTGAGCGGAATGCCCAGTGGTTCGCGCGAGGCGCCGGCCTCTTCCAGCTGACGCAGGTAGTAGGCCCACATGGCGTCGCGGCGATTGGCCAGTTCCCACAGGTATTCCCAGGTATACAGGCCGCTGTCATGGCCATCATCGAAGTGCAGCTTCAGCGCGTAGCGGCCGCTCTGGGTGATGTTGGTCAGCCCGACATAGCGCATGCCGACCTGCAGGGTTTCCTGGCCGACACCGTGGCCACGCACTTCCGCCGACGGCGACATCACGCGCAGGAATTCGGTGCTCAGGCGGAAGCTCTGGCCATCGGCGTAGCCCAGTTCCAGTTCGCGCTCTGACTTGTGGTAGTGCACGCGCGTCGGCACCGGGGCCTCTTCGCCATCACGGGCATGGCGCTCGTTGAGGCGGTAGTCGCGCTGCTGGACGCTGGTATCAGCGTCGTGGGACGCGGCGGCGTCCTTGGGAGTGTCGTGGCTCATCGGGGCATCCTCGGGCTTGCATGCCGCGCGGCGGCGCAGGGCGGCATGGCGAAGGCAGATAGGCGTCGAGCACGGCGCTTGGCCGGTCGATGTGTCTTGTGCGCATGATGCACTGACGCCCGATCCGGGCCAAGCCGGATCGGGCGTCAGAAGTCCCCTCAGGAACGGGACTGGCTTCCATGAGGGGCTGTCAGGCGCGTGAGCGTGTCGTCAGAGGATGTAGCGCGACAGGTCTTCATCACGCGCCAGATCACCCAGGCGGGCATCGACGTAGGCGGCATCGACCTTGAGTTCGCCGGGCTGATCGCCACCCTCGTAGGAGATCTCTTCCAGCAGACGCTCCATCACGGTGTGCAGACGACGGGCGCCGATGTTCTCGGTGCCTTCGTTGACCTGATAGGCGATCTGGGCGATGCGCTCGATGGCGTCATCCGCGAAGCTCAGCTCGACGCCTTCGGTCGCCAGCAATGCCTTGTACTGACGGATCAGGGCGGCGGAGGGCTCGGTCAGGATGCGCTTGAAGTCTTCCGGCGTCAGGGCGTTGAGCTCGACACGGATCGGCAGACGGCCCTGCAGCTCCGGAATCATGTCCGACGGCTTGGAGAGGTGGAAGGCACCGGAGGCGATGAACAGGATGTGGTCGGTCTTGACCATGCCGTGCTTGGTGGACACGGTGGAACCCTCGATCAGCGGCAGCAGATCGCGCTGCACGCCTTCGCGGGACACATCGCCGCCACTGCCGGATTCGCCGCGCTTGGCGACCTTGTCGATCTCGTCGAGGAAGACGATGCCGTTCTGTTCGACGGCCTCGATGGCACGGCTCTTGAGGTCTTCATCGCTGACCATTCTGGCCGCTTCTTCCTCGTGAACCAGCTTGAGCGCTTCCTTGACGGTGATGCGACGGCTCTCTTTCTGCTGCTTGCCCATGTTGGAGAACATGGACTGCAGCTGGCTGGTCATCTCTTCCATCCCCGGCGGGGTGGCGAAATCGAGACTCTGGCTGGCCGGGCTCAGTTCGATGTCGATTTCCTTGTCATCCAGCTGACCTTCGCGCAGCTTCTTGCGGAACATCTGGCGCGTGCTGCTGTTGTTGGCGGCAGCGTCGTATTCTTCGCCACGCACACGCGGCAGCAGGGCGTCGAGGATGCGCTCTTCGGCGGCATCTTCGGCCTTGTCGCGCACTTCCTTCATGGCGTCTTCACGCACCAGCTTCATCGCGACCTCGACCAGGTCGCGGATGATGGATTCCACGTCACGGCCGACATAGCCGACCTCGGTGAACTTGGTCGCCTCGATCTTGAGGAAGGGCGCGCCGGCCAGCTTGGCCAGACGACGGGCGATCTCGGTCTTGCCGACACCGGTCGGGCCGATCATCAGGATGTTCTTCGGCGTGACTTCCGGGCGCAGATCGTCATCGAGCTGCATGCGGCGCCAGCGGTTGCGCATGGCAACCGCCACGGCGCGCTTGGCTTCAGGCTGGCCGACGATGTGCTGATCGAGGGCGTTGACGATTTCCTTCGGGGTCATCTGGGACATCTCAGGACAGCTCCTCGATGATGGCATTGTGGTTGGTGAAGACGCAGATATCGGCCGCGATGGAGATGGACTTCTCGGTGATCTCGCGGGCGGAAAGCTCGGTATTCTCGATCAGGGCGCGGGCAGCGGCCTCGGCGTAGTTGCCGCCGGAGCCGATGGCCAGCACGCCGTGCTCGGGCTCGACCACGTCACCGTTGCCGGTGATGATCAAGGAGGCGTGCTTGTCGGCGACCACCAGCATGGCCTCCAGCTTGCGCAGAGCGCGGTCTGAGCGCCACTCCTTGGCAAGCTCCACGGCGGACTTCACCAGCTGGCCCTGATACTTCTCGAGCTGCGCTTCGAAGCGTTCGAACAGCGTGAAGGCATCGGCGGTACCACCGGCGAAACCGGCCAGTACCTGATTGCGATACAGACGACGCACCTTGGCGGCGTTGCCTTTCATGACAGTGTTGCCAAGGGACACCTGGCCGTCACCAGCCAGGGCGACCTGGCCGTTGCGACGCACGGAGACGATCGTGGTCATGGATAACTCCTGAGAGAGCATGCCGGCGATTGGAATAAGGTGAACGGGGCCGGGCATGGCATTTCTGGGCAGACGAGGCCGTGGCCTCGTCGCGTAAAACGGGTGGTGATCGTCAGCCTGGCGCTTGCCACTGCTTGCCGCGATCCTGCACCGCCTGATGGGCGGCACGCGGGCCTGATATCTCACCGGAATGCTGTAGATGGGGGCGCCGATACGGGTTTCAAGTCATCGGCGACTCAGCGTTGACTGCGATCGGCCCTGGTCTGTGCCCTCATGCAACGGGCCCGCTCAAAAATGAGCGGGCCCGTCTGTCGCAAGGCTCACGCCTGGCTTACTGCAGCTTGATCAACAAGGGCTCGATGCCCTGGGTGTTCATCAGGTCCTGGGCGCGATTGAGCTCGCGGGTGTCCTTGTAGGGACCGACCTGCACCCGGTGCCAGACGGTGCCGCCGGAGGCGTTGACGTCACTGACCTTGGCCAGCAGGCCAAGGTCCTTGAGCTTGCCGGCCAGCTTCTTGGCATCGCTCATCTCGCGGAAGGACGCGGCCTGCAACATGTAGTTGGTCAGCGAGGCCTCGGACTTCTTGGTGCTCTCGGCGCTGCCCGGACGCGGCGTGGACTTGTACTCATCCACCTTGGGCGCGATCACCTCGGTTTCCGGCAGCAGGGTGTAGAACTCGAAGGTCGGCATGTTGCCGGCGGACTCTTCGGGGGCTTCCTTCTGCTGCTGGTTGCCCTGTTTGGCGGCCTGCTGCCCGTTCTGCTGTCCGTTCTGCTGCGTGTTGGCCTTGGGCACGATGGCCGCGACCGGCAGACGCGGGGCCTGTTTCTCGAAGTACTGCGCGAGAGCGAAGCCGGCGATCAGACCGATGATGCCCCATAGCCAGCCGGGCAGACCACGACTCTGGCTGGCAGCGGGTTGCCGACGGGGGCTCGCCCCCTGGCGGGAGGCGGGCTTCTTGTTGGCGGGGCGGCGAGCAGCCATGGCTTACATCTCCTCGGGAGCGCTGACACCCAGCAGGGCCAGGCCGTTGCGGATGACCTGAGCGGTCGCCAGACCCAGCGCCATGCGCGCATTGCGGGTCGCGTCGTCCTCGACCATCACTTTCACCGCGTTGTAGCAGGTGTGGAAGTCGGAGGAGAGGTCCTGCAGGTACTGGGCGACCTGCTGCGGCTCACGCACCTTGGCGGCGTGGGCGACGACGTCCGGGAACTGCGCCATGCGATTCATCACGGCCTTTTCCTGGTCGCTGGTCAGCAGGGTGAGCTGCGCCATGGCCAGGGCTTCGTCGAAGGGCTTCTCTTCGCGGCTGGCCTTGCGCAGCACGCTGTGCACGCGGGCATGAGCGTACTGGATGTAGTAGACCGGGTTGTCATTGGACTGGGAGCGCGCCAGGTCGATGTCGAAGGTCAGCTGGGAGTCGGCGCGACGTGCGGCCAGGAAGTAGCGGGTCGCGTCGCGGCCGACTTCCTCGATCAGGTCGCGCAGGGTCACGTAGCTGCCGGCACGCTTGGACAGCTTCACTTCCTCGCCGGAGCGCATCACGGTGACCATCTGGTGCAGCACGTAGTCCGGCCAGCCCTTGGGGATGTCCGCCTGCAGAGCCTGCAGACCGGCACGCACGCGGGTCACGGTGGAGTGGTGATCGGCGCCCTGCTCGTTGATGACCTGGGTGAAGCCACGCTGCCACTTGTCGAGGTGGTAGGCGACGTCGGGCAGGAAGTAGGTGTAACCGCCGTCACGCTTGCGCATCACGCGGTCCTTGTCATCACCGAAGTCGGTGGTGCGCAGCCACAGGGCACCGTCGTCTTCATAGGTGTAGCCGTTGTCGACCAGGCGCTTGACGGTCTCCTCGACCTTGCCGTCGCTGTAGAGCGAGGACTCGAGGAAGTAGACATCGAATTCGACGCCGAAGGCCTTGAGATCGAGATCCTGCTCGTGGCGCAGGTAGGCGACGGCGAAGACGCGGATGGCCTCCAGGTCATCGGGGTTCGCGGCGCCGGTCACCTGCTTGCCATCGGCTTCGACGGTGTCGCCGGCCATGTAGGAGGCGGCCAGTTCGCTGATGTAGTCACCGCGATAGCCATCGGCCGGCCAGCTGGCATCGTCCGGGCCCAGGCCCTTGGCGCGCGCCTGGACGGAGAGCGCCAGATTGTTGATCTGGGCGCCGGCGTCGTTGTAGTAGAACTCGCGCGTGACGTCGTGGCCGGTGGCGGCCAGCAGGCGGCACAGCACGTCGCCGACCGCGGCACCGCGGCCGTGACCGACGTGCAGCGGGCCGGTCGGGTTGGCGGAGACGAATTCGACCTGCACCTTCTCGCCGGCACCCACGTCGCTGTGACCGAAGCTGTCGCTTTCACTGAAGACGCGACGCACGATGTCGGCTACCGCACCGGTATCAGCGAAGAAGTTCAGGAAGCCGGGCCCGGCGATCTCGACCTTGGAGACGGCATCGGAGGCCGGCAGCGCCGCGATCAGCTTCTCGGCCAGATCGCGCGGCTTCATGCCGGCAGCCTTGGACGTCATCATCGCCAGGTTGCTGGCGTAGTCGCCGTGGCTCTTGTCCTTGGTCGGGTCGACCTTGATCTGCGGGCTGGCGTCGGCGGGCAGGGTGCCGTCGGCCTTGAGGGTTTCCAGGGCCTGGCCCAGCAGTTCGATGATCGTCTCTTTCATGGAATATCGGTCTCTTCACGGCTCGGGTCGCACCGCGTGCCATACAGCAGGCGGTTGCAGGCATCAGGCCTGCGGGCAATGGGGGAGTGCGGATGTCGCTGCACGATGGCGGGCATTATCACCGATCCTGCGGCTTGCATAAACCGTCGTGATCAATCGCGCCGCATTCCGCGCCCTGGAGGGATAGTGGTCAGTTCATCGCAAGCGGCGTGAAGGGCTGTCACGCCGCTTGCGTATCACTCAGGCCATGCCGATGGGATCGACATCCAGCGACCAGCGCAGGCGGCGTGCGTCGCGGTCCTGCTCGCAGAGCGTCACCAGCCAGGCCGCCGCTTCATGCAATGGGCCGCGTTTCGCACAGCGCAACAGCAATTGGGCGTGATAGCGATTCTGGCGGCGCTCCATCGGTGCGGGTACCGGACCGAGGCAATCCACCTTGAGATTGGCAGCCTCGAGGTGCTGGCGCAGGGCGCCACCGACCTTCAACAGCCACTGCTCGACCTGCTGCTGGTCAGTGGCCTCGGCGCGCAGCAGCGCCAGATGGCTGAACGGTGGCAGCTGGGCGATGCGGCGCTCCTCGAGCAATTCCCCCGCCAGCTGCGGGTAGCCGGCCTGAATCAGCGTCAGCAGGTTGGGGTCTTCCGGGTGGCGGGTCTGGATCAATACCTCACCGGGGCGCTCGGCGCGTCCGGCGCGCCCCGCGACCTGCACCAGCAGCTGCGCGGACTGCTCAAGTGCGCGAAAGTCGGCGGCATAGAGGCCGCTGTCGGCGTTGACCACCACCACCAGGGTGACGTGGGGGAAGTGGTGGCCCTTGGCCAGCATCTGGGTGCCGACCAGCAGGCAGGGCTCGCCACGCCGGATCACCGCCAGCGCCTCGCTCATGGCATCCTTGCGCTGGGTGCTGTCGCGGTCGATGCGCAGCACCGGCACGTCGGGGAATTTCTCGCCGAGCAGCTCTTCGGTGCGCTCGGTGCCCGCGCCCTGCGGGCGAACATCCCCGCTGCCACAGGCCGGGCAGGCATCCGGCAGCGGGCGGGTGCGCTCGCAGTGGTGGCAGGTCAGCTGGGGCGGATGGCGATGCAGGGTCATGCGGGCATCGCAGTTGTCGCATTCGGCGATCCAGCCGCAGGCATGGCAGGTCAGGGTCGGCGCGAAGCCACGCCGATTGATGAACACCAGCACCTGATCGCCCTGGGCGAGGCGCTTCTCGATCGCCTCCAGACTCTGGGTCGAGAGGCCGCCCAGCGTCATGCGGCCGCGCAGGTCGACGGGGTGCAGCCGGGCCGGCTGGCTGCGACCGGCACGTTGATGCAGGTGCAGATGCGTGAAGCGCCCTTCGCGGGCATGGCGCAGGCTTTCCAGAGACGGTGTGGCGCTGCCGAGCACCACGGGTATGCCTTCCTGCTTGCCGCGCACCAGCGCCAGATCGCGGGCGTGATAGCGCAGGCCGTCCTGTTGCTTGAAGGAGCCGTCGTGCTCCTCGTCGACGATGATCACGCCGAGTCTGGCCATCGGCGTGAAGATGGCGGAGCGGGTACCGATCACGATGCGCGCGCGACCGCTGCGGGCGGCTTCGAAGCCATCGAGGCGTTCACCATCACTGACGCCGGAGTGCAGCATCACCTGCGGCACGCGAAAGCGTCTGCGGAAGCGCTCCAGCGTCTGGGGGGTCAGGCCGATCTCGGGCACCAGCACCAACGCCTGGCCGCCGCGGTCCAGCACCGCCTCGATCAATTGCAGGTAGACCTCGGTCTTGCCGGAACCGGTCACGCCCTCCAGCAGCGTGGGCGAGAAGCGGCTCAGGCCTTCATGCAGACGCGAGAGGGCGCGACCCTGCTCATCATTGAGGGCTAGGCCGGGTTCGGCGAGCACGCCCTTGTTGGCCTGCTCCGGCGTGGCGCCAGTCACCGGCTCCTCACGGGATTCGATGTAGCCGCGACCGCGCAGGGTCTCCAGCTGCTGGCGGGTGAAGCCCTGGGCGGTGATGGCGCTGTGCACCAGGCCATGACGATGCTGAGCGAGCAGCTCCAGCAACGCGATCTGGCGGGTGGCTCGCCCCAGGCTTGCCGGCTCGGTGGCGCGGCCCTTGTCGGTCAGCGTCCAACGCTCACGGGTACGCGCCTCCAGGGCGCGCCCCTGACGCAGCAGCGAGGGCATCGCCTGGGCGAAGGTGTCGCCGAGCGAGTGCTGGTAATAGCGCGCGGTAAACTGACATATCCACAACCAGTCGGCCGGCAGTGGTTCGTCATCGATGACTTCGCTGACAGGCTTGAGCTTGTCGATGGGAAAACTTGAGTCGCTGCGCAGCTCGGCGATCACCCCGACCAGCTGGCGACGCCCGAATTCGACGCGCACGCGCAGGCCCACCTGCCAGCCGTGGCGTGGCGGCTGGCGGGATGGCAGGTAGTCGAACAGATCGCGCAGCGGGCCGGGAATCGCGATGCCCAGCACACGTCCCGGCAGGTGAGTCGCAGTCTTGTCGGTAGTGTCAGGCACGCAAGGTATCCGGATATGAGGTGATATGAGGCGTTCAGTAAAACGGGGATATGCCGTGGCACGCAGTCTACAGAGTGTTGCCCGCAATAAACGGCACAAAGTTTGGTCTTGCGGCAGATGACTGGTAAAATGTGTGGCCTTCCGTCGGAAACGGCGGAATGACCGGTTCAATCCAAAACCCGTGTACGGTGCCTGGCAAGTGATCAGGTGGCGGTGCACAGCGACCTGAGGTTACACATCATGAAACAGGGTATCCATCCGGACTACCAGCGCCAGACCGCAACTTGCTCCTGCGGCGCGCAGCACGAAATCGGTACCACTTCCAAGCAGACTTTCGCGCTTGACGTGTGCTCCGAGTGCCACCCGTTCTACACCGGCAAGCAGAAGCAGGCTACCACCGGTGGTCGCGTCGAGCGCTTCAACAAGCGTTTCGGTGCTGCCATCAAGCGCTGATACCTTCAGCTGCTTGTCGCTTTCATGGCGCTGCGCATCTTGCAGCGTCATGGACGAAAAACCCGCTCACGAGCGGGTTTTTTTGTGCCTGTCGTTCAGGCCGCTCTGAAGAGAGCCGCGACCACGCCAGCCGGCCCGGGATGCCCTTGTCGTGATGCCCTTGTCGTGATGGTCTGACGTGATGCCCTTGCGGTGATGTCACCCCTGCGCTGCGCTTGCTGAAAGGAAAGATTGTTTCCGATTTGGCACTTTTTCTGCTCTGCCTCTGCATCAAGCGCGCCAGAATGGCGGGTTGCGTCAGTGATAGGTCGAAAATCGAGGATCTTGCGCGAATCGTGGCGTCATCTCGGGCCGAAATCGACGTGAAAGCCGGTCAGCGATAAGGAAAGGTTTATGGCTGGGTAGGGCATCCATAACGTTAGACGAATGGCTAAAATATTTTTTAAACGATCGTTTTAAAGTCATGCATAACAGCAAGTTGCGTCGGTTGTTCAGAGGTGTCTTTTTCTATATTCTGGAGCAGCCAACCCCCCGCCAAAATACCGGATGACACGCATGTCTGATGCCATGAAGAAAGCAGCACTGCAATATCACGCCGAACCGATTCCCGGGAAGCTCTCCATCGAGCTGACCAAGCCGACCGAGACCGCCAAGCACCTGGCGCTGGCCTACAGCCCGGGCGTTGCCGAGCCGTGCCGCGAAATCGCCGCCGACCCGGAAAATGCCTACCTGTACACCGGCAAGGGCAACCTGGTCGCAGTCATCTCTGACGGGACTGCCATCCTTGGCCTGGGCAACCTGGGACCGCTGGCTTCCAAGCCGGTCATGGAAGGCAAGGGCGTGCTGTTCAAGCGCTTCGCTGGCATCAACTCCGTCGATGTCGAAGTGGATGCGGAAAGCCCGCAGGCCTTCATCGACACCGTGCGTCGCATCCACACCACCTACGGTGGCATCAACCTGGAAGACATCAAGGCACCGGAGTGCTTCGAAGTCGAACAGGCGCTGATCGAACAGTGCAACATCCCGGTCTTCCATGATGACCAGCACGGCACCGCCATCGTCACCGCGGCCGGCATGCTCAACGCCCTGGATATCGCCGGCAAGAAGCTGGAAGACGCGCGTATCGTCTGCCTGGGCGCCGGCGCTGCCGCCATCGCCTGCATGAAGCTGCTGGTGGCCAGTGGTGCCAAGGTCGAGAACATCTTCATGCTCGACCGCAAGGGCGTGATCCACAGCGGCCGTGACGACCTGAACCAGTACAAGGCGATGTTCGCCACCGAGACCGAGCTGCGCACCCTGGACGACGCCATCGATGGTGCCGACGTCTTCGTCGGTCTGTCCGGCCCGAACCTGCTCAAGGCCGAGCAGCTCAAGAAGATGGCCGCCACCCCGATCGTCTTCGCCTGCTCCAACCCGGACCCGGAGATTCATCCGGATACCGCTCGCGAAGTACGCCCGGACGTCATCATGGCGACAGGTCGCTCCGACTACCCGAACCAGGTCAACAACGTGCTGGGCTTCCCGTTCATCTTCCGTGGCGCGCTGGATGTGCGTGCGACGCGCATCAATGAAGAGATGAAGCTGGCCGCCGTTCACGCCCTGAAAGACCTGGCGCGTGAGCCGGTCAGCCAGGATGTGCTGGATGCCTACGAGATCGACAGCCTCGAATTCGGTCCGGGTTACATCATCCCGACGCCGATGGACTCGCGTCTGCTCGAGCGTCTGCCGGCCGCCGTGGCCCAGGCGGCCATCGATTCCGGTGTCGCACGCAAGCCGTACCCGGCGCACTACCCGCTGACCAGCACGGATCAGGTCTACGGTTAAGCGTCAGCGGTCGAATGGCCGGTTGGCGGCGTCGCTGAAGCGACGCAAGACATGAAAAAGCCCTCGTCGGAGATTCCGGCGAGGGCTTTTTGTTGGTGGCTGCTTTCAGCCTAGAGCCATGAGCCATGAACCGCGAGCCACGAGCCACCAGCGACTGGCGCCTGGGCAGGCAGGCGTCAGGCCTTTGCTCAGAAGCTGTAGAGGATGGAGGCCGCCGTGGTGGTGTCGGTCTTGGCATCCGACTCGTCGGGCGGGTTGGTGTTGTTCTCGATCTCGTGCGAGAGCTTGAGGGCGAGGCTTGCATTGATGGCGACCGTCAGCGCGGTATAGCTGCGACTGATCACGTTCTCGCGCGTGGCCTCCGCCGAGAACTGCTGCTCGAACTTGGAGGTGTCGGACAGCTGCCAGCGGTAGTCCATCGCGCCATAGCCCAGCAGGTAGTTCTCGTGATCCCCCGCCGTGATGTCATCGAAGCGATAGCCCGGCCCGGCCTCGAGGGAGAGGTTGTGCTCGGGGCCATCCAGTATCGTGATGCCCTCACCGACGATGGAGGTGACCTGGTGGTTGTAGCCGGAGAAGCGCTCCTTCTCCCAGCGCAGCAGCCCGAAGGCGTAGTGGTCATCGCTGAGGTCATAGCGCTCGCGCTGCCCGACCAGGTACTTGTCGGTCGTGGTCTCGCCACTGCTGGAGACATGCTTGGCCTCCACACGGAAGGTGTGGGTCCAGGGTTTCAGGTGCCAGGACAGGCTGGTCTTGCCCAGCAGGGTCTCGCTGTTCGAGTTGCCCGACAGCTTGGTGAAGCCCAGCTCGGCCTGGCCGCTGAAGGGCTCAGAGTCCTCGCTGGCGGGTGGAGGTGCATAGAAGAGGTCGTCTGCGACAGCCGTGTCGAGGGGAAGCAGGGCCAGGCACAGAAACGCGGTCCTGCGCAGTGTGGGCAATGGGTGAAGCATGCGAACTCCGGCATGTTTGAGGCATGACATCATCATCGGGAATGTGGCTTGCGAGATGACGCTTGCTGAGCGAGGCGGCCTGGCGCGTCATCCGGACGCTACCAGTGGATCGCGATACGGGGGAGCCTTGCGAATGCTCAGATGGCAGAAGAGCGACCAGCGGCCGCTCTTCCTTGGGCTCTCCCCCTGCCGATGAGGCTGGCAGGCGAGGTCTGGAGATCAGATCAGAAGATGGCCTCGAAAGTTCCGGTACCTTCTGAACCGCTTTCCTGCTCCAGCTCCTTGCGGATGGTGCGTTCCTGGTAGGGTGGCAGATTATCCTTGCGGAACAGCTCACTGATGCCGCCGGACTGACCGCTGCGCAGGCGCTTGCCAGAGTCCGGGTCGATGGTCGCCGTCACGATGTTGTCCGGACGCTCCATGGTGGAGGACGGCATGCCCTTGAGGGCGCCGCGCATGTAGTCGACCCAGATGGGCAGGGCGGCCTGGGCGCCATACTCGGCCAGGGTGTCGTTGGAGTCCTTGCCGACCCAGACCGTGGCCACCAGCTTGCTGTTGAAGCCGGAGAACCAGGCATCACGCTGGTCGTTGGTGGTGCCGGTCTTGCCGGCCAGGTCATCACGACCCAGCGCCAGGGCGCCACGGCCAGTACCGCGCTTGATGACATCCTGCATCATGTCACGGATCAGATACATGGCTTCAGGGGAGGCGACACGCTCGGCCAGCGGGTACTGGCGACCGTCACGATTGACGGTGACCATGCCCGGTGCACAGTTGGCGCAGGCAACCGGCGGATGCGCTTCATAGTCGGTCTCGTCATCGCCACGCGTGATGGTATCGATGTACCAGGGCTCGACACGGAAGCCGCCATTGGAGAGCACGGCATAGCCGCGTGCCATCTCCAGCGGGGTCAGCGAGGCGCTACCCAGGGCCAGTGACAGGCCATTGGGCAACTCGTCACGCTGGAAGCCCAGCTTGACCAGGAAGTCGAGAGTCTTGTCGAGGCCGACTGTCTGCAGCAGGCGCACGGAGACCAGGTTCAGCGAGCGATACAGGCCAACGCGGATGCGGGTCGGGCCGGTGAACTTGCCGCCGGCATTTTCTGGGCGCCACACCTTGCCGCCGTCCTGAAGCACGACGGGGGCGTTGTTGATGATGGTCGCCGGTGACATGCCAGCCTGCTCGAGCCCGGACAGATAGACGAACGGCTTGAAGATCGAGCCTGCCTGACGGCGTGCCTGGATGGCGCGGTTGAACTTGCTGGCGGAATAGCTGAAGCCGCCTTGCAGGGCGAGGATGGCGCCACTTTCCGGGTCCAGCGAGACGATGGCGGATTGCGCGTCCGGCAGCTGGCCAAGACGGTAGCCGTCGTCCTGCTTGATCACGCGTACCAGATCGCCGGCCTTGGCGATCTCGGCGGCCGAACCCGGCACGCCACCACGCCATTTGGCGCTCTTGTACTCGCGCGCCCACTTCAGACCGTCCCAGTCGAGGGTCACGACCGTGGCGTCGGCCAGCAGTGCCTTCATCTGCTTGCCGGTGCTTTCGACCACAATGGCAGCCTTCAGCGGGCCGTAGTCCGGGGTGCGGTCGAGCACTTTCAGCCAGTTCGAGACATCACGGTCGATGCCGGCGATGCGCTTCTCGCTCTTCTGGGCTGCCTGCTTGGCGGTTTCCAGCACTTCCGGTGACTTGGAGAGTTCTTCCTCGAGGCCGGCCTGATCGGTCTGGTCCTGGGCTTCCGCTAGTGAGGCGGCGATGTCGGATTCCTCGACCCCGCGCCAACCATGGCGGGTATCGTAGGCGATCAGCCCCTTGATCAGCGCATCACGTGCCATTGGCTGCAGCGAGCTGTCCAGCGTCGTGGTGATGCGGACGTTGTCGGTGTAGGCCTTGTCGCCGAAGCGGTCGACGGCGAAGCTGCGTGCCATTTCCGCGACGTAGGGTGCCTGCACTTCCGGTCTGGAGTAGTGGCGTGCCGCGGTGATCGGTGCCTTGACGGCTTCGTCATAGGCTTGGGGCTCGATGTAGCCCAGCTCCTTCATGCGCAGCAGGATCCAGTTGCGACGGATCAGTGCGCGCTGCGGGTTGGTCAGCGGGTTGAAGCTCGACGGCGCCTTGGGCAGGCCGGCCAGCATGGCCTGCTCGGCCAGGGTCAGTTCATCCAGGGACTTGTCGTAGTAGGTGCGCGCAGCGGCGGCGATCCCGTAGGCGCGATGGCCCAGGAAGATCTTGTTGGCGTAGAGCTCCATGATCTCCTGCTTGGAGAGGATCTCTTCCATCTGCAGCGACAGCAGAATCTCGCGAATCTTGCGCGTGAAGGTCTGGTCCAGCGTCAGCAGATAGTTGCGCGCCACCTGCATGGTGATGGTACTGCCACCGGACTGGATGCTGCCGCTGGAGGCCAGCTGCAAGGCCGCGCGCGCCAGCCCCTTGGGGTCGATGCCCGGGTGGGAGAAGAAGTTGCTGTCCTCGGCGGCGAGGAGGGCGTCGACGAAGGTCTCGGGGATCTCGTCGTAGGTGACCGGGATGCGGCGCTGGTCACCGTATTCGCCGATCAGCTTGCCATCGCGGGTATAGATGCGCAGCGGCGTCTGCAGCTTGGTATCCTGAAGCTGATGGACGTCGGGCAGGCCCGGCGAGAAGTACAGCGAAGCGCCAACGATGGCCAGAAGTCCCGCGGCACATAGTGATAGCAGCAGCCAGAACACTGGCGAAAGTAGTCGTCTCAATAGCTTCATGGGCAAGACAGGGTCCGTGGGTAAGAAAAGCGAGTGGCTGCGCGGGGATTGGCAATTCCATTGCTGGGGCATTATAAGTAGCGGGTTCAGATGCGGCCAGCGTTGAACCCTGACTTGCGCGTCTGTTGTGTTATTCTGGGAAACATAATGTAACATCCTGGAATGATAGAGGGTGTCGCGGCAACGTCGTCAGGGAACCGGCGGCCAGCCAGTCTGGCAAGATCGTCATCAGAGCAGGGGAACGCCAATTGCTGGGACTCAAATCCGCCGGCAAGGGACTCATCGGGGTCGATATCACGTCGGCCACGGTGAAGCTCCTGGAGCTGTCCAGGCAAGGAAATCGATACCAGATCGATAGCTATGCGGTGCGTCCACTCAAGGAAGGCGCAGTCGTCGAGCGACGTATACGGGACATGGACGAAGTCGTGCTGGCCATCAAGCGCGCGGTCGAGCAGGCACAGCCGCGCTCGAAGCGTGCCGTGGTCGCGGTTCCCGCGAGCGCTGCCATCACCAAGACACTGAGCTTCCCGGCCAATCTCGCCGATGACGAGATCGAGCAGCGCATCGCGCTCGAGTCCGAGAAGCACTTTCCCTTTCCGCTGAACGATGTCGCGTTCGACTTCCAGCATCTGGGCGTCAATCCGCGCAATCCCGATCAGCAGGATCTGCTGCTGGTGGCGTGTCGCAGCCTGGACGTCGATCAGCTGACCTCGGCACTGTCCCAGGCCGGCCTCGAGCCAGCTGCCGTCGATGTCGAGACCTTCTCCCTCGAGCGCGCCTTCGGCGAGCTGCGTCATCAGTTGCCGCCGACCTACGACAACGAAGAGTGCGTTGCCGTCGTCGATATCGGCGCGACGATGACCGCCTTCCACGTCATCCAGAATGGCCGCATCGTCTACAGTCGCGACGCCGTCTTCGGGGGGCGTCAGCTGACGGACGAGATCATGAATCGCTTCGATCTCTCCAATGATGAGGCGGGCCTGGCCAAGAAGCGGGGCGGTCTGCCGGATACCTATGACAGCGAAGTGCTGGGTCCGTTCCGCGAGACGCTCATCCAGCAGATCGCACGCTCACTGCAGCTCTATTACACCGCCGGCAAGCGCCGCGAGGTGCAGCGCATCCTGCTCGGGGGCGGTACGGCCGCCATCGTCGGGCTACGTGAAGGCCTGGCGGAGCACACCGGGCTTGAAGTGATCATGGCCAACCCCTTCACTCACATGAGCGTCAATCCCCGCGTCGACATCCAGGCGCTGGCGGGCGATGCCCCGGCGATGCTCACGGCCTGCGGTCTTGCGATGAGGAAGCGCTCATGACCATCGAGATCAACCTGCTTTCCTGGCGTGAAGACCGGCGTGAGAAGCGCAGCAAGCGCTTCATGGGCATACTGGCACTGGCGGCCGTCATCGGTATCGGTGGCGGCTATGGCATGAGCGAGTATTACCAGAGCCAGCTCGAGGCGCAGCAGCAGCGCCATGCCTTCATCGAGAAGGAAATGGCCCGCCTCAATCGGGACATCAAGGAAGTCGAGGACATCGAGGCACGCCGCACCCAGATGCTCGACCAGATAGAACTGATCCGCAGTCTGCAGTTCTCGCGTCCGGAAACGGTACGGGTCTTCAATCAGCTGGTGACGTCTCTGGTGGACGGCGCCTGGTATCAGAGCATTAGTCGCAGCGGGCGCCAGCTCAAGGCGAATGGCACGGCGGAAAGCACGCGTCAGGTCTCCGGCCTGATGCGCGCCATCGCCCTGTCGGATTCCTTCGGCACCCCGACGCTCTCCGATGTGCAGAGCAATGACGACGATCAGCGCAGCTTCAACATCATGATTCCGGAGCGCCCGACGGGGTCGGCTCTGAGCGCTGCCGATGCGGAAAATGACAAGAAAGGAGGTCGGCGATGAGTTTCATCGATGCTGAAATCCGCCGCCTCAAGTCGACGGATTTTCGTGATCTTGATCTGAAGGAAGCCGGCATCTGGCCGGTCACGCTGCAGGCCGTGCTGGCGCTCATCGTGCTGGGCGCCCTGTTCTGGGCGTCCCATTGGTTCCTTGCGGCGCCCAAGGCGGAAGACCTCGAGCGTCTGCGTGCGCAGGAAAGTCAGCTGCTCCAGCAGTTTGAGAGCAAGGCATTCAAGGCCGCCAACCTGCCGGCCATGCGCGAGCAGATGGTGGAGCTGGAGTCCCGCATGGGGCAGCTGCTGGAAATGCTGCCCACCGACGCGGAAGTCCCGGCGCTGCTGGATGACATCAGCGAGACGGCGATCAACAACCAGCTGGCGGTCGAGTACATTCGTCTGAAGCCGGCGGAGAATCGCAACTTCTACGTCGAACAACCTTTCGATATCAAGGTGCGCGGCGACTATCATCGTATCGCCGCCTTCATTTCCGGTGTCGCGGGGCTTTCACGCATCGTGACGCTGCATGATTTCGTGCTGACGCCGGTCGCTAACAGTGATGATCTCGAGCTGTCGCTGCTGGCCAAGACCTACAATTATCGTCAGACCCCGGCAACATCAGGAGGCAAGCAATGAGCCTGATGACGCGTCGAAATACCATGATGGCAAGTGTGTTGCTGGTCACTCTGCTGGCGGGGTGTGGAGATCCGCAGCTGGGCGCGCTGGAGGGGGAGCTCGAGTCCTTGAGAGGGCGTCCTTCCGGCAAGGTGCAGGAGCTGCCGCCGCAACCCGAGTATCATCCCGTCACCTATGACATGGCGGATGCGCGCAGTCCTTTCCAGTCACGCCTGCCGGAGCCCGAAGAGGAGCTGACGGCCGTCGACAACGGTGTGCGACCGGACCTCGATCGCCCTCGTGAACCGCTGGAAGCCTGGCCGATGGAGCAGCTCAGCATGGTCGGGACGCTGGATGTCGATGGCGCGCGTTCGGCGTTGATTCTGACGCCGGAGCAGGAAGTCCAGCGTGTGCGGGTCGGCAACCATATGGGCAGCAACTTCGGCAGGATCACCCGTATCGGTGATACGCAGATCGATATGGTGGAAATCGTGCCCAATGGTCAGGGCGGTTGGATAGAGCGGTCTCGCGCCATGGCGCTGAAAGAGCCCGTGTCGCAAGGTGGTTGAGATCACTGGCGTTGGCAGTAGCCATATTGTCACGGAAGACGAACGGTCGACCCGCAAGAGTTGGCGATCGACACCATAACGCTTCGATAAGAATAAGGCGCGATCAGCCCGACGGTTGAACGGAGCCACGGCGAGACAGGGGACTAGGGAACATGACGCGATTGCAACGAATGAGTCTGCTGGGGCTGGCGGCAGTCGGTAGCCTGATGGCGAATGTGGCGATGGCTGCATCGTCGCTGCAGGACCTCAACTTCACCGCCCTCGGGGGCGACCGTATGGAGCTCAAGCTCGACTTCGTCGGCGGAGTGCCGGAGGTCAAGGGCTACCGTATCGAGACGCCGCCGCGCATCACCATCGACCTCCTGGATACCAGCAGTCAGCTCGACAAGCGTCGCTTCGATCTGGGGCTCAGCGGCGTGGACGAACTGGTGGCGCTTGAGGCCGGCTCGCGCACGCGTCTGGTCATGAAGCTCAACCAGTCCAAGCCGTACGTCACGCGCACCGAGGGCAACAGCCTCTACGTCATCATCGGCGAGCAGGGCGGAGCGCCGGGCGCTCAGCCTGCGGCTGCTTCCCAGGCGAACGCCGCCAACGTGCCGCCGGACAATCGTGCCTTGGAAGTGGCCAGCGAGCCGGCCGTCAGTGGCATCGATTTCCGTCGTGGCACGGACGGTGAAGGTCGCGTCGTGATCAACTTCAACCGCTCCAACGTCGAATCGCGTGTCACCGAGCGCGGGCGCAAGATCTACGTCGACATCAAGGGCGTGAAGCTGCCGCCGGAGATGAATCAGGTGCTGGATGTCGGCGATTTCGCCACGCCGGTGACGCGTATCGATCCGCAGCGTACCCGTGATGGCGTGCGCATGGTGGTGGATGCCAGTGGCTACTACACCCAGCTGGCCACTCAGGCAGGCAACGAGCTGGTGCTCGAGGTCAAGCCGCTGACGCGCGAAGAGCAGGCGGAGCGCATCAAGGACAAGTTCCCCTACACCGGCAAGAAGATCTCGCTCAACTTCCAGAACATCGAAGTGCGCTCCGTGCTGCAGATCATCGCTGACTTCACGGGACTCAATCTGGTCGCCAGTGACAACGTCACCGGCAACGTGACCCTGAACCTGAAGGAAGTGCCCTGGGATCAGGCGCTGGATCTGGTGCTCAAGTCCAACGGTCTGGCCAGTCGTCGCATGGGCAACGTGCTGATGGTCGCGCCGGCGGAAGAGCTGGCGGCACTGGAGCGCAAGGAGCTCGAGGCGAACCAGCAGGTCAAGGAACTGGCGCCGATGACCACCGAATACATCCAGGTGCGTTATGCCAAGGCGGCGGATCTGGCGGCGTTGCTGCGCGGTGAAGGCGGTATCGGTCTGCTGTCCGAGCGGGGCCGCGTGATGGTCGATGAGCGCACCAACACCATGCTGATCCAGGATACCCGCGATACGCTCGAGTCCATTCGCGGCACGCTGGAATATCTCGACATCCCGGTGCGTCAGGTGCAGATCGAGGCGCGCATCGTCATCGCGCGCAGCAGCGTCTCCAGCGAGATCGGTGTCAATTGGGGGCTTTCCAACAGCAGTGATGGCGAGTTCGACCTTGGTGGGGCGGCTGATGGTATTAATGACGATGGCGGCCTGAGAGTCAATCTCGGCGATGACAGTGATCCGGGCAGCACCTTCAGCTTCGGTTACCTGTCCGGCGATATCCTGCTGGACCTGGAGCTCTCGGCGCTGGAAAGCGAAGGCAAGAGCCAGACCATCTCCCAGCCCAAGATCATCACCGCCAACCAGAAGAAGGCCGTCATCAAGCAGGGTCAGGAAATCCCCTACGAGGAGGCGACCTCCAGCGGTGCGACCAACATCGAGTTCAAGGAAGCGGTGCTGGCATTGGAAGTGACGCCGCAGATCACGCCTGACAACCGCATCATCATGGATCTGTTGATCAACAATGACGATGTCTCCGATGACAGCTTCAATGGCGAACCGGCCATCGATACCAATGAAATCGAGACGCAGGTGCTGGTCAATGATGGCGAAACCGTGGTGCTGGGCGGCATTCTGACCTCCGAGCAGATTCGCAGCGTCTTCAAGACGCCCTTCCTCGGGGACCTGCCGGTGATCGGGAATCTGTTCCGCTATACCGAAGAGTCCAACGAGAAGGTAGAATTGCTGGTATTCATTACCCCGAAGATCATCGAGGACGGCCTGGCGGTGCGCTGATGCATGTGATTCCCAACGTATTCCTTGTCGGCCCCATGGGGGCCGGCAAGAGCACTATCGGCCGCCTGCTGGCGGCCGACTTGCATCGTGAATTTTGCGATAGCGACCATGTGATTGAAGACCGCTGCGGAGCCAGCATTCCGTGGATTTTCGACGTCGAGGGCGAGTCCGGCTTTCGTGAGCGTGAGCAGGCTGTCATCGATGAGCTGACCTCGCTCAGGGAAGTCGTGATGGCCACCGGTGGCGGCGCCATCATGGCGGAGGCCAATCGGCGCGTACTGCGCGAACGCGGCACTGTCGTGTATCTCTACGCGCCTGTCGAACAGCAGCTCAAGCGAGCCGGCCGTGATCGCAATCGTCCGCTGTTGCAGCAGGATGATCCCGGGCGGGTGCTCAAGCGCCTGTTCGAGTTGCGTGACCCGCTCTACCGCGAGACGGCCGATATCATCGTGCGTACCGATCGGCGCAGTCCTCGGGCGGTCACCAACGAGATCCGTCGCCGCATCAAGGCGCTGGCGGACCCGTTGCACGCCCCTGGCTAGTCTCATCAGCGGCTGGTGGCCCTGGCGGGCATCAGTCGCTGTCATCTGTTTCGCCCAAGGAGAATTCTGATGTCCCTGGCACCTGCTCATCGTCTTGATGTCGCGCTCGGCGAGCGTAGTTACCCCATTCATATCGGGCCGGGCCTGACCGCGCGTGGTGATCTGATTCGTGAGCACCTTGCGGGGCGTCAGGTGATGATTGTCACCAACACCGTGGTGGCACCGCTGTATCTGGACGCACTGAAGGCCTCGTTGGGCGAGGGGCTCGATATCCGCGAGGTCATCCTCGACGACGGTGAGCAGACCAAGCACATGGCCAGCATCGGCCTGATCTGGGATGCCCTGCTCGAGGCCGGCTTCAATCGCCGCTGCACCTTGATCGCCCTCGGTGGCGGCGTGATCGGTGACATGACCGGCTTCGCGGCGGCCTGTTATCAGCGGGGCGCGGCCTTCATCCAGGTGCCGACCACGCTGCTGTCGCAGGTGGATTCCTCGGTGGGCGGCAAGACCGGCGTCAACCATCCGCGTGGCAAGAACATGCTGGGCGCCTTCTGGCAGCCGCGTCTGGTGCTGATCGATACCGCAAGCCTCAAGACATTGCCGCAGCGTGAGCTGTCAGCGGGCATGGCCGAGGTCATCAAGTATGGTCTGCTGTGGGATGAAAGCTTCCTGAGCTGGCTGGAAGACAACATGACGGCCTTGATGGCGCTGGATGAGACCCTGCTCGGTGAAGCCATTCGCCGCAGCTGTGCCATCAAGGCGGATGTCGTGGCGCAGGACGAGACCGAGCAGGGCGTGCGTGCGCTGCTCAATCTGGGGCACACCTTCGGGCATGCCATCGAGACGGACCAGGGCTATGGCGTCTGGCTGCACGGCGAAGCCGTCGGCACCGGCATGCTGATGGCGGCTGAGCTTTCGGCGCGCATGGGCTGGCTGTCGAGTGCGGATGTGGAGCGTGTCTCGCACATCATCGCCAAGGCAGGCTTGCCGCTGGCGGCTCCGGAAGACATGGGCGTCGAGGACTTCCTCAAGCACATGCAGCTGGACAAGAAGAATGT
This sequence comes from Cobetia sp. MC34, assembly GCF_018340035.1. NCBI lineage: Bacteria > Pseudomonadati > Pseudomonadota > Gammaproteobacteria > Oceanospirillales > Halomonadaceae > Cobetia > Cobetia sp. MC34. Next base: position 127,906 of record NZ_JADPPY010000003.1, read on the forward strand.
CGATGGCCGTCTGCGCCTGATCCTGCTTGAGCGTATCGGCCGAGCGGTGATTACCGAAGAGGCGCCAGCCGGTGTGCTGGCCGACATGCTGGAGCACTGGCCGCGCAGCTCTCGCTGACATCCCGGCCAGCCAACGGCTGGTTCATGGGCGCTGCACGACCACGCAAGCCGTCACCCTCTGGGTGGCGGCTTTTCTTTTGGCGGGTGTCAGCGCGCCGTGACGGAGTCATTGGTGGAGCGTGATTCCTGAATTGGTATGCCGTATGCGTAATCGGTATGGGGTAAATCGAATAAAAACGCTGTTTTTTATTTAACCAATACTAAAGTTGCAAGGCGAAATTCATGGGGCATGTCTACCCGCTAAGCGCTTGAGCCTACAGGGTTTTTTGGTTGAAGGTTCTTCTAACCTTCGGTTTTGTCAGGTTTTTTTGGTCGATGGGCGACCTGTGGAGAATTGCGCAGGCGGGAAGCTGGGGGATATGCTCGAGGGAAATCTGGCGTCGTGTAGCGACACTGATGGCGCCACTATCGGCAGGTATAAAAATAAAGATAACCGATAACTATAACCGGGAAAATGCTTGAAAAAAAGCATCTGGACACATGATTTCTCCGTGAGGCACGCCCCATGAACAAAGGTCTCCACCATCCGGGAGAGTTCCGCGACAACTGCGGCTTCGGTCTGATCGCCCATATGGAAGGGCAGGCGAGCCACGAATTGCTGCAGACCGCCATTGAATCCCTGACCTGCATGACCCACCGTGGCGGGATTGCCGCTGACGGCAAGACCGGCGATGGCTGTGGCCTGCTGCTCAAGATGCCGGACGGCTTCATGCGCCAGATCGCTCGAGAAACCCTCGGGCTGGAACTGGGCGCTCGCTATGCCGTCGGCACGCTTTTCCTGCCCGATGATGACGCGCGTGAACAGTCCGCGCGTGACGCCTTCGAGTCGGCGCTGAGCGCGCGCAATCTCGAGGTGCTGGGCTGGCGCGACATGCCGGTGGATGACAGCGTGTGCGGCCCGATGGCCCGCGACTGCCTGCCGCGCATCCGCCAGGTCTTCGTCGGTGCCGCCGACGAGCGCACCGACATCGCCTTCAATGTCGATCTGTTCATGGCGCGCCGTTATGCCGAGCAGGCGCTGAAGAGTGAAGAGGACTTCTACGTCTGCTCGCTTTCCGGCAAGGTCATCTCCTTCAAGGGGCTGGTGATGCCGGAAGATCTTCCGCGCTTCTACAAGGACCTGGGCGACCCGCGCCTCGAGACCGCGATCTGTGTCTTCCACCAGCGCTTCTCGACCAACACCGCGCCGCGCTGGCCGCTGGCCCAGCCGTTCCGCTTCCTTGCCCACAACGGCGAGATCAACACCATCGAGGCCAACCGCGGCTGGGCCAACGCGCGCAAGGAGAACTTCGTCTCCGAGCAGCTGCCCGAGATCGCCGAGCTGGACGAGATCGTCAACACTGTCGGCTCCGATTCCTCCAGCATGGACAACATGCTGGAAGTCCTGCTGACCGGTGGCATGGATATCTATCGCGCCATCCGCATGATGGTGCCGCCGGCATGGCAGAACGTCGAGCAGATGGACTCCGATCTGCGTGCCTTCTACGAATACAACTCCATGCACATGGAGGCCTGGGACGGCCCGGCGGGCATCGTGCTCACCGACGGTCGCCACGCCGTGTGCATGCTGGACCGCAACGGCCTGCGTCCGGCGCGTTGGGTCATCACGCGCAATGGTTTCATCACCCTGGCCTCCGAGATCGGCACCTACGATTACAAGCCGGAAGATGTCGTCGCCAAGGGGCGCGTCGGGCCGGGTCAGGTGCTGGGTGTCGATACCGAGACCGGTGAAGTGCTGCACACCGATCAGGTCAGTGAGCGCCTCAAGGGCGCGCATCCCTACAAGCGCTGGCTGCGTGAGAACGCCAACTATCTCGAGTCTGCACTGACCGAGCTGGCGCGTTTCCAGCCGATGGATGCCGATCAGCTGGACGTCTACCAGAAGATGTTCCAGGTCAGCTTCGAGGAGCGCGATCAGCTGCTGCGCCCGCTGGCCGAGAGCGGTCAGGAGGCGGTCGGCTCCATGGGCGATGACACGCCGATGGCCGTGCTGTCGCGCCAGAATCGCGTGCTGACCGACTACTTCCGTCAGAAGTTTGCCCAGGTCACCAACCCGCCGATCGATCCGCTGCGCGAAGCGATCGTGATGTCGCTGGAGACCTGCTGTGGCGCCGAGCTCAACATCTTCGACGCGACGCCGGAACACGCGCATCGCCTGATCCTGACCACGCCGGTGCTGTCACCGCGCAAGTTCAATGCGCTGGTCAATCACGAAGATCCGGCCTTCACCTCGCAGACGCTCAAGCTGCACTACGATCCGGCGCAGGACTCCCTCAAGCAGGCGCTCAAGGGCCTCTGTCAGCAGGCCGAGGAAGCGGCGCGCAATGGCAAGGTGATTCTGGTACTCAGCGACTGTGGCTTGAAGAAGGGGCAGCTGCCGATCCACGCCGCTCTGGCGACCGGCGCCATCCATCATCATCTCGGTGCACTGGCCCTGCGCCCGCGCGTCAACCTGGTGATCGAGACCGGCTATGCGCGTGACGCGCACCAGATGGCAGTGCTGTTCGGGGTGGGCGCCACGGCGGTCTACCCGTACCTTGCCTATCAGGTGATGGCTGACATGCATCGCACCGGCGAGCTGTCCGGCAACCCGGCAGATGCCCGCGAGAACTATCGCAAGGGCATGCAGAAGGGGCTCTACAAGATCCTGTCCAAGATGGGCATCTCGCACATCGGCTCCTATCGTGGCTCGCAGCTGTTCGAGGCGGTCGGCCTCAACAGTGAAGTCATGGACATGTGCTTCACCGGCATGGCCTCGCGCATCGAAGGCGCCGGCTTTGCCGAGCTGCAGTTCCAGCAGGAGCTGCTGGCCCGTGAAGCCTGGCTGCCGCGCAAGCGCATCAAGCAGGGCGGGCTGGTCAAGTACGTGCATGGCGGCGAATACCACGCCTACAACCCGGATGTGGTGGTGAAGCTGCAGCAGGCCGTGCAGCAGGGTGACTACGGCAAGTGGAAGGAGTTCGCGCGCCTGGTCAACGAGCGTCCGGTGGCGACCATTCGTGATCTGCTGACCCTCAAGCCGGTCGCCGAGCCGCTGCCGATCGAGGAAGTCGAGTCCGTCGAGTCACTGCTGCCGCGCTTCGACAGCGCCGGAATGTCGCTTGGCGCACTGTCTCCCGAGGCACATGAAGCGCTGGCCCAGGCCATGAACGAGGCCGGTGGGCGCTCCAACTCCGGTGAAGGCGGTGAAGACCCGGCGCGTTACGGCACCGTGCGCTCCTCCAAGATCAAGCAGATCGCCTCCGGTCGCTTCGGTGTCACGCCGGCGTACCTGGTCAATGCCGAGGTACTGCAGATCAAGGTCGCACAGGGCGCCAAGCCCGGTGAAGGCGGTCAGCTGCCGGGCGGCAAGGTCAACGACCTGATCGCACGCCTGCGCTACGCCGTGCCGGGGGTGACACTGATCTCGCCGCCGCCGCACCACGATATCTATTCCATCGAGGATCTGGCGCAGCTGATCTTCGATCTCAAGCAGGTCAATCCGTCGGCGCAGGTCTCGGTCAAGCTGGTCTCCGAGCCGGGGATCGGCACCATCGCCACCGGTGTCGCCAAGGCGTACGCCGACCTGATCACCGTCTCCGGCTATGACGGCGGCACCGCGGCCAGCCCGATCACCTCGATCAAGCACGCCGGTTCCCCGTGGGAGCTGGGGCTGCCCGAGGTGCATCAGGCGCTGCGCATCAACCAGCTGCGGCACAAGATCCGTCTGCAGACGGATGGCGGCCTCAAGACCGGCCTGGACGTGGTCAAGGCCGCGATCCTGGGCGCCGAGAGCTTCGGCTTCGGCACCGCGCCGATGGTCGCGCTGGGCTGCAAGTACCTGCGTATCTGTCACCTGAACAACTGTGCCACCGGTGTCGCGACCCAGCACCAGGCGCTGCGTGACGAGCATTTCCGCGGCACCGTCGAGATGGTCAAGCACTACTTCCGCTTCATCGCCGAGGAAGTGCGCGAGCTGATGGCACTGCTGGGTGTGCGTCAGATCACCGACCTGATCGGTCGTACCGATCTGCTCGAAGTGCTGGAAGGCGAGACCAACGCGCAGCGTCGTCTCGACCTCACGCCGTTGCTGGGCAATGACTTCGTGCCCAAGGACGCGCCGCAGTTCTGCCAGGTCAGCCGCAACGAGCCGCATGACCCCGGCGCCAAGAACCTCGAGATGCTGGCCGCGATGGAGTCGGCGATCGACAGCCGCAGTGGTGGCGAGTTCAGCTTCCATGTCACCAACTGCGATCGCTCGGTGGGCGCGCGTGTCTCGGGTGAAATCGCCAAGCGCTATGGCGAGGCCGGACTGGCGGGCTCGCCGCTCAAGGTCAGCCTGACCGGTGTGGCAGGCCAGAGCTTCGGTGTCTGGAACGCGCATGGACTCGAGATGCATCTGGAAGGCGACGCCAACGACTATGTCGGCAAGGGCATGAACGGCGGCAAGCTGACCATCGTGCCGCCGCGTGGTTCGCGCTTCGAAAGCCACAAGACCGCCATCATCGGCAATACCTGCCTGTACGGCGCGACCGGCGGGCGGCTGTATGCCGCGGGCACCGCCGGCGAGCGCTTCGGGGTGCGCAACTCCGGTGCGCACGCCGTGATCGAAGGCGCGGGTGACCACTGCTGTGAGTACATGACCGGCGGTCTGGTGTGCGTGCTGGGCGAGACAGGCGTCAACTTCGGTGCGGGCATGACGGGCGGCTTCGCCTACGTGCTGGACGAGAATCGCGACTTCGTCGACAAGTACAACCACGAGCTGGTGGAAATCCACCGCATCAATACCGAAGCCATGGAGGCCTATCGTCGCCATCTGCGCGAAGTCATCGAGGAATATGTGGCCGAGACCGGCTCCGAACGCGGGCGCGACATCCTGCGTGATTTCCCTGACTTCGTGCGTCACTTCTGGTTGGTCAAGCCGAAGGCGGCAAGCCTCAACGGCCTGCTGGACCAGTCACGGCGTCAGCCGGAGTGATCGCATCCCTCACCCCAGCATGCCTCGGGTGAGGGCCCGCACCGCGACGGTGCCCGGATTTTGAAGGAGGATTCATCATGGCCAATCAGCTCGCCAACGACTTCCAGTTCATCGATGTGGGTCGTCAGGACCCGCAGAAGAAAGATGCTCGCGTGCGCGCACGTGAGTTCAACGAGATCTATGCCGAGTTCAAGCCGGTAGAAGCCGCCAGCCAGGCACATCGCTGCCTGGGCTGTGGCAACCCCTACTGTGAGTGGAAGTGCCCGGTACACAACTACATTCCCAACTGGCTGAAGCTGGTCTCCGAGGGCAATATCCTTGAAGCCGCCGAGCTTTCGCACCAGACCAACTCGCTGCCGGAAGTCTGTGGTCGCGTCTGCCCGCAGGACCGTCTCTGCGAGGGCGACTGCACTCTGAATGACGGCTTCGGTGCCGTCACCATCGGCTCGGTGGAGAAGTACATCACCGACACCGCCTTCGCGATGGGCTGGCGCCCCGACATGTCCAAGGTCAGCTGGACCGACAAGCGCGTCGCCATCATCGGTGCAGGCCCGGCGGGTCTCGGTGCCGCCGATATCCTGGTGCGCAATGGCGTGCGTCCGGTGATCTATGATCGCCATCCGGAAATCGGCGGTCTGCTGACCTTCGGTATCCCGGAGTTCAAGCTCGAGAAGGGCGTGATGACGCGTCGCCGCGAGATCTTCGAAGAGATGGGCATGGAGTTCCGTCTCAACGTCGAGGTCGGGCGTGATGTGACCTTCGATGCGCTGCTCGAGGAATACGATGCCGTCTTCCTGGGCATGGGGACCTACAACGCCATGAGTGGCGGCTTCCCGGGCGAGGATCTGCCGGGCGTGCACAAGGCGCTCGACTTCCTGATCGCCAACGTCAATCACTGTCTGGGCTTCGAGAAGGACCCGGCGGATTACGTCTCCATGGAAGGCAAGAAGGTCGTGGTGCTCGGCGGTGGTGATACCGCGATGGACTGCAACCGCACCTCCATCCGCCAGGGCGCGGAAAGCGTGACCTGTGCCTACCGTCGTGACGAGGCCAACATGCCGGGCTCACGTCGTGAGGTGACCAATGCCCGCGAAGAGGGCGTCGATTTCCTCTTCAACCGTCAGCCGGTGGCAGTGGTCGGCGATGGCAAGGTCGAAGGCGTCAAGGTCGTGCGCACCCGCCTGGGTGAGCCGGATGCCAATGGCCGTCAGCGTCCGGAAGTGGTGCCGGGTTCCGAAGAGATTCTGCCGGCGGATGCCGTGGTCGTGGCCTTCGGCTTCCAGGCAAGCCCTGCGCCGTGGTTCGCCGACTTCGACATCGCCGTCGATGAGCGTGGCCGCATCGCGACCAGCGCCGAGCGTCATGCCTTCCAGACCACCAACGCCAAGGTGTTCGCTGGCGGTGACATGGTGCGCGGCTCCGATCTGGTGGTGACCGCCATCGATGAAGGTCGCCGTGCCGCTGAAGGGATTCTTGATTTCCTGGAAGTGTAAAGGTCGTCTGACGTCACGCATCAGGCCCGCCACGGCGGGTCTGATGCGTTATGGCGGGTGTATCGGATGGCGACGCGAGATGGGCAGGTGGTGGCATTCAAATTGAGCCGGAGCAGCCTTTCCGCTAGACTGGCGACCCATCCTGATCCGTTCCCCCGGATCTCTCCTACAGCTCACGTTTTCGGCAGGTTTCCATGACACGATTTATCTTCGTGACGGGCGGCGTTGTGTCCTCGCTTGGCAAGGGCATCGCATCCGCTTCGCTGGCGGCTATTCTCGAGGCCCGTGGCCTCAAGGTCACCATCCTCAAGCTGGATCCGTACATCAACGTCGATCCGGGCACCATGAGCCCGTTCCAGCACGGCGAAGTCTTTGTCACCGAAGATGGCGCGGAAACCGACCTCGACCTCGGTCACTACGAGCGTTTCATCCGTTCGCGTATGACCCAGGGCAACAACTTCACCACCGGTCGCGTCTACGAGCACGTACTGCGCAAGGAGCGCCGCGGTGACTACCTCGGCGGAACGGTGCAGGTCATCCCGCACATCACCGACGAGATCAAGCGTCGCGTGATCGCCGGCGGTGAAGGCTATGACGTCGCACTGGTCGAGATCGGCGGTACCGTGGGTGACATCGAGTCGCTGCCGTTCCTGGAGTCCATCCGTCAGCTGCGTGCGCAGCTGGGTGGCGAGCGTGCGCTCTTCATGCACCTGACACTGGTGCCGTACATCAAGACGGCCGGCGAGACCAAGACCAAGCCGACCCAGCACAGCGTCAAGGAGCTGCGCTCCATCGGTATCCAGCCGGATATCCTGATCTGCCGCAGCGAAGTCGAGATCGAGGAAAGCGAGCGTCGCAAGATCTCGCTGTTCACCAACGTCGAAGAGCGTGCCGTCGTCTCCCTGCAGGATGCCGACACCATCTATCGCATTCCGTTGATGCTCCACGAAGCCGGCCTCGACGAGATCGTCTGCGACAAGTTCCGCCTGGAGGCCAAAGAGGCCGACATGTCCGAGTGGGTCGCGGTGCTCGACGCCAAGCTCAACCCGCTCAAGACCATCAACATCGCGATGGTCGGCAAGTACATGGAGCTGCTCGACGCCTACAAGTCGCTGAACGAGGCGCTGATCCACGCCGGTATCCAGGGGCGTGTGAAGGTCAACGTCGACTTCATCGACTCCGAGGAGATCGAGCGCAACGGCACCGACCGTCTGATCGGCAAGGACGCGGTGCTGGTGCCGGGCGGCTTCGGCGAGCGTGGCGTGGAAGGCAAGATCGCCACTGCGCGCTTCGCGCGTGAGAACAAGGTGCCGTATCTGGGCATCTGCCTGGGCATGCAGGTTGCCGTCATCGAGTTCGCGCGTAACGTGGCAGGCTGGAGCGATGCCAACTCCACCGAGTTCACCCATGACACCCAGCACCCGGTGGTCGGTCTGATCACCGAGTGGCTGACGCCGGAAGGCAAGATCGAGACCCGCGACGCGGCGTCTGATCTGGGCGGCACCATGCGCCTCGGCGGCCAGGCCTGCAGCCTGCTCAACGGCTCCAAGGCGCATCAGGCCTATGGCAGCGATGAGATCGTCGAGCGTCACCGTCACCGCTATGAGGTCAACGACCAGTTCGTGCCGGCCCTGGAAGAAGCGGGCCTGATCTTCTCCGGTCGCAGTGTCGACAACTCGCTGGTCGAGATGGTCGAGCTGCCGGATCACCCGTGGTTCGTGGCATGTCAGTTCCACCCGGAATTCACCTCCACGCCGCGTGATGGCCATCCGCTGTTCACCGGCTTCGTGAATGCCGCGCTCAATCACAAGGCGGCGCGTACTCGCGGCGAGTGATAGGGTGTTGAGCGGGCGCCACCTCGGGTGGCGCCCGTAGGTCTTCTCCGCGGTGGTTGCATGTCTTGATGTTCGCCAGAGCATCATCAGGCAGACTGCCGCTGGACAACGATTTGATGGACGGTGCAGAGATGAGCAACGAACAACGCGTGATCGAATTTGCGGGTCTGCAAGTCGCCAACGATCGTCCGATGACGCTTTTCGGTGGCATGAACGTGCTCGAATCGCGGGAGCTGGCGCTTGAAGTCGCCGAGCAGTACGTCGAAGTGACGTCACGCCTGGGCATGCCGTACGTCTTCAAGGCCAGCTTCGACAAGGCCAACCGCAGCTCCATGCACTCCTACCGCGGTCCAGGGGTGGAGAAGGGGCTCGAGATTCTGGCCGAGATCAAGTCGCGCTTCGGTGTGCCGATCATCACGGACGTGCATGAGCCGCATCAGGCGGCGGCCGTGGCGGAAGTGGCCGATGTCATCCAGCTGCCGGCCTTCCTGGCGCGGCAGACGGACCTGGTCGTGGCCATGGCGCGCACCGGCGCCGTCATCAACGTCAAGAAGCCGCAGTTCCTCGCGCCGCACGAGATGCGCCATATCGTCGCCAAGTGCGGTGAAGCGGGCAATGACCGGATTCTGCTGTGCGAGCGTGGCTCCAGCTTCGGTTACAACAACCTGGTGGTCGACATGCTCGGCATGGCCGAGATGAAGGATAGCGGCCTGCCGGTATTGTTCGATGTCACCCACTCGCTGCAGCGCCCGGGCGGGCGAGCCGATTCCGCTGGCGGGCGTCGTGAGCAGGTCTTCGATCTGGCACGCTCCGGTGTCGCATTGGGGCTGGCGGGTCTGTTCCTCGAAGCGCATCCGGACCCGGACAACGCCAAGTGTGACGGCCCCTGCGCCTTGCCGCTGGACCAGCTCGAACCCTTCCTGCGCCAGCTGCAATCGCTGGATGCGCTGGTCAAGGGCTTCGCGCCGCTGGACATTCGTTGAGCAGGACTACTGGCCGTTCACCCCTGTGTGAGCGGCCTTTTTGCACTATGGGCAAGATGCCCGTCGTGGTGTTTCAATCCCCCGTGTAGAGGACGACACAAGATGGCCAATATCGTCGAAATCCGCGCCCTTGAGGTGCTCGATTCCCGTGGTAACCCGACCGTACAGGCCGAGGTCGTGCTGGAAGGTGGCCAACGCGCCAGTGCCTGCGCTCCTTCCGGTGCCTCCACCGGTTCGCGTGAAGCGCTGGAATTGCGTGATGGCGACAAGAGCCGTTATCTGGGCAAGGGCGTGCTGAAGGCAGTCGAAGCCGTCAATGGCGCGATCCGCGAGCGCCTCGTGGGCATGGATGCACTCGACCAGCGCGCGCTGGACGATGCCATGCTGGCGCTGGACGGTACCGAGAACAAGGAATCGCTGGGTGCCAACGCGATTCTTGCCGTCTCTCTGGCGGCTGCCAAGGCGGCAGCGCAGGCCAAGGGCATCGAGCTCTATGCTCACATCGCTGAGCTCTACGGCCAGCCGGGCCAGTACTCCATGCCGGTGCCGATGATGAACATCATCAACGGCGGTGAGCATGCCGACAACAATGTCGACATCCAGGAGTTCATGGTCCAGCCGGTCGGCGCGCCGACCTTCCGTGAAGCACTGCGCACCGGCGCCGAGATCTTCCACGCACTGAAGAAGGTGCTGCAGGGTCGCGAGCTGAGCACCTCCGTGGGTGATGAAGGTGGCTTTGCACCGAACCTGGCGTCCAACTCCGAAGCACTGGCCGTCATCAAGCAGGCCGTCAGCGATGCGGGCTACACCCTGGGCACCGATGTGACCCTGGCGCTGGATTGCGCGTCTTCCGAGTTCTACAAGGACGGTCAGTACAACCTGTCCGGCGAAGGCAAGAGCTTCGACGCACGTGGTTTCGTCGACTATCTGGCCGGCCTGGCCGCGGAATATCCGATCGTCTCCATCGAAGACGGCATGGACGAGTCCGACTGGGAAGGCTGGAAGATGCTGACCGACGAGCTGGGCGACAAGGTGCAGCTGGTCGGCGACGACCTGTTCGTCACCAACACGCGCATCCTGAGCCGTGGTATCGATGAAGGCATCGGCAACTCCATCCTGATCAAGTTCAACCAGATCGGCTCGCTGTCCGAGACCCTGGATGCGATCAAGATGGCGCAGGCCGCCGGCTTCACCGCGGTCATCTCCCACCGCAGTGGCGAGACCGAAGATACCACCATCGCCGACCTCGCTGTCGGTACCTGTGCTGGCCAGATCAAGACCGGCTCTCTGTGCCGCTCTGACCGTGTCGCCAAGTACAACCGTCTGCTGGTGATCGAGCAGCAGCTGGGTGATGTGGCTTACAACGGCCTGAAAGAGATCAAGGGTCAGTAATCGCCTGTGATGTGAGGGGCTCAACGCCCAGCATCGCAGAGGTAACTTGCAACGGGGTCGTGCCTTCTGGCACGGCCCCGTTGTGCATTGCAGGCGATGATTGAGTGCGTTTGAGGGGGGCAGGAAACAGGCCGCTTTCAGGCACTGATTTCGTGTAAGCCATCTCTTACAAATCCCGCAGGACAATCGAGACACTGGCTGCGAGTTGCCTTCGGCTATGAACGTATGTTATTCAGTATCTATTTAATTTTATTGAATATATTTTCTTTGACGACCTGTTCAGGTATAGCGGGTTAAGCGGTTTGGCTAGTTGCCTCGCCGGCGAATGCTGCCCAGAATGGCTGCATGGACGTGAGGGTGCGGCGGGACACCGCAGTCTCGGCAGGATGCCAACGGGATGATCAGAAAAGACTTGATGGCGAGACAGGACGTTTCGCCTCGCTGAGCAGGACGCTCGGCGGAAAAGGACCTGACATGGACGTCGGTAGCAGAGAGCTGCATATCTTCGCTTGAAGGAGTCAGGCGAGAGATGCCAGGGAAGCAAGGATAGCGGGCATGACACCGGAGTGTGTCAGGATCAGGATGATCCGTCGGCGATGGGAAGCGCCACACAGGCAGGAAGCACGATAACGACACGGAGTGTCGAAGAGCCCCAGGCTCTGATATGCAGTTAGGAAGCTTGCCCTTCACAGGAAGTGACGGATGACGGGGCATCATCGGCGTCAGGAATGATGGGGCAGACAGCGGCAGCATCAAGTGGCAGGAAGCCACGACAAGGATGGTGGACAAGGAATGTCATGAGGCTGTCAGCTGCACAGGCAGGGAGCGGTACAGGCAGGACGCCGGGCAATGCATGGGCAGGACAGCAGGACAGGCAAATATCTGCACGAACGGGCATTGCGGTGGGACAGCTGCGCGAGCAGTGCTGCAATGCCCGCCACGCGTGACGGTGCGCCCCGAATGACAGGATGTCGTGAAGGGCAGGGACAGCACTCAGGAGTGCGATCTAGGATGGATCGACAGGGACACGCTTGGAGCGGGCGACCTTACGGGGTCGCCCTTTTTTATGTCCGGATGTCAGGGGGCTGAGCTCCTGGCATGAGCTCCTGGCATGAGCTTGAGTCTCCGACTTCCGGCATCAGATACCGAAACGGCAGCGGCTCCCGAGGGAATCGCTGCCGTTTCTGTCGTGAGAGCCGGGCTTGCCCGGTCAGGGCGGGCAAGCCACTTGCCACGTGAGATGCGGTTTGCTTGAGGGGCTTACTGCTCCAGATACTCAAGCTTGCCATCGACACCATCCCACTTCTCGGCGTCTTCCATGGCGTCCTTCTTCTCGCTGATGTTCGGCCAGACTTCGGCCAGATCGGCATTCAGCTCGATGAATTCCTTCTGGTTCTCCGGCACTTCATCTTCGGAGAAGATGGCTTCGGCGGGGCATTCCGGCTCACACAGCGCGCAGTCAATGCACTCATCCGGGTTGATCACCAGGAAGTTCGGGCCTTCGTAGAAGCAATCCACCGGGCAGACTTCCACGCAGTCGGTGTATTTGCAGCGAATGCAGTTCTCGGTGACGATGAATGCCATGCAGGTCTCCTGACGCGGATTGGCGTCTCTCTCGTAGGTCGTGGTCCAGGCGCCCACCATGTGTCGTCTCGGCGACATCATGGCCTTCAGGTTATAAGCGGCGCAGATGTTATAAGGCGTTATTCTAGTGGCGCTCTGCCGCCCCCGCAATCAGCAGGGGCGGATCGTTTTGGAATGGTGCTATGCCCGAAGGTTGCTGTCGAGCCTTGCCGCTCATTCTCGGGCCTTGCCACTCATTCTCGGGCCAGGCGCGCCAACGCTGGCTCGGTGTGACGGCGCTCAGCGCTGACGGTGCCATTCGTAGATCAGCTCCAGCGCTCGCTTGGGGCTCAGATCATCCGGGTCAAGACCATTGAGGGCCTCGACGACCGGATGCGGCGGTGCCGCGAACAGGTCATTCTGTTGCGGTACCGGCTGGCCCAGCGCATCCTCGCGCGCCACCTGCGGACGATCGACTTCCTGCTGCTCCAGACTGGTCAGCTTCTCGCGTGCCCGCAGGATGACGCTCTGCGGCACCCCAGCCAGCTGGGCTACCTGCAGGCCATAGCTCTGGCTGGCGGGGCCTTCCTCGACGCGGTGCATGAAGACGATGCCATCGCCGTGCTCAGCGGCCGTCAGATGCACGTTGGCGACGGCATCGGCATGCTCGGGCAGCGCTGTCATCTCGAAGTAATGAGTCGCGAACAGGGTGAAGGCACGCGTGCGCGCCAGATGCTCGGCGCTGGCCCATGCCAGTGACAGGCCATCGAAGGTCGAGGTGCCGCGGCCGATTTCATCCATCAACACCAGGCTCTCGTCAGTGGCGTTGTGCAGGATGCTGGCGGTCTCTGTCATCTCGACCATGAAGGTCGAGCGGCCGCCGGCCAGGTCATCCGAGGAGCCGATGCGCGTGAAGATGCGGTCCAGCGGGCCGATGCAGGCGCGCGACGCCGGCACGAAGCTGCCGGTATGCGCGAGCAGAGCGATCAGTGCCGTCTGGCGCATGTAGGTGGATTTACCGCCCATGTTGGGGCCGGTGATCACCAGCATGCGCCGCGCATCATCGAAGCGCACATCGTTGGGAACGAAGGGATGATCGCTGACATGCTCGACCACCGGGTGGCGTCCGCCTTCGATATCGATGCCCGGGGTCTCGCTGAGTTCGGGGCGCACGAAATCGAGCGAGGCAGCGCGATCGGCGAAGGCGGTCAGCACATCCAGTGACGCCAGTGCGCGGGCCGTCTGCTGCAGGCCATCCAGTTCGGTATTCAGGTCATCCAGCAGGTGCTCGTACAGCAGCTTCTCGCGCGCCAGTGACTTGGACTTGGCAGACAGCGCCTTGTCCTCGAACTCCTTGAGCTCGGGGATGATGAAGCGCTCGGCATTCTTGAGGGTCTGGCGACGGATGTATTCCGGCGGGGCCTCGGCCGATTGCGAGCGCGGCAGCTCGATGAAGTAGCCATGCACGCGGTTGTAGCCGACCTTGAGGTTGCTCAGGCCGGTGCGCTCGCGCTCGCGGGTCTCGAGTGCGACCAGATACTGGCCGGCGTTCTCGGACAGGCCGCGATACTCGTCCAGCTCATCGTCGTAGCCATCGGCGATCACGCCACCATCGCGCAGCACCACCGGCGGATTCTCGACCAGCGCCTCGCTGAGCATCGCGGAAAGTGCCGGGAACAGGCGGATGGCATCGCGCAGGTCATCGATGGCGCTGCCTTTTTCGACGCTGGCGAGCACGGCGCGCAGCTCGGGCAGAGTGTTGAGGCCATCGCGCAGGCGTGCCATGTCACGGGGGCGTGCGCTGCGCAGCGCGACACGGGCGAGGATACGCTCCACATCGCCGATGCGCTTGAGCAGGCCTTGCAGCTCGAAGGGGTAGTCGCCATCCAGCAGACGTTGCACCGCCGCCTGACGCTGGCCGATCTGGAGCTGATCGCGCAGCGGGCGGTTGAGCCAGCGCTTGAGCAGGCGTGAACCCATCGCGGTCGCGGTGACGTCCAGCACGCTGGCCAGCGTGTTGTCGCTGGTGCCGCCCAGGTTGGTGTCGATCTCGAGGTTGCGACGGCTGGCGGCATCGATCACCACCGAGTCATCGCGGCTCTCGACGGCCAGCGCGGTCACGTGGGGCAGGCCGGTACGCTGGGTGTCGCGAGCGTAGTCGAGCAGGGCACCGGCTGCCGTGACGGCGCGCGTCAGGTGGCTGCAGCCGAAGCCGTTGAGGTCCTGGACGCCGAACTGATCGCACAGCAGGCGCAAGGCAGTCTCGTGATCGAAGTGCCAATCGCTCTGGCGGGTCAGGCCCGGGCGCGAGGCCAGGCTGGCGGGGAGGGTACGGCTTTCGCCGACCATGACTTCGGCAGGCGACAGACGCTGGATCTCGGCCAGCAGCTCGTCATCACCATTGACCTCGAGCACGCTGAAGCGACCGGAGGAGAGCTCGAGAGCGGCCAGGCCCCAGGTCTCGCCATCACGGTGCAGCGCCACCAGCAGGTTGTCGCGGCTGGCATCCAGCAGCGCCTCATCGTGCAGCGTCCCCGGGGTGACGATACGCACGACCTTGCGCTCGACAGGCCCCTTGCTGGTCGCCGGGTCGCCGATCTGCTCGCAGATGGCCACCGATTCGCCCATCTTGACCAGGCGTGCCAGATAGCCTTCAGCGCTGTGGTAGGGCACCCCTGCCATGGGAATCGGTGAGCCACCGGAGCTGCCGCGCGCCGTCAACGTGATATCGAGCAGTTGTGCTGCGCGCTTGGCGTCCTCATGAAACAGTTCATAGAAGTCGCCCATGCGATAGAACAGCAGCACGCCGGGGTGCTCGCGTTTGATCTTCATGTACTGCGTCATCATCGGCGTCATCTGGGGCGCGCTGTTCTTGGCCATGGCCATGGACTTCCTTGACTGCACTGCAATGGGAAAAAGCACACATGCGAGAGCACGGCATGCGGGATGCGCGATATTCTACGGACTGGCGCGGCCGGCTCCAATGCCTGTGATGTCTCATGCTCGCTGCCCTTTTCACCCGATGACCTCCACAAGGAGAAAGTTCGTGAGCCGATTGACTGGTACGACCCCCGAGGCTGCGTGCGCGAATGCCCTGGCTGAGCAGTTGCAGGCGCTGGCAGTCGCGCGCGGCGTGCGCGTCACCACCGCCGAGTCGTGCACCGGGGGTGGGGTGAGTGCGGCGATCACGGCGATTGCCGGTAGCTCCAGCTATTTCGATGCGGGCTACGTGACCTATTCCAATGCCACCAAGCAGCGCCTGCTGGGGGTCAGTGAGACATCGTTTGAAACATTCGGTGCCGTCTCAGAGGCGGTCGTGTGCGAGATGGTGCGGGGCGCCTGTCGCGAAAGTGGCGCTGAGCTGGGGGTGGCGATCAGCGGTGTGGCCGGCCCCGGCGGGGGAAGTGACGAGAAGCCCGTCGGCACCGTGTGGCTGGCGTGGGGGAGTGAGGCGCGCCAGCAGGCACGCTGCTGTCACTTTCCCGGCGACCGGCAGGCCGTGCGTGACGCCGCCGTGCGGGAAGCGTTACAGGGCTTGATCGAGCGCGTGGAGGCCTTGCAGATCGGCACCGAAGACGCGTGAGCCCGATGCAAGCCCCGCGTTGAGGGTGCTGCCTGAAAAAGCGCATCACCGGACTGGCAGAGTGACGCAACTTGCGGCATTATACTGTCCATGTATACAGGGTTTTGCCACGACACCTCAGCCGCTAGTCTGACGGTGTCTGCTCAGCTCTCAGTGACAGAATTCTCTATTCTAGGTGGTAGCCCGTGTGGCTCCGCCGTTCGACAGGAGGCCACATGGCAAAGGACGACAATCGTACCAAGGCGCTGAACGCGGCGCTGTCCCAGATCGAGCGCCAGTTCGGCAAGGGCGCCGTCATGCGCATGGGCGATGCCCCGCGTGTGGCCATCCCGTCGGTTTCCACCGGTTCTCTGGGGCTGGATATCGCACTCGGCATCGGCGGCCTGCCCTTCGGGCGCGTGGTCGAGATCTACGGTCCGGAATCCTCGGGCAAGACGACACTGACCCTCTCGGTCATCGCCCAGGCGCAGAAGCAGGGCAAGGTCTGTGCCTTCATCGATGCCGAGCACGCACTGGATCCGTCCTACGCCGAGAAGCTGGGCGTCAATCTGGACGAGATGCTGGTCTCCCAGCCGGACACCGGTGAGCAGGCGCTCGAGATCGTCGACATGCTGGTACGCTCCGGCGGTGTTGACGTCATCATCGTCGACTCTGTGGCGGCGCTGACGCCGCGTGCCGAGATCGAAGGCGAGATGGGTGACTCCCACGTCGGCCTGCAGGCGCGTCTGATGTCCCAGGCGCTGCGCAAGGTGACCGGTCACATCAAGAACGCCAACTGCATGGTGGTGTTCATCAACCAGATCCGCATGAAGATCGGCGTGATGTTCGGTAGCCCCGAAACCACGACTGGCGGTAACGCACTGAAGTTCTACTCCAGTGTGCGTCTGGATATCCGTCGTACCGGCTCCGTGAAGTCCGGTGATGAAGTCACCGGTAACGAGACCCGCGTCAAGGTCGTCAAGAACAAGGTCGCGCCGCCGTTCCGTCAGGCCGAGTTCCAGATTCTCTACGGCAAGGGCATCTATCACGCCGGTGAGGTGATCGACCTGGGTGTGCAGTGTGGTCTGGTCGGCAAGTCAGGCGCCTGGTACAGCTATCAGGGCAGCAAGATCGGTCAGGGCAAGGCCAACTCCGCCCAGTACCTGGAAGACAATCCCGCCATCATGGAGGAGATTGAAACCCAGATCCGTGCCCAGTTGCTGGCAGCGCCGGAAGCCAAGGAAGAGCCGAAAGAGACCGCGGCCGCCGAGAGTGAAGACGACCTGGATATCGATCTCGATTGAGGTTCGTCCAGAAGAAAGAGCAAGAGCGCCAGCCGCCAGGCTGGCGTCATCTCAACGTGTCGTTTCCGACCCGGTGAGATGATCCCAAGGCGCCCGCCCCGATGACTCGGAGGCGGGCGCCTTGCGTTCACGTCCATCGATGTCCTTCTGCTCAACCCCGGGGAGCATGACCATGCACGATGACAGCGCTGAAATGGGTGGGCCTGAGTATCAACCGCTCGACTCAGGCGCGATGACGCCGCAGCGGCGTGCGCGCAATGATGCCATCGCGCGACTGGCGCGCCGCGAACATAGCCGCCGCGAGCTGCACGACTATCTCAAGGAGCGTGACTACCTGCGGGCGGTCAGCGATGACGAGTTGGCAGAGCGGCAAGCCGCGGGCGAGGAGGGCGCACAGGCGGCCTTGAGTCGCGATGAGGTCGAGCTGCTGATCGAGGAGGTGCTGGAGCGCATGGCCGAGGAGGGCCTGCAATCCGATGAGCGCTTTGCCGCCAGCTTCCTGCGGACGCGAGTGCTGCGCGGGCAGGGGCCGAGGCGTATCCAGCAGGAGCTGCGCCAGCGTGGTATCGATAGCGAGACGCTCAATGCCGTGATGCGTGCCGCCAGTGACCCGACGCCGGATGCCTTCGGTCATGTCGAGGCGGTGGATTTCTTCGAGCTGGCGCGCGAGACGCTGACCAGGCGCTTTACCGGCCCCGGCGAGGGACACAAGGAGCGCGCACGGCGCGAACGCTTTCTGCTCCAGCGCGGCTTCGATTATGAGCAGCTGCGCTATGCCATGGAGTCCGCCTGGAGTGATGAGGGCGAAGAAGGCTAGCTGGCGGGCGACTGTTTGGCTCTCATGACGCGCAAACCGGCGCTTCAAGGCATTTCCCCCCCTTTAGCTTGCGCGAACAGGCGTTATACTAGGTCGTCTTGCGACGGCACGGGGCAGGCGCCTTCTTTCATGCTTTTCATTGCACCTCCATGCATACCCACATGGATGAATATGCAGAAACCATGCGGAAGTCATGCAGAAGACCCCCGGAGCGTCTTTACGCACATCGCTACGGAACCTCTATGAAAAGCGCAGAAATCAGAAACGCCTTCCTGACCTATTTCGAGAAGCAGGGCCATACCATTGTTCCCACCAGCTCCCTGGTGCCGAACAACGACCCGACCCTGCTGTTCACCAACGCCGGCATGGTGCCCTTCAAGGATGTCTTCCTGGGCCGTGATCCGCGTGGCTACAGCCGTGCAACCTCCGCGCAGCGCTGCGTGCGCGCCGGTGGCAAGCACAATGACCTGGACAACGTCGGCTATACCGCCCGTCACCACACCTTCTTCGAGATGCTGGGCAACTTCAGCTTCGGCGACTACTTCAAGCGCGAAGCCATCCAGTTCGCCTGGAAGTTTCTGACCGAAGAACTCGGCCTGCCGAAGGAGAAGCTGTGGGTCACCGTGCACGTCAGCGATGACGAAGCCCGTGACATCTGGTTCAACGAGGTCGGCATCGATCAGAACCGCTTCTCGCGTCTCGACGAGGACAACTTCTGGCAGATGGGCGACACCGGCCCGTGCGGCCCGTCCTCCGAAATCTTCTATGACCACGGCGAAGACGTCGCCGGTGGCCCGCCGGGCAGCCCGGACGAGGATGGCGATCGCTACATCGAGATCTGGAACCTGGTCTTCATGCAGTTCGACCGTGACGCCGAGGGCACGCTGCACCCGCTGCCCAAGCCGTCCATCGATACCGGCATGGGCCTGGAGCGTGTCGCGGCCGTGATGCAGGGCGTGCACTCCAACTACGAGATCGACCTGTTCCAGAATCTGTTGGCCGCCGCGGCCGAGATCATCGGTCACGACAACATCGCCACGCCGTCACTGCGCGTGGTGGCTGACCACATCCGCTCGTGTGCCTTCCTGATCGCCGATGGCGTGCTGCCGTCCAACGAAGGCCGTGGCTACGTGCTGCGTCGCATCATCCGTCGCGCCGTGCGTCACGGTCACAAGCTGGGGGCGCGTGGCAGCTTCTTCTACAAGCTGGTCGCGGCTCTCGACAGCGAGATGGGTGATGCCTATCCGGAACTGCGCGCCGCTCGCGAGCAGATCGAACGTGTGCTGCTCAAGGAAGAGGAGCAGTTCGCACGTACGCTGGAACACGGCATGAAGCTTCTGGAAGAAGCCATCGCTGGCCTCGAGGGCAATACCCTCGACGGCGAGACCATCTTCAAACTCTACGACACCTACGGCTTCCCGTATGACCTGACCGCCGACATCTGCCGCGAGCGCGAGCTGATCCTCGATGAGGCAGGTTTCCAGGCGGCCCTGGAAGCACAGCGTGATCGCGCCCGTGCCGCCAGCAACTTCGGCGGCGACTACTCCGCCAACCTGGTGCTGGAAGGCGAGACCGTCTTCACCGGCTACGACCAGCTGGAAGGGGAAGCCACCGTCACCTCGCTGTTCGACGCCGAAGGCAATGCCGTCGAGCAGCTCGAGGTGGACACCAAGGGCATCGTGGTGCTCGATACCACCCCGTTCTACGGCGAATCAGGCGGCCAGGCCGGTGACACCGGTTATCTGCATCTGGACGGCGGTCGCTTCCAGGTCAGCGATACCCAGAAGCAGACCGGCCATCACCTGCACCACGGTGTGCTGATCGAAGGCGCTCTCAAGGTCGGTGACAAGGTGCGTCCGCAGGTCGATGCCGAGCTGCGCGCGGCTTCCGTGCGCAACCACTCCGCCACGCACCTGCTGCACGAAGCGCTGCGTCTGGTGCTGGGCGAGCACGTTCAGCAGAAGGGCTCGCTGGTCACGGCCGAGCGTCTGCGCTTCGACTTCAGCCACTTTGAGGCGATGACGGCCGAACAGCTGTCCGAGGTCGAGCGCATCGTCAACGCGCAGATCCTGGCCAACGCCGAGACCACCATCGAGTTCATGAGCCTCGATGAGGCCAAGGCGCGCGGCGCAGCGGCACTCTTCGATGCCAAGTATGGTGAGGAAGTCCGCGTGCTGACCATCGGTCAGGATGCCTTCTCCATCGAGCTGTGCGGCGGGACTCACGTCAAGCGCAGCGGCGACATCGGCCAGATGCACATTCTCGCCGAGACCGGCATCGCGTCCGGCGTGCGTCGTATCGAGGCCATCACCGGTCGCGCCGCGCGTGACTTCCTGCTCGCGCAGGAAGCGACTCTGGCTCGCCTCGGTGAGCGTCTCAAGGCCAAGCCGGAGCAGGTCGAGGAGCGCGTCGGCAGCCTGCTGGAGCGCAACCGCGGCCTCGAGAAGGAGCTTGAACGCCTCAAGGCCAAGCTGGCGTCTGCTTCGGCCAGCGACATGCTCAGCGACATCGCCAATGTCCAGGGCATCAAGGTGCTGGCCAAGCAGGTCGAAGGCGTCTCCGGCAAGGAGCTGCGTGGCCTGATGGATGACCTCAAGTCCAAGCTCGGCTCCGGCATCCTGGTGCTCGGCGTCGCGGACGGTGACAAGGTCAGCCTGATCGCCGGTGTCACCGACGACCTGACCTCGCGCGTCAAGGCGGGTGATCTGGTGCGCCACGTGGCCGAGCAGGTCGGTGGCAAGGGTGGCGGTCGTGCTGACATGGCCCAGGCCGGTGGCAGTGACGCCGCCTCGCTTCCGGGCGCACTGGCCGGTGTGCCATCATGGGTAGACGCCCAGCTGGGCTGACAGTACAAGATGAAGGCCGGGCTCCTCTTGGGGAGACCCGGCCTCTTTTTGGGCTCACATGAGCTTCATGTGGGGACAACGCAAACGGACACGGATAACGGAAACGCACATGGCGCTATACGTTCAGAAGTTCGGAGGCACTTCGGTCGGCTCGGTGGAGCGGATCAAGGCCGTCGCCGAGAAGGTCAAGCGATTCCGCGATGAAGGCCATCAGATTGTCGTGGTCGTCTCTGCCATGAGTGGCGAGACCAACCGACTGATCGGTCTCGCCAGCGAGATCAATGATGACCCGACACCGCGCGAGATGGACATGCTGGTCTCCACTGGCGAGCAGGTCACCATTTCCCTGCTGGCCATGGCGCTGCAGAAGATCGGCGTCGACGCGACCTCCTACACAGGGGCGCAGGTGGGAATCCGCACCGATAGCGCGCACACCAAGGCGCGTATCCAGCACATCGATACCGATGACCTGCGTGAAGACCTCGACGATGGCAAGGTGGTCGTGGTGGCAGGCTTCCAGGGTGTCGATGAAGAGGGCAACATCACGACGCTCGGTCGTGGTGGCTCTGACACCACCGGTGTCGCCCTGGCTGCCGCACTGAAGGCGGATGAGTGCCAGATCTACACCGATGTCGATGGTGTCTATACCACTGACCCGCGCGTGTGCTCCAAGGCACGTCGTCTGGAAACGGTGACCGTCGAGGAAATGCTGGAAATGGCGAGCCTGGGCTCCAAGATCCTGCAGATCCGTTCGGTGGAATTCGCCGGCAAGTACAATGTTCCCCTGCGTGTGCTGTCTTCCTTCGAGGATGGCCCGGGTACCCTGATCGTCGCTGAGGAAGAAGACAACATGGAAGAACCGCTGATCTCCGGCATCGCCTTCAATGTCAACGAAGCCAAGCTGACTCTGCTCAACACGCCGGATATCCCGGGTGTCGCTTCCAAGATTCTGGGCCCGATCGCCGATTCCAACATCGAAATCGACATGATCGTCCAGAACGTCTCTCCGGACGGCAATACCACTGACTTCTCCTTCACCGTCGCCAAGACCGACTTCAAGGCGACCCAGCGCATCCTGACCGAGACGGTGATTCCGTCCGTCGGTGGTGGTGAGATGCGCGGTGATGACAACATCGCCAAGGTCTCGCTGGTCGGTGTCGGCATGCGTTCTCACGCCGGTGTCGCCTCCAAGATGTTCCGCGTACTGGCGGAAGAAGGCATCAATATCCGCATGGTCTCCACTTCAGAGATCAAGATTTCCGTCCTGATCGACGAGAAATTCATGGAGCTGGCGGTTCGCTCCCTGCACACCGCTTTCGGGCTGGATGCAGAAGCGATCAGCGACGAGACTGCCTGAGTCTCACCACGGAGCGTGCAGCAAGGAAGTCGTAAAGACACCGACAATCAATGACTTGCCCAAGTCGTTAAGCGTCGGTGCCCAGGCCGGGGATATTGGTCTGGTTGACGTGCGGCACGTGAAGTCGATAGCGCCCGATGTATTTTCTGTCATTCTTCTGAATGTCAGTCTGTGCATCGGGCGCTTTCATTCAACGTGTCTATCGGGTGTGATGAAGGTATGGCATTGGCCGTCGGAGCATGCATAGCGCATAATTCGAGCTTCATGCATCAGGGTGGTCGACTTGTCCCGGTCGATCGCCGCCTCCACATCCCGTTGAAGTCCCAGCTGTTTTGAATTTCTGACAAGGAGATCAGTCATGCTCATCCTGACCCGTAGAGTGGGTGAAACTCTGATGATCGGAGACGACATCACTGTCACCGTTCTCGGAGTGAAAGGTAATCAGGTGCGTATCGGTGTGAACGCGCCCAAGGACGTTGCCGTCCATCGAGAAGAGATCTATCAGCGCATCCAGCGTGAGAAAGAAGACAATGGCGATGCCATCGCCTGACGGCATGCTGCGCCTGCACGTCGCACGACCCTGCACGACCCGATGAACGCCAGCCATTGTCCCCATGGCTGGCGTTCGCGTGTGTGGGCCTGGCGCAGGCGAGGGCGGCCCGCCTAGCTCATGAACAACGGCGTACTTACCTCCATGAGCAGCGGCTCATGCGGGGTGATGAGAGGGTGGCTTGTTCAAGTCTGTGTTCCGTAAGGGAAAAATTTGGCTTTTTTCTCAAAAAGGGGGAGACAAGCCGATTCTGGTTCGGTAATATGCCCGCTCCCTCGAACGAGACGCGACGACAGGCTAGCCATCGTCATGTTCTGGTTCATGCGGGGAGATTGCTTGGGGGCGCGCAGCCTCGAGCCTGTTGTCGAGTGGTGATGAGATGTTCAGCATCGAAGCCAAAAAATCGACACAGGGGCTGGACAAAGCCCAATCAAATGAGTAAGATATGCGCCGTACCTGATGAGGAGAGGTGGCCGAGTGGCTGAAGGCGCTCCCCTGCTAAGGGAGTATAGGGTTTATAGCCCTATCGAGGGTTCGAATCCCTCTCTCTCCGCCATTAGGTACAAATGCAGTAAGATGCGCCCTTAGCTCAGCTGGATAGAGTACCTGACTACGAATCAGGCGGTCGGAGGTTCGAATCCTCCAGGGCGCGCCACTGCAACGCAAGACATGAAGTTGGAAAGACGCAGTACTCGCACGATAAAGTCCTGAAGTCATTTGAAATGCTCAGGCCACAGATTTCAAGGTTTATGCGCCCTTAGCTCAGCTGGATAGAGTACCTGACTACGAATCAGGCGGTCGGAGGTTCGAATCCTCCAGGGCGCGCCAATTGAAAAACCCGCTTCACTGAAGCGGGTTTTTCTTCGTCTGAAGAAAAGTCAGGCACTGAAAGACGCCAGGCTATTGAGCCAGGCTATGAGGCAAGATCAGTGCCGAGTGATCGCCGCCTGCACGGCCCCGATCCCCGCATTGCTGACGATCTGAGTGTTCTACCGCTTTCCTTGACTGTGATGTCACGCCTTCGGGCGGACGATCGCCAGGGCGCCCTTTTCGCGAGGGGCGCCCTTTTTTTGGTTCACTGATCGGGGCAGCGAACGGATCGGGTGTTGGTCGGTGCTGATGTTCAGGTTTCGGTTCAGGCTCAGGCCGGGGTGGTCGCGGCTTCCGTTTCCGATGCCTGAGGCGATTCTGGTGCCTGAGCCGGCTCCGGCATGCGAGTCACCGACGTCAGAAGACTCGGCGCCAGCTCCAGCGCAGTGCCGGCCACCAGGCCGGTGAAGAACTCGGCGCGCCCCTTGTGGCGCTTGATGGCCTGGAAACGGCTTTCGGCTTCCGCGTTGCCGCTCTGGCGCATCATGTTCATCCACTGCTTGAGCAGCGGCACCATCACCTTGTCGGGGAGGTGAGCGCAGCGTTCGGCGTGGGAGAGCAGCACCTGCGCACGCTGTGTCCAGTCCGTCTCGGGCAGCAGCTCGCCGGTCGCCTGCCAATGCTTGATGCGCGCCGCCAGGAAGGGGTCAGCCAGGGCGGCACGCCCCAGCATGACATCGCGACAGCCGGACAGAGAGCGCGCCCGCCAGTAGCAGTGCATATCCCAGATATCGCCATTGGCGACCACCGGAATGGAGAGCTCGGAGGTGATCTTGCCGATCCATTCCCAGTGCGCCGGTGGGCGATAGCCTTCCTGTTTGGTACGCCCATGCACCACCAGCTGAGTCGCACCGCCTGCCTCGGCCGCCTGAGCGCAGGCCAGCGCCAGGCGCCGATCATTGAAGCCGAGACGAATCTTGGCGGTGACCGGCACGCCCGTGCCCTCGAGTGCCTTGCGCACGCCTTCCACCGCGCGGAAGACACGTTCCGGCGAGCGCAGCAGTGCCGCGCCACCATCATGTCGATTGACGGTCTTGGCCGGGCAGCCGAAATTGATATCGACGCTGGGGGCCCCCAGGCGCGCGGCGACGCGGGCATTGATGCCCAGTGCCTCGGGGTCGGCCCCCAGCAGCTGCAGGGCGACCGGGGTCTCGTGTCGTGTTCGTGCCGTCTGTGTCGGGGAGGCGTCGAGCAGCTCCGGACAGATGCGCTTGAAGACGCGCGGCGGTAACTTGACGTGGGTCACGCGCACGAATTCCGTCACGCACCAGTCGTAGCCGCCAAGGCCAGTGAGACATTCGCGTGTGATGTCATCTATCACGCCTTCCATCGGCGCGATGCCGATGCGGCCGGCCCGCGCGAGGGCCTGTGGGGTCAACGATGGTGTCATTGCAATTGCCGTGGAATCAGGCACTTTAGAGCGACCAACAAGCATTGAATGCAGCTGCATGGGCATACCGACAGAGGCTATCGGCGGCGGAGCCTATCCGTCGTGCCGTGTCCGGCGTGACCGAAGACATTGGCGTTCAGCGCAGGCGCTGCGCCGTAGTGCGGCTCGATAACGAGAAAGACTCGAGGACACTGGCATGCAAGAGAATGATCTGCTCGGTGAAGGCTTGAACCTGATGGTGTTCGGGATGGGGTTCGTGTTCGTGTTTCTAAGTCTGCTGGTGGTCGCCATGATGGCGATGGCCAGGCTGGTGGATCGCTTCGCGCCTGCACCAGTGCCCGCTGCGCCAGGTGCTGCGCGGGCGCCGGCTGCCCCGGCCCCTGCGGCAGGGGACGATAGCGAACTGACGGCCGTCATGGCCGCGGCGATTCACCGCTTCCGGCAGGACCAGCGCAAGCACTGACGCTTGCGCGGCTTCGCCGATAGCGTCTGGGCTCTGCCGAGCGTCTGACCACTGCCAAGAGTAGCAGGCGGCGATTCTATCACGAGCAGTACGGTGGGTAGACCTCCCCCCGAGTGCAATATTCTGTGTTGCAGGCTGACGCAACAGGCTGCCTGCAGCGCGCGCAGAACTCGATATCCACAATATAAAGAACAAGGGATCACTCATGGACAAGCAACCGCTGGGCATCACGGATGTGGTACTGCGCGACGCGCATCAGTCATTGCTGGCCACGCGCATGCGCCTCGATGACATGCTGCCGATCGCCGCCAAGCTGGACGACATCGGCTTCTGGTCGCTGGAGAGCTGGGGCGGCGCGACCTTCGACGCCTGCATTCGCTACCTGGGCGAAGATCCCTGGGCGCGCATTCGTGCCTTGAAGGAAGCGATGCCCAAGACCCAACAGCAGATGCTGCTGCGCGCCCAGAACCTGCTCGGCTATCGTCATTACGCCGATGATGTGGTGGATACCTTCGTCAAGCGTGCCGCGACCAGCGGTGTCGATGTCTTCCGTGTCTTCGATGCCATGAATGACCCGCGCAACCTCGAGCGTCCGCTCAAGGCGGTACTGGATCAGGGCAAGCATGCCCAGGGCACCATCTCCTACACCGTGAGCCCCGTGCACACCCTAGAGATGTGGGTCGAGCTGGCGCAGAAGATCGAGTCCATGGGAGCCCAGTCACTGGCGATCAAGGACATGGCGGGCCTGCTGACGCCGTACACCGCCTTTGAACTGGTCTCGCGCCTCAAGGCGAGCCTGTCGATCCCGATCCACATGCAGTGCCACGCCACCACCGGGCTTTCCACCGCCACGGCCCTCAAGGCCATCGAGGCGGGCATCGACAACGTCGACACCTCCATCTCTTCCATGTCGATGACCTACGGCCATAGCCCGACGGAATCCGTGGTCGCGATGCTGGCGGGAACCGAGCGCGATACCGGGCTCGATCTCGAGAAACTCGAGGATATCGCCGGCTATTTCCGCGAAGTGCGCAAGAAATACGCGGCTTTCGAAGGCAGCCTGCGCGGTATCGACTCGCGCATCCTGGTCGCGCAGGTGCCGGGTGGCATGCTCACCAACATGGAAAGCCAGCTCAAGGAGCAGGGCGCCGGTGACAAGCTGGATGACGTGCTCGCCGAGATTCCGCGTGTACGCAAGGACCTGGGCTATATCCCGCTGGTGACCCCGACCTCACAGATCGTCGGCACCCAGTCGGTGATGAACGTGATGATGGGCGAGCGCTACAAGTCGATCTCCAAGGAAGTGCAGGCGCTGCTCAAGGGCGAATATGGCGCGGCGCCGGCGCCCTTCGACAGCGAGCTTCAGTCCCGCGTGCTGGAAGGCGGCGAGCCGATCACCTGCCGCCCGGCCGACAACCTGACGCCGGAGATGGAGCGTCTGCGTGAGGAGCTCAAGGGCAAGGCCAGTGAAGAGGGCATCACCCTGGAAGGCGGCGAGCGCGAGACCGATGACGTGCTGACCTACGCGCTGTTCCCGCAGATCGGCCTCAAGTTCCTGCGCAACCGTGGCAACCCGGCTGTCTTCGAGCCCGCCCCGCAGGCTGTCGATGACAAGGCGTCCAAGGCTGCAAGTGCGCCGGTCTCCAGTGCTCCAGCCGTCAGTGCTCAAGCCGCGTCCAGCGGTCCGCAGACCTACACCCTGAACGTCAACGGCAAGCAGTATGTGGTCGAGGTCGCCGAAGGCGGAGACATCACCCAGGTGCAGGCCAGTGCGCCAGCGGCGCCTGCTCCGGCAGCCGCAGCGGCGGCACCTGCCGCACAGGCCGCCTCCGGTGAGCCGGTGAGTGCGCCGCTGGCGGGCAACATCTTCAAGGTCAATGTCAGTGTCGGTGACAGCGTGGCCGAAGGGGATGTGGTCATCATCCTCGAGGCGATGAAGATGGAGACCGAGATCCGTGCCCACCAGGCCGGTACCGTCTCCGCGGTGAAGGTCAAGGAAGGCGACAGTGTCAGTGTTGGCGACGTTCTGATCACCCTCTGAGCCGGTGTGTCCGGCCCGTCGTCATGCACGGCGGGCCGGTCGGTGATGCTCCTCTGCAAGGCGACACGACATGGACAAGATACTCAACCTCTGGCACGGCTCGGGGCTCTACAACATGAGCTTCGGCCAGCTGGCGATGATCGTCATCGGCCTTGGCCTGCTTTATCTGGCGATCCGCAAGAACTTCGAACCCCTGCTGCTGGTGCCGATCGGCTTCGGCGGCATTCTGGCCAACATCCCGGAAGCCGGGCTGGCGCTGTCTGCCGCCGAGCAGGCGGCCCATCTCGGCAAGCCGGAGCTGCTGGCTTCGATGGCCAATCTGCTCAACGTCAACATCGCCAGCCTGCCGCTGGATGAGGCGCGCCACGCGGTGGAGCAGGCGCTGCATGGCGAGATTCCCGTCGCGCTCAAGCAGCAGGCCAGCAACATGGCGCTGGATGGCGGCTTCTCCAACGGCATGCTCTACAGCTTCTACAGCGTGGCGATCGCCTCCGGCATCGCGCCGCTGGTGATCTTCATGGGCGTGGGCGCGATGACGGACTTCGGCCCGCTGCTGGCCAATCCCAAGACCCTGTTCCTCGGTGCGGCGGCGCAGTTCGGCATCTTCGCGACCCTGCTGGGCGCGGTGGCGTTGACCTCGATGGGCCTGATGGACTTCAGCCTGCAGCAGTCGGCGGCCATCGGCATCATCGGCGGTGCGGACGGCCCGACCTCCATCTACGTCGCCAGCCTGCTGGCGCCGGAGCTGCTGGGCGCGATCGCCGTGGCGTCCTACTCCTACATGGCTCTGGTGCCGATGATCCAGCCGCCGATCATGCGCGCGCTGACCACCGCCAGGGAACGCAGCCTGGTCATGACCCAGCTGCGCCCGGTGTCCAAGACCGAGAAGATCCTCTTCCCGCTGGTGCTGTTGATCATGGTGGCGATGCTGCTGCCGGACGCCGCACCGCTGCTGGGCATGTTCTGCTTCGGTAACCTGATGCGCGAGTGTGGCGTGGTGGAGCGTCTGTCGGATACCGCCCAGAACGCACTGATCAACATCACCACCATCTTCCTGGGGCTGTCGGTGGGCTCCAAGCTGCAGGCCGACAAGTTCCTGGCGGTGGAGACGCTGGGCATTCTGGCCCTCGGCGTGGTCGCCTTCGGTATCGGCACGGCCTGCGGGGTACTGATGGCCAAGCTGATGAACAAGGTCTCCAAGACACCGATCAATCCGCTGATCGGGTCGGCCGGTGTCTCGGCGGTGCCGATGGCGGCACGTGTTTCCAACAAGGTCGGGCTCGAGTACAACCCGCACAACTTCCTGCTGATGCATGCCATGGGGCCGAACGTGGCCGGCGTGATCGGCTCGGCGGTTGCCGCGGGGGTGATGATCAAGTACCTCGGCTGATCGTCACCACAGCACTGATACGACAACGCCCGCCATGGCTACCATGGCGGGCGTTGTCGTATCTCGGGCCTTCATCAGCGGCGCTTTATCTTGTCTCGGCCGAGGGATTTGAGGGCGTGGCAGAGACGGTGCGCTGATTCGGCTGCATGCGCGTCTGCGGGTCGTGGACGGCCTGCCAGAGGCTTAGCAGGGCGGCGCGATCGACAGGCTGGCTGGGCAGGCGCTGGCTGTCCTCGAGCCCTTGCCATTCCCCTTGGGCGTTCTGGCGTGCGAGGGCAAAGCGGAAGGGGTGATAGCCGGGTGAGCCCAGGCGTGTGTCGGTCACTGCCAACAGCGTCTCACCCTCTGGGGTCCGCTCGCGGCTCGCGCGCAGATAGGGCGCCGCGAACCAGCGCAGACGCTGGCCGTCCTCCAGCTTCGCGACCTCGGCATCCAGCGTTGGATGGCGCGGAAAATCACGGCGTACGAGAGACGCCAGCTGCGCGTCGGAGTCGAACACGCTGACCATCCACTCGTGATCCGCCTGTGGGGTGGTTGCGCTGACACGCCACAGCAGGCTGTTGAAGGGAGTCGGCTGCACCATGCGCGGGGCGTCGGCGAAGCCCTGACTGGCCAGCAGCGGCGCCACGCGATGTTCGACCCAGCTCTTGGCGGCCAGCCCCCAGCCCAGATAGAGGCTCGAGAGCATGAGGCCCGCGGTCAGAAGGCGCCCGGCGCGACCACGAATCGCCACCCACAGGCCGGTGATCAGCAGCGGCAGGGTGTAGAGCGGGTCGATGATGAAGATGCTGGCCAGACTGATGGGGCGGCCGGGCCACGGCCACAGCAGCTGGGTGCCATAGGTGGTGAAGCTGTCCAGCAGCGGGTGGGTGGCCAGGCACACCACGCAGTAGGCGATCAGCCGCCCACGGCCGAGACTCGCCAGACGTGGCAGGCGCGCCAGCAGCCAGCCGAGCACGATGCCCAAAAGCGCCAGCACCGGCAGGGAATGGCTGAAGCCGCGGTGATGGGTGTAATTGGCGACCGCGTCGCCGTAGTCGATCATCACGTCGAGGTCGGGCAGGGTGCCGAGTGCCGCACCGCCGAGCAGCGCATAGCGGATGGCCGCGCCGCGTTTCGGGCCGGGCAGGCGGCGAATGGCCGGCGCCATGACGGCGCCGCCAACGACGGCCCCGAGGCATATCTGGGTAAGGGAGTCCATGCGTGGGCTACCTGTGAGGAAGTAGAGAGCGGGAGGCGTGGGAGCAGGCGTCAGTCATCTGCGCGGATCGCCGCCAGGGCGCCCGGCTCGGCCCAACGCGGGCCGGCATCCAGCACGCGTGCCTGCACCGGACAATCATCACGATGACAGCCGGGCAGATAGCCGCAGCTCATCAGCAGCTCGTTGACGATCTCGGGGCCGGTGAAGCGGAAGGTCTTCTTGAACAGCTTGATCCAGGCTGACAGCGGTTGTGGATGGTGGGCATCCAGCCAGGCACTGAAGCTGCCGTGGGAGTCCTTGAGCTGCATCACCACGCCTGCGTTGTGGATCACGGCATTGATCTTGAGCCGGTTGCGAATGATGCCGGCATTGCTGAGCAGGCGCGCGCGATCCTCGTCTCCGTAGGCGGCGATGCGCGCGATATCGTAATCCTCGAAGGCCTCGTGGAAGGCCGCGCGCTTCTTGAGCACCGTCAGCCAGGAGAGGCCGGCCTGATTGATCTCGAGCACGAAGCGTTCGAACAGCACCCGGTCATCGCTGACCGGAAAGCCGTATTCATGATCATGATATGGGCCATGAATCGGGTGCTGAGGAGCATTCTCGCAATAGGTGCTGGCGGTGACGACGTCGGCCATCAGTCCTCCTGTACCGCGAAGCGGCCGCTGCCGAGAAAGACGATGGCCAGGGCGCTGGCGAGGAAGAAGCCTTGCAGCTCCAGCGCCCAGCCGCCGGAGGGCGACAGGCTCAACAGCTGGCCCATGTGCGCCACGGCAAAGGCGAACAGCATGTTGGCGACCACGATCAGTCCGGCGATGCGCGAGTGCACGCCGAGCACCAGCATGATGGGCGCGATGATCTCGCCAATGTAGACGCCATAGGCCACCACGCCCGGGATGCCCAGATTCTCGAGCTCGCCGGCGATCCAGCTCAGCGTGCCGCCATCACCGAGCAATTTCGAGAGGCCATGAAACAGCAACAGCAGGCCCAGCATCAGGCGCAGTATCAGCTTGCCGAGGTCGTCATTTTCGAGAAATTGCACGGTAGAGCTCCTTGCTCAGCGGTCATCGGGCTTGCTCAGTGGTCGTCGGGCTTGCTCAGTAGTCGTCGGGCTTGCTCGGCGGTCGTCGGGATAGAAGGCGGCTGTCTCAGGCGTTGGGGTTGTCCACCAGAATGCGCGAGAAGCGCACGATCTCGGCATTGCGGTTGGACCAGCCAAGGCGCTCCCAGAAGCGGTGAGCGTCATGGTTGTCGTGCAGGGTATCCAGATGCACCTTGTCGATGCCTTCGCAGGCCAGGGCTGCCAGGCAGCGGTCGACCAGCGTGCTGGCGATGCCCTGGCCACGCATGTCCGGCGCTGTCATCACATGCTGAAGATAGCCGCGCTTGCCGTCATGGCCCGCCATGGCGCAGCCGACCAGGCGCTCATCGAGAAAGGCCAGATGGCTCATGCCGGGGTTGCGCGCCAGATAGCGGGCGACAGGGGCATGGCGGTCGGCATCGCGGATGACTACCCCG
Organism: Cobetia sp. MC34; assembly: GCF_018340035.1. Taxonomy (NCBI): domain Bacteria; kingdom Pseudomonadati; phylum Pseudomonadota; class Gammaproteobacteria; order Oceanospirillales; family Halomonadaceae; genus Cobetia; species Cobetia sp. MC34. Next base: position 159,555 of record NZ_JADPPY010000003.1, read on the forward strand.
GGAGTCACCTCCATCATGGCGATGAAGGCAGGGTGGTCTTCCGGTGTCATCGGGCGATAGGTCAAGGTTGGCATCGTGTGTCCTGGCAAACGGCGGTCGTCGGGGATGCCATATCCTATCAGTCCCGCGGGATATCGAAATGCCCCGGCTGAGCCGCGACACGTGCCAGCCACGCCTGAATGGCGGGATAGTCATCCAGCGCGAAGCCGCCTTCATCGGCAACATGCGTATAAGCATAAAGGGAAATGTCGGCAATCGTGAATCGGTCCCCGACCAGCCAGTCATGCTCGGCGAGATGGTGCTCCATCACGCGCAGGGCGCGCTTGCCGCCATCCTGCTTGGCGGCGTACTCGGCGCGGCGCTCATCGGGGAGGCCAAGGTAGCGATTGATGAAGCGGGCGGTGGCGATGTACGGCTCATGGCTGTACTGCTCGAAGAACTGCCACTGCAGCACCTTGGCGCGCAGGAAGGGGTCACTCGGCAGATAGTCACTGCCATCGGCGAGGTAATTCAGGATGGCATTCGACTCTGACAGTGTCTCGCCGCGATGCAGCTCCAGCAGCGGAATCTTGCCATTGACGTTACGGGTCAGGAATTCCGGCGTGCGGGTGTCGCCGGCCAGAATGTCGACCTCGATGTAGTGATGATGGCGTTGGAGCAGGTGCAGCAGCAGCTCGACCTTGTAGCAGTTGCCGGAGCGGCGATCACCGTAGAGTGTCAGCATGCAGGGAGCGTCCTGTGCGAGCGTGGAATTGGCGTCTCGACAGTCTAACCAACCTCGCCTGCATGAACAGTGATTATTCGAACAGTGTTCGACGCTCCGGTGTCATTCGCGTACTCCAGACGCAGGCTGTGGATCAGCCGAGGATCATCACCACGCAGGAAGCGGTCAGTACGCCCATCACGCGGTTGAAGATCTTCCAGGCGCGTTCGGTATTCAGCAGGCGCCCGATGGCGGTCCCGAAGCCCGCCCACAGCGAGATGCACGGCAACGCGACCAGTTCCGCGAAGCCTGCCAGCAATACGGCGTTGAGCAGTGCCGGGCCTTCCTCGGGCAGAAAGCTTGCCATCAGCGCCATGCCCATCACCCAGGCCTTGGGGTTGGCGAACTGGAACAGGCTCGCCGCGAGGAAGGTCATCGGACGCGCATCCTGCTGGCTGGCGAAGTCAGGGGGCGGGGCGGTGGCGATCTTCCAGGACAGATAGAGCAGGTAGGCACTGCCCAGCACCTTCAGCAGCGTCTGCACGATGGGATATCGCTCGAAGACCAGCCCCAGCCCCAGCGCGATGGCGATGAACAGCACCAGGCAGCCGATCAGGATGCCGAAGATATGCGGCAGGGTGCGCCAGTAACCATAGTTGGCCCCCGAGGCCGTCAACATCACGTTGTTGGGGCCGGGCGTCAGGGTCATCGACAGCATGAAAAGCGTGGCGGGGGCCAGAAAGGCGAGGGATTCCATGGGTGTCCTTCAGCGTGGTGGGCGTTGTCGAGGTGGTGTATCTGATTGTATGGGTTCAATTTTCAGGTGCCGGCACATTCCCGTGTTTTGTGGCTTGTTGGCGGCATGTTTTGAGCATAATCTGATGACAATTACCGTCAACAGGTTTTTTGTCACCATGACAATGTGGATTCCGACCCTGGACCCCGCCATGCCGCGTTACCGTGCGCTGGCGGAGGCCATCCGCCTCGATATCGCCGCGGGCCAACTCAAGGAAGGCGAGCGACTGCCGCCTCAACGGCGGCTGGCGGATGCGCTGGGCGTGACCATCGGCACGGTGACGCGAGGCTACGCCGAGGCCGAGCGGAGTGGCCTGGTGTCGGCGCGTGTCGGGAGCGGCACCTACATCAATGGCGCCACCCGGAGCGCGCATGGGTCCTTCAGCAGCTTCGGGCATGCCCTGCGTGCCAGCAAGGCCTACGGATTGGCGCCAGAACAGGAGGGCGCGCTGCCGGCAGCGTCCGGCGTGATCGATCTCACCATGAGCCTGCCTCCGCCTCACCCCGCGCGGCAGCAGGGAATGGCGGCGGCGCTGGCCGCGATCAGCCAGTCACCCGAGGCCTTGCAGCGCAGTGTCGAGTATCAGAATGAATTCGGCGACGGCAGCCATCGTCAATTGCTGGCGAGCTGGATGGGCGAGCTCGGCATGCCGGTCGACCCCGAGGAGCTGATGCTGACCCAGGGCGGCCAGAATGGCATCACGCTGGCGTTGTCGGCGCTGCTGGCGCCCGGGGATGCCGTGGTCACCGGCGCGCTGACCTATCCCGGCTTGATCGTCGCCAGCGCCGAACGTGGCCTCAAGCTGTTGCGTGTGCCGCTGGACAAGGACGGCATGGATGTCGAGGCGCTGGCGCGGCTGTGTCGTCAGCAGGCGCCCAGAATGGTCTATGTGATGGCCGAGCAGAACAATCCGGGCGCGGCGCAGTTGTCTCATGCCCGGCGCGAGGCACTGGTCGCCCTCGCACGCCAGCATGACTTCTGGATTCTGGAAGATGGGGTGCAATATCTGCCCGACGAGGAGTGCGGTAAGCGGCTCTATCAGATGGCGCCGGAGCGCACCCTGTATGTCTTCAGCACCTCCAAGTTGCTGGCCGGCGGCCTGCGCCTGGGCGTATTGCGGGCGCCGGTGGAGGTACTGACCCGCATCGGCGCAGTGCTGCGCAGCCACAGCTGGATGGTGGCGCCGCTGTTGATGGAGACGGTCTGCGCCTGGCTGACCAGCGGCAACGCGACACAGCTGGTGGAGTGGCAGATGGAGGAGATGCGCGCGCGCCAGCGACTGGCCCGCACGCTGCTGGCGGAGTGGTCACCGGCGGCGCGGCCGTCCTCGTTCGATCTGTGGCTTGGGTTGCCCGAAGGGCAGCGCAGTCAGGCGATGGTCGCGTCATTGGCCGAGCGGGGTGTGCACGTCACCAGCGCCGAGCCCTTCTGTGTCGGCAATGAGCCGCCACCGCAGGCCATCCGACTGTGCCTGAGCGCTGCCCAGAGCCGTGAGGCGCTGACCCACGCGCTGGAAATCGTGCGCGAGCAGCTGCAGGCGCCGCCTGCACTGCGTCCCATGACGCTCTAGCGCTTCGCCGCGCTCACTCCCGGCGGGTGCCGGACTCCTGCGCCAATCTGGCCTGCTTGAGCGGCACGCCCCAGCGATAGCCGCCGAGCCCGCCATCGCCGCGTACCACACGATGACAAGGCGTCAGCAGAGCCAGCGGATTGGCACCACAGGCATTGGCGACGGCGCGGCTGGCGGTCGGTCGCTCGAGCGTCTCGGCCAGCTGGCGGTAGGTCAGGGTATCGCCGCTCACGGTGGCGTTGAGCTGCTGCCAGACGCTCAATTGAAAGGCGGTGCCACGCACATCCAGCGGCAGTTCGAGCAGCAGTGCATGACTGGTCTCCGGTTGCTCGCACAGGGCGAGTAACCGTGCCCCCAGTGAGGCATGCAGCAGGCGACTGACCGCGTGAGTGTTGCCGTCCTGCTCGTCTGCCTCCATCTGCTGCCAATTGGCTTTGGGCAGACGTGCTTCCAGCGCCTGCTGGCCAGCCTCACGACTGTCGCTGAGCTGGATGACCACCACGCCACGCGCGCTGAGGCCTGCGCTCAGCCAGCAGGACTGTTCCGGTATCCCGAAGCGACACGGCCAATGCAATGCCAGCAGGTCTTCTCCCTGGCCGCCGGAGCGGCGGGCGCTGGGCGTGATGCCGTCCCTGCGTGCATAGGCGCGGCTGCTGGAGCGATAGCCGGCGGCGATGATCGCCTCGGTCACGCCATGGCCTTCCTCCAGCAGCGCATGGAACTGCATCTGACGCAGACCCGCCGAGTACTCGGAAGGAGACAGGCCCAGCAGTGTCGTGAAGCGGCGCTGAAGATGCGAGGCGCTTATCCCGTGCTCCGCCGCCAGGCTTGCGAGTGTCGGGGTGGGCTCGCCTGCGGCGACGGCCTGCTCCAGCTGCCGACATACCGTCAGCGGCCAGGGTGAGGCGGGGGCTGAGGCAGCATCTTCAGGTGCCGAGCTGGCGGCAGTGGAGGCGCATGAATGTGAGGCGTTCGATTCCGGCATCGTCGGTGCTCCAGACGTGGCCCTGACGGGATGGCGAGTCTGCTTGTCGGCCTGAGGGCGATCAGGCTTGTCGGACTGCTCAGGATGACAGCGCCGACAGGCGCGCATGCCTGCGGCTCGCGCCGCGTGGGCGTCGGCAAACAGGCGCAGGTTGTCCCGGCGTGGCGCCGGGGATGGGCAGCCGATGCGACAGAAGATGCCAGTGGTGATCACGCCGTAGCGCAGCGCCTCCCCGGCGATCGGCTGGCGCGCCAGCAGACGCTGCCAGATGGCCTCATCGCACCCTTGAGCGTCGCCAGCGGCAGGTGGTGCCGTCATGCCTACCGCTGTCTTTTCGCCGGACACTGATGTCATCGTTCATCTCGCTGTGCAAGGTTCACGATCAGTATCGCCATCCGCTCGGGGCGGTGCACTCCGTATCTTGTGCTGACTGTCAGGATTGCGCTCGCAGCATTTGCCGGGGTTCGCTCAGAACTCGATGGATTCCTGGCGCTTCTCTTCTTCTTCGGCCTGCTTGCGCAGCTTCTTGCGGATGGCGGCCTTGTGGAAGCGCAGCTTCTGTTCCTGGGTTTCCAGGTTGAGTGGCGGCACCGGCACCGGCTGGCCGTTGGAATCGACCGCGACCATGGTCAGATAGCAGCTGTTGGTATGACGAATCAGGCGACCCTGGATGGATTCGGCGACCACCTTGATGCCGATCTCCATCGAGGAGCGGCCGACATGATTGACTGAGGCCAGGAAGGTCACCAGCTCACCGACGTGGATCGGCTGCTTGAAGCGCACCTGGTCGACCGAGAGGGTGACGACGTAGCTGCCGCTGTAGCGACTGGCACAGGCGTAGGCGACTTCATCCAGCTTCTTGAGGATGGCGCCACCGTGCACCTTGCCACTGAAGTTGGCCATGTCGGGGGTCATCAGCTCGGTCATGATCAACTGATGCTGGCCGGGCAGAGCTTCGTTGAGGGCGGTCTGTTCTGGCTGGTTCTCGCTCATTGGGGCGTCCTTCAGGCACGGGCCTGTCAGGTGAGTGGGAGCTGTCAGGGGCTCTCAGGTGAAGCAATGGCTCTGGCATGCCGCGCAGAGAGGGATAATGGCTAGTCTGCGGGATTCGTGACGTCTTGGCACCCCGTGAGCGGCATATCAGCTATCTATAAACGACCTTGCCCCCACAGTCGCCTGTGGGGGCAAGGAGCTTGCGGGGTTATCAGGCAGGCTATCTGAATCGCTGGCTGAAAAGGCTAGCTGACGCCGCCGTCAGGCAGGTATCAGAGCAGCGTCAGACCCAGCGAGATGATGATGCCGGTCACCAGCAGCTGCACCAGGCAGAAGCCCATGATGTCCTTGGCCTTGAGTCCGGCGATGGCGAGCACCGGCAGTGCCCAGAAGGGCTGCAGCATGTTGGTCCAGGCATCGCCCCAGGCGACGGCCATGGCGACGCGTGGCAGGTCGGCACCCAATGCCTGGGCGGCGGGAATCATGACCGGTGCCTGCACGGCCCACTGACCGCCACCGGAGGGCACGAACAGATTGACGATACCGGCACTGATGAAGGACCAGAACGGCAGGCTGTCGGCGGTGGCAATCGACACGAAGCCTTCGGACAGCGTGGCGGCCAGTCCCGACTGCACCATGATCGCCATGATGCCGGCGTAGAAGGGGAACTGGATGACGATGCCTGCGCCACCCTTGATGGCTTCATTCAGGCTGTCCAGCAGCTTGCGCGGCGTGCCATGCAGCACGATGGCCAGGAACAGGAAGCTGAAGTTGATCACGTTCAGGTTCAGTCCGCCGCCACGAATCACGAAGTGATCCACCAGCCAGGCGAGGCCGAACAGCCCGACGACCCAGGCGAGAATCGGCGAGTTCTCGAGACGCTCGGCGGGACGAGGCTGGTCGCTGATCTCGGTGTGCTTCTCCTCGAGCAGGGCCGGGTCCACGTACACGCTTTCCTTCTCGAAGGGCATCATGGCGCGATTGACCAGCGGCATGATGATCAAGAGCGCCGCGACGATGGCGATATTGAAGAAGGCGAAGATGGTGTCCGAGGTGGGCACGATGCCGATGCTGTCCTCGGTGAAGTGGCCCGCGGTGGCGATGGTCAGCGGAATCGAGCCCGAGATGCCCGCATGCCAGATCACGAAACCGGAGTAGGCACTGGCGATCAGCAGGCGGTAATCGACCTTGATCATCCTGGCCAGCTGCTTGGCGAACAGTGCCCCGATGACCAGCCCGAAGCCCCAGTTGATCCAGCTGGCGATCAGCGACACGAAGGTGACCAGCATGATGGCGCTGCCGGGCGTTCTGGCCAGCGAGGCGATGCTGGCCAGGCCTTTCTTCACCGGCGGGGTGTTGGCGAGCATGAAGCCGGAGATCAACACCAGCAGCATCTGCATCGAGAAGGTCAGCAGATTCCAGAAGCCATCGCCCCAATAGCGCATCACCTCGGTGGGGGAGCGCTGTTCGATGAGCATGGCGGCTGCCGCTGCAACGACGGTCAGCAACAAGACGAAGATATAGGGGTCAGGCAGATAGCGCTCAACCAGCTTGACGGCTGGCCGTGATAGCGATTGCAGCATGTGAGAGTCCCTGTTGGCTTTTTATCAGTATGGGAAACGGGTTGGCACGCTCACATTAGTCCATTCGCTATCAGGAGAATATCGCGCGATGGTCGAGTGGCGCGCCAATGCCAGCGGCAAGCCTTTCAGCGCTGCATCAACCTGCTGGAGACTTCAATTGGCATGGCATCAGCGCCAATGATGGCGGCGATGATGCAGGTAGTAGCCGCCGAGCACGGCAGAGCGCACGCTGGTGAACAGCAGGAAGGCCAGCCACAGTCCATTATTGCCGAAGCCTTCGAGCAGCGGCCACAGGCCGATGAAGGCCAGCAGGGATACCACCAGCGTATTGCGCATTTCACGCGTCGCCGTGGCACCGATGAAGATGCCGTCCAGCAGGTAGCTCCACACCGCGACCAGGGGCATGGCGACCATCCAGGGCAGATAGAGGGTGGCCAGGGCACGGACTTCGGGAATGTCGGTCAGCAGGTGGATCAACGCCGGCCCGCAGAGCCAGAGCAGGCCGCTGGCCGCTGTCGCGGTGATCAAGGAGAAGCGGGTTGCCGCTCCCACGCTGCGCGCGAAGCGTTGCCAGTCGTTCTGGCCGACGGCTCGCCCGACCTCTGATTCCGCCGCCTGGGCGAAGCCATCCAGTGCATAGGACGTCATCATCACGAACTGCAGCAACACCGCATTGGCCGCCAGAACATCATCCCCGAAGCTGGCACCCTGCGAGGTGAAATAGGCCGTCGCGCCCAGCAGGCACAGGGTGCGCACGAACAGATGCTGATTGACGCGGATCAGCGCGCCCCAGGCGGGGAGAGACAGCAGCGCTGCGCGGTCACTGCGCCCCGGCATGCGTCTGAGCTGGCGGGCGACCAGCCACAGGCCCGTGGCCAGCGCACAGTAGTCGGCGATCACGCTGGCCAGCGCCACGCCATCGCTGGTCATGCCAAGGCCGGGCACGAAGGCCAGGTCGAGCAGGATGTTGACGCCATTGGTCAGCACGAGGATGCCGAGCGTGACACGCGAATTCCCCAGCCCCAGGAACCAGCCCAGAATCACGTAGTTGATCAGCACGGCCGGTGCCGACCACAGCCGGATGCTGGCGTAGTCATGGGCCAGGGCAAGCGTGGCCTCGCTGGCTTCCATCAGCGATAGTCCCAGGGTGATCAGCGGCGAGCCGGCGATGATCAACACCAGCCCGATGGCCAGCGCCAGCCCGATGCCCTGGCCCAGCAAGGTGCGCAGGCCATTGTGGTCTTCACGGCCATGGGCCTGTGCCGTCATGCCGGTCGTGCCCATGCGCAGGAACCCGAAGCCCCAGTACAGGAAGCTGAAGAGGACCGCGCCCAGCGTGACCGCGCCCAGATACACCGCATCCTCGAGATGCCCGACCACGGCGGTATCCACCAGCCCCAGCAACGGCACCGAAATGTTGGAAAGGATGATGGGCCAGGCCAGGCGCCACATATGGCGATCGGCGGAAGGCAGTGTGGCGGTCTTCAGGGAAGGGGCGGGCATGTTGGGTCCGAATGAGGGGTGAAGGTAAGGTCAGCCGGGAGCGGTCGCGTTGATCAGGATAAGGCCTGGCAGGGCTGGGCGTAATGGCGCTGGAGCGCTAATCTAGTTCTGGTGACTTGATGGCAAGGCCTGCCATGCGCCAGCCGAGAGATCCACTGGCGCGAAGACCCATAACAGGGACGCATGGAGCGTCCGGACGCAAGGGAACTGACTATGAAACGCACGATTTTTCAGCGAAGCACGCGATTGCGCACTGGGCTTGCAGCAGCTGGCATGACGCTGGTGCTGGCGACGCCGGTGCAGGCCATCGAGCTGCCCAGCGAGCAGGGTGACGACACACCCAGCGCAGGCATGATGGTGGCCGATGCCCTTATCGGGCGTCCACTGTTGCTGGCCACGACCGTCGTCGGTGCTGCCATCTTTGTCGTGTCGGCTCCCTTCGCGGCCATGGGGCAGAATATCGATGAGACGGCGCGCGTACTGGTCGCGACCCCGGCGCAGGCGACCTTCGCTCGCTGCCTGGGCTGCAAGACCACGCGGGTCGATTGGGATTGAGGATGTCCTGATCGCGGCTGGTGAGCACGCGCCGCTCATGGCTGGACACGACAACGCCGACCTCGAGGGTCGGCGTTGTCGTGTCTGAAGGGTGGTGAGAGATGGGGTCAGTGCGCGGGTTGCCTGGCGTGGCTATCGGCTGCGGGCGGCAGTGAGTTGAAGCACAGCACGCGTTTGCGTCCGGCGCGTTTCGCCTCATAGAGCGCATTGTCGGCCATGTTGAACAGCGCGTCGGTGGCCTGGCTGTCATGTGGCGCATTGGCGACCCCGGCGGAGAAGCTCAAGCCGGTCAGCGGCCCCAGCGTCTCATGCTCGAAGACTTCTTCGTGGAAGGCTTCGAGAATGGCCTCGACGCGTGCGCGTGACACCGCTGCGCTGGCACCGGGGATCAGAATCACGAACTCTTCGCCGCCGTAGCGACAGGCTTCATCGGAGCTGCGCAGCGACTCACGTATCAGGTTGGCCAGACGCGTGAGGACCTGATCGCCCATCTCGTGCCCGTAGGTATCGTTGACCTGCTTGAAGTGGTCGAGATCCAGCACCACCAGAGACAGCGGGTTGCCGATGCTGGCCTCGGCCAGTTTCTGGGGCAGCACCTCATCGAGGTGACGACGATTGAAGAGGCGCGTCAGCGTGTCCTTGCGCGCCTCATGTGCCAGACCCCGCTTCAGCTGCAGGTCGGCCAGTGCCAGCATCACCAGGTGGCTGACATCTTCCGCCAGGGGCTGAAGGCGCTCCAGGCTGTCCTCTTCCGGCGGGATCAGCAGCACGAATTCCCCCACCTGGCCATCCCCGACCGTCAGCGTCTGCTTGAGGTGACGAGCATCGGTGGGTGGTGTCCCCCAGTTGATATGCATCGTCTGATTGATGTCATTCGGGTCATGCAGGGTCACGTTGCCTTCGCAGCCGGCGAACAGGCTGGGCAGACGAACATTGAGCTGGGTGATGATCTCATCGAGCTGGGAGCAGGTCAGCAGGCATTCCGCGAGGTGATGGATCTGGCTGCGGCTCTCGGAGAGTCGCGACAGCTTGAGGTTGGCGGCCTGCAGGTCGCGCTGGGCACGCTTGCGGTCGGTGATGTCGTGAACGATGGAGAACAGCAGGGTGCGGCCGTTCAGGTCCACCGGGCCGGTAAAGATCTCGACATCACGCAATTCACCGTTGGCAAGCTGATGGCTGGCCTCGAAGTGGTTGTCGGTACGGTTGACGACCGCACGGATGCGCTTGGAGAGCGACTGGCTGGCCAGCACGTTGATACGGCCCAGTGGCATGCCGCACATCTCGCCGATGCTGTAGCCATAGAAGTCGGCGGCGACCGGGTTGGCATCGATGATCTCGGCAAGCTCCGGGTCGATCAGCAGCTTGATGGCGTTGCCGGTGCTGAAGACTTCCTGATACAGGGTCGCATTCTCCTCGAGCAACTCGATGGCGCGGCGGCGGTCCTCGATATTGTTGATCAATACCAGGGTGCGTTCCTCGCCCTCGAGCGGCGTGAGGGTGACTTCCGCCCAGAACATCTGCCCCGTATCAGTCTGCATGTGGTATTCGTCCTGGAAGCTGCCGCCTTCGCGCTGCAGCTGGCCCCAGGCACGTTTCATGCGACTGATCTCATCCAGTGAGAACAGCCCCCACAGCGATTGCTGGAAAAGCTCGGCATCACTCTTGCCCAGCAGGGCATGCATGGCCGAGTTGGCATCCGCGATGGTGCCATCCCGGTCGGCGACGATGATGCCCACCGGGGCGGAGTGATAGATGGAGCGCAGACGGGCACGGCTGCTGATCAGGCGTTGCTGCTGCTCCTTGATCCAGTCGATATCGCTGTGAGTGCCGATCATGCGCAGGGGCCTGCCATCCTCGGCACGTTCCACCACGCGTCCCTGATCGAGAATCCACTTCCATTCACCGTTGCGCGTCAGCATGCGGTGCTCGTTGCGATATTCTGCGCTGTGGCCTTCAAAGTGCTGTTTCAGGTCGTCGAGGGTGCGCGGCATGTCATCCGGGTGAATGCGTGACTTCCACTCATCGAAGCTGCTGCCGATCTCGTGTTCCTGGAAGCCGAGCGTCGCTTTCCACTGCGGAGAGTAGAAGACGTGATCGGTATCCTGCTTCCAGTCCCAGTCCCAGACGCCGGCGCCTGAGCCTTCCAGCGCGAACTGCCAGCGTTGTTCGGCCTCGCCCAGGGCGTCACTCATCTTCTGCAGCTGCTGATAGGGGTAGACCATGCGCGATGAATAGATGGCGTGATAGATCATCGCGTAGGCCACCACCTTGTACAGATGGCCGAGCAGATTGAAGACATCGAAGGCAGTGGCATAGAGCGTGAAGCACAGCTCGGAAATCCCCGTGGCCAGCGCCGCGACCGCCAGCCAGCCGGCATTGGTGCCTTCAGGCAGTCGGCGCGCGCCGAGCAGAAGTACCGCGGCCAGCACAGCGCTCAGCGCCAGGGTCCACTCGTAGCCGATCTTCCAGGCGGTCAGGCCGCTGCCGACGATGAAGGTCTCTGGCAGGAAGTCGAGATGAAAGAGGCCTATCCAGCTCACCGCCAGCCCGATGGCGAGCGTCAAGCCAAAGGCCAGGGGCAGATAGCGACGCGGCACGGGGCGGGCTGTCAGCAGGCAGGGGGCCAGCAGCGCGATGATGAAGGCGGTCCGCCCTGCCAGCCAGAAGTGGATGGCCTTGCTGACGGAGGCTTCGCTGACGAAGTCGGGCATGCCGTCGTAGCTGAAGATATGCACCATGTCGAAGAAGGCGGAGAGCATGAAGGCGCATCCCATGACCAGAAAGCTGGTCGGCAGCGTCCGACGGTGCCCCTGGAAGATGGAGACGGCAGACATCAGTGCGACCAGTATCGCGCCCATTTCCAGCAGTGAATGCGGGACGAGGTAATGTCCGACCGAGCTGAACAGCTGCGGACGCGGCACCACGATCAAGACCACCATGATCGCCAGCATGACAAGCAGCATCGCCGTGCCGGCATTGGGCAGCTGTGTGCGTGTCCCCAGGAAGGGGCGCTTGAGAACGGTAGAGAGCGAGCGAGAGGACATGGGCAATCCGTGCGCGTGAAAGGGGATGACCGGTGACTGCGTAACTACAGGATAGAATAGATTGTTTACATTATCCTAACAGAAAATAACTTAGAGTAGCGTTTGGTATTAATTGCGTAGCTGTTTAGGCAGGGGCCGAGAGCAGGCCGGTAGCCACGATGCTGTCTGGCCATGTCAGCAGCGGGGCCAGCAGCGGGGCCAGCAGGGAGGACGGCGGGAGCAGGCACTGGCGGGTAGAGCGGGAGGTCTTGATCGCGAACGAAGTGTATCGCCAGCCGGCGTCTTTGCCCGTCGGCGCCTTTGCCAGTCGGTGTTAGTGCCAGTCGGTTACGTTACCCGTTGGTGTCTCGCGGCAAGAGGCGACGCGTTGGCGAGTCTGGCGCTGAAGCGTCAGTCAGGGCCGAGCCTGAGGAAAGGGCTTATGGAGAGGGCTTGAGGAAAGAGCTTATATAGAGGGCTTGCGGAGAAAGCAGGAGGTGTCAGGCAAGAAGCAAGCAGCAGCCGTCACGACGGATGTGGCGCAGTACAGGCCATGTCATCGCCATGACGGCTGCCGGAGCAGGCGGCAATCAGTTGCCGAGTGCGGCCGTGATGATGTGGTACTTGTCCATCAGCTCTTCCTGGTTTTCCTTGTTGGCCGGGTCGAGCGGGATGCAGTCGACAGGGCAGACCTGCTGACATTGCGGCTCATCGAAGTGTCCGACGCATTCGGTGCACAGGTCCGGGTCGATGACATAGATCTCTTCCCCCGGCGAGATGGCCCCATTGGGACATTCCGGCTCGCAGACGTCGCAGTTGATGCACTCATCAGTGATGATCAGGGCCATGATGCTGTCCTCAGCTTGTGGCGGTGTCGTCGTCGGTAGCGGAGAAATGCCGGGCGAGGGTCTCGGCCACCAGCGGATGCACCAGACGCGACACATCACCGCCATGACGCGATATCTCGCGCACGATGGTCGATGAAATGTAGGAGTTCTGTAATTCCGGGGTCAGGAACAGGCTATCGACGTGCGGTGCCTGGGCCCGGTTCATGTTGGCCAGCTGCAGTTCGTACTCGAAGTCGGAGACCGCACGCAGGCCGCGCAGAATGATACGCGCATTCTGCTGCTCAAGCAGCTCTGTCAGCAGGCAGCTGAAACCGATGACCTCGACATTGTCGAGATGCGCCAGAATCCGGCGTGCCAGATCGATGCGCATCTCCAGCGGCAGCGCGGGGCGTTTGCTGGGGCTATAAGCCACCGCGACCACTACCTTGTCGAACAGGCGGGCGCCGCGCTCGATCAGGTCGGTATGGCCATTGGTGATCGGGTCGAAGGTGCCGGGATAGACGGCAATGTTCTTGGGCATGACGAACTCGAGCTCTGTCGGCAGCGGGTCAGCCTGGTGACCGGCTGCAGTGGACGACGAAGGATGAGGAGCCGCAGAAGGCCGGGACGCAGTGGCTGTCGCGCCGCCGGCTCCCCCGGTACGCCGAGTGTAGAACCCCTCGCGCGGCTTGCCAGTCGCGGGAGGGGATTCGTCACCGAGTGCGCAACCCGGGAGGGGCAGCCAGCCGGTCTTGCAGCGAGCCTGGCTTACAGCGAACCGAAGGGGTTGTCGACCTTGAGCGAGACGGGCTTCGCATAGCCGGGGATACGGATCTCGCGATCCGTGATCTCCAGCTCCGGACCTTCGAGCACGCCTTCACCGAAGCGATAGGTCGGCGTGAATTCGCCGCGCTGTGCCTTGTCCAGATAGTCGGCGCGACGCTGCTCGCAGAGACCGCTGCGCTCACGCCAGGCGGCCAGTGCCTCCTCACCATGTCGCGCCGCCAGCAACTTCAGCGTGACGTCTGCCGACAGCACCACGCCACTGGCGTTGTTGCCACCGAAGCCCTTGGCATTGATGAAGGCGACGTCTGCGGTGAACTCGCGCGCCTCGCGGCGGATGTCTAGGTGGCTGTGATGCACGTCATCGGCGATGGCATCCAGCGTCGGGATACCCGGCAGGATGCCGGTCGCCATGCTGCCGAGCGCCGATACCGCCTGATCGCCCGCGGCACTGCCCTGGCTGTGGCCGACGAAGGATTTTACCGCCACCACGGGCCAGGCCTGGATGTCGTTGGCGCGAGCCACTTCATTGAGCACGTGGGATTCGGTGGTGCGGTTCTTCGGCGTGGAGGTGGCATGGGCGTGCACGAAGCTGCGCTGGCGCACGCCTTCATCGCCGATGATATCGCGCGCCAGCGCCACCGCCTTGCTCAGGGTGATATAGTTGCCGACGCCGGGCGCCGAGATGGAACGCTTCCAACCGTCGGCATTGACGAACACGTCCGGCACGCTGCCGATGATGCGAGCGCCGGTGTCCAGCGCCAGATCATCCGCCATCAGAATCACGAACTGGGTCGCTTCCGCGATGGTGAAGCCACAGTTGCGCGCGAACGGGCGACAGGCCTTCTGGTAATCGCTGTCGGTGAGCACTTCCAGCGCGTCGAGGGCCTTGAGGCTCTCGTCATCGGCCAGAGCGCCCATGCTGCGGAAGCCCTCGATGACTTCCGGCGTGATCGGCGCATCGGCGGTGCCGACCATCACCACACGGCGACGGCCGCTGCGGATGTCATTCAGGCCCAGCTTCAGGTTGTAGAGGAAGCTTGCGCAGGCGCCCATCGCGGCACCGGCGCCGCCGACATTGCCCAGCACATAGGCATTGAGGAAGTCGGCGGGCATCTGGGCATAGCCCAGCGGCATCTGCTTGGAGGTGGCGCGCTCGCCGGCCACGAAGGACTTCATCAGTCCGCCCCAGCCTTCGGCGTCCATCTGGCCGATGGAATTGCCGGCGTAGACGGCAATATCGTCCGGATCGAGGCTATCGCGCAGCGCATCCCAGTCCAGGCCGCTGTCGCCGAGGCAATCGCTGGCACCGAAGATGGTCATCGACAGGCCGCGCGGGTGATGCACGCTGCGATAGAGCTGCTCCGGCGCGAAGCCGCTGGGCAGCTGACCCGCGGCGCGCACCAGCGCCTGACGATGATCGGGCAGCAGGACATCGAATTCGCCGGCCGGTACCGTGACTTCGACATGACGGTTATCCAGCTCGCGGATCTGCCAGTCAGCGGGCGGCTGTTCCGGCAGCTGGCGGCTGCGCAGCGTGAAGGTCAAGTCCTGGCCCAGCGTCAGCTTTGACTGACGATTGGCAGGAATGCCGGTCGCGTTGAAGCGCTCGTCTTCAATGCGACGAATCAGGGTGTGGGACAGCACCTGGTCTGCCAGACGCTCCGCAAGCGCCTGAGCCTCGGCGGGCTGGCCTTCGGCATCGAACCACTGGCCCTGATCATCGCAGCGGGCGAGGTTCATGAGCGACGCGAGACCCAGCAGGGTCTCTTGACGGTCTGTCTCCGGCAGGGAGTCGAGCACCGTGCGTCGGAACGCCTGATGGCCCGAAGTTCTGCCGGCGGCATTGACGCCGCCCATGCCGACGATCACCGGTAAGTGTGACAAGCCGCTTTCCTCGTAAAAATACTGTGAGTCGTTGGTCTGGGCGATACCTCTGCGGATATTCGTCCAAATGATGGGCGGATGATAACACCCCCTCAATACAGGCGTCATGCACCCCCGCCTCTACGCGGGCGCGCCAGCGAGCGCTTGCTGCGAACACTGTGCGATATCTCTGCGCTCAGTGCGAGTCCCACTGGCCTGTTTTTGTACTCGTCGTGGCGCGGGATGATCGTGATTAAACGTTTGTTTGATTTTCGAATCGCAAGCTGCCATTCTGTCGTGGCTGTTTGAGTTGGTGTAGGCGCGTGCCGCGAGGCAGGCGCCTTTTTTTGTGTCCAGGCCTTCCTGCACCGCCGGCCCCGGATGGGCTGTACGCCATATGGCGCAGCCCGATGCAGGCGCATCTGCTAGACTCCGCGCGTGATTTTCCTGCCCGTTGCTATCGGAACTGCTGATGTACGCCAACTCCCGCCAGATCGATTCCCCCCAGACCGGCCCCCACGAGGATATCGAGCGTCGCGTGCGCCGTGCGATGGCGCATCCGCTGCGCAAACCCGTGGCGGAGCATACCCGCGAAGCGTTCCTGCAAGCGCAACAGTGGTTGTCGGCTCAGGCGAAGCCCCTGTGGCTGGACAGCGGCTGCGGCGTCGGGCGATCGACCCGCCAGCTGGCACTGACGCATCCGGACCATGCCGTCATCGGCGTGGACCGCAGCGAAGACCGTCTCAGCCGCAAGCATGGCGAGCTGCCGGACAACGCCTTGCTGGTGCGCGCGGACCTCGTCGACTTCTGGCGCCTGGCGCTCGCTGCGGGCTGGGCACCTGCGCATCACACCCTGCTGTACCCCAATCCTTATCCCAAGGCGCGCCATCTCAAGATGCGCTGGCAGGGCCATCCGGTATTTCCGATCATCATGGCGCTGGGCGGTCAGCTTGAGCTGCGCACCAACTGGGAGATCTACGCTCGGGAATTCGCCCAGGCCATCGGGCATGCCACCGGTGTCGAGGTGACGGCGCACGCCTTCGCGCCGCAGGGTGATTATCTGACGCACTTCGAGCGCAAGTATCACGAGTCTGGCCAGGCGCTGTGGCGACTCGAATGCCAGCTTGAACACACGCCCGAGCGCTACCCGCTGCAGGTCTGACGCGAATCACGCCGGTGGCAGGTTCTGGTTGGCGATAGCGGCGTGGCTGTTGTGGAAGGTGTCGCGCAGTGACTGGCGCAGCCAGCTGGCTGCGGGGCCGCGAGGGCTGTCGCGGCGCGAGATCAGTTCGATATCGATGTCGGCGGTGGCGCCCAGCGCACTCAAGTCCAGAATCTTCAGGCGCTGCTGGAAGGGCGGGTAGTGGGCGATATGGCGCGGAACCTGCGCCCAGCCCAGACCGCGCGTCGTCAGCTCAGCCATCGCATAGAAGCTGTTGAGCTGCCAGAAGCGCTGTGAGCGAGGCCCCTCGTGGCCGGGTTCCAGTTGCTGGCGTTGGCCGATCATCAGCTGGCGGTGATCGGCCAGATCACTGTGGGTCGGGCTCTCGAGCTGCGCCAGCGGGTGATCGCGTGCCACGATCAGCACCTGCTCCAGTCGTCCCAGCGCCTCGCGCTCCAGCGCCATGACACCCAGCGGCTGATAGAACAGGATGCCGAGATTGGCCTGATGCTGCTCCACCCAGCGGGCCACCTCATCCTGCGCGCCATTGAGCAGATTCAGCGTCAGCGTCGGGTATTGCACCGCCATCTTTTCCAGCACCGCCATCACCGGCGGCATTTCTACCAGCGCCTCATCGATCGCCAGCGTCAGGCTGGCTTCCAGCCCCTGGCTGAGGGTGCGGGCGCGTGCCTCCAGGCGCTGGCATTGCATCAGCACGCTGTTGGCTTCATGCAGCATGGCCTCGCCCGCGGGCGTCAGCACCGGCGTACGGGGGCGGCGATCGAACAGCTCGCAGCCCAGGTCCAGCTCCAGATTGGCGATGGCGGTGCTGACCGCGGATTGCGCGCGACCCAGACGCCGCGCCGCCGCCGAGAACGAGCCCGTCTCCGCCACGCAGCGCAGCGTCTGCAGTTGCTCCAGTGTCCAGTTCATTGCCTCGCCTCGCGCCTTGATCCATCTGAATAATAGATGGATACCAACTTTAAACCATCTTGTATCTCTCTAGAATGCCTCCTCCATCCGCGTCGTTCAGCCCATTCGGCATCACGCGCGGTGATCGAGAGGAGGTATGACATGCGTTCCAAGAAAGAACGTCTGGCCCAGGCAGGATTGCTGGAATTGGGCGGCATCCTGCTCGTGGCGCCGCTGTCGGCACGGGTCACGGGGCATGACCTGGCGAGCATGGGTAGCCTGGCGGTGGTGATGTCCACACTGGCGGTGATCTGGAGTACGGTCTGGAACTGGATGTTCGATCGCTGGGTGCCGACCCGCCAGCGCAGCGCGACCCAGCGCATCGCTCAGGCACTCGGCTTCGAGCTCGGCCTGGTACTGGTGACCGTCTTCATCGTGGCCGCCTGGCTCGACCTGGGGCTGTGGCAGGCATTGCTGCTGGATCTGGGCTTCGTTGCCTTCTTCCTGGTCTGGGCCATGATCTTCAATCCGCTGTTCGATGCCGTGATGAGTCGTCTGCTGGCGCGCAAGGCCGCGCGTGAGCAGCAGCTGGCCCCCCACAATACGAGGTGATTCGATGAGTTATGTCTTCCTGGCAGTGGCCATATTGGCAGAGGTCATCGCGACCAGCGCGCTCAAGGCCTCCGAGTCCTTTTCGCGACTCGGCCCCAGCGTGATCGTGGTGGTGGGCTACGGCATCGCCTTCTATTTCCTGACGCTGGTACTGCGTGATCTGCCGCTGGGCGTGACCTATGCGGTGTGGTCCGGGCTCGGCATCGTGCTGGTCACCGTGTTCGGTGCGGTGGTCTATCGCGAGATGCCGGACCTGCCGGCCATCCTGGGGCTGGCGATGATCGTGGGCGGTGTCGCCGTCCTGCATCTGTTTTCCAGCGCCAGTCCTCATTAAGCTAGGGGCATCACGGCGCCTCCCGGCTGTGACATGGATGCTCACCGACGACGTCACTGGATGCCTCATGCCCCTATTTCGCACTGCACCGACCTCTGCGCGACCCTCCCGACTGTCTCCCCTGTTGCCCTTGCTGAAGGCGGCGCGCCCCGCAGCAGCGGGCAAGTCGCTGCGTTTCACGCGCTCGCTGCGCCGACTGGCCATGGCGGCCGGGGCGACGCTTGTCGTGGCGGGCCCGGCGCAGGCGGCGGGCTTTGACAACCTGACGCGACTGACTGACAAGGGCTTCATCGTCAGTGCCCAGGCGCGCATGCTCGATACCGGCGAGACGCTGGCCTCGGTCAATCCCGACCAGCAACTGACGCCGGCTTCGCTGTCCAAGCTCTATATCGCCGGTGCGGCGCTGGACCGTTTCGGCCCGCAGTACCGTTTCTCGACGCGTCTGCGCAGCACGGGCACGATCAGCGGCGGCGTCTTGACCGGTGACCTGGTGCTCGAGGGCAGCGGCGACCCGGCGCTGACCAGTGAAGAGCTGTGGCGGCTGACCGAGGAGCTGCGCTTTCGGGGCATCCGCCGCGTCGAAGGGCGCCTGTTGATCAGTCAGTGGCGTTTCGGGCCGGTGCCCTGCATCAGTACCGATCGCTGCAATGCCTCGCGGCGTTCCAGCAATGCCTATGATGCGCTGCTGTCGTCCGCGGCCAGCAACTATGCCAGCTGGTGCGTGAAGGTGATGCCGGGTGCGGGCAGTCAGGCGCCGGCGCGACTGGCCAGCTGCGACACCACACAGCCCACCGAGATCTTCGATAACCAGGTCACCACGGTCGGCGCGGGGGGCAAGAGCGCCATCAATGCCCGCCGCACCACCAGCAACGGTCGCGATACGCTGGTCGTCACCGGCACCATCGCCGCCGACAGCCAGCCGCGCAGCATCTACCGCGCCGTCTCCAATCCTGCGCTGTACACCGGTGAGCTGATGCGTGACATCCTGGCGCGCGCCGGGATCACGGTGACCGGCGGGGTGGACATCACCTCGACGGCGCCGCCCTCCAGCGCCGCGCAGCTCGGTAGCGTCGAAGGCAAGCCGATGCAGGAGTTGCTGACGCGCATGCTCAACTACTCCAACAACTTCATGGCGGACCAGCTGACGCTGGCGCTGGTCGGCGGCAGCCAGGCCACCTTGCGCCAGGGCGGTGCCAAGCTCGAGACCTTCGCCAGCGCGATTCCCGGTCACGGCCCGCTGACGATGTATTCCGGCAGCGGCCTGACCTCACAGAACCGCACCAGCGTCAGTGGGCTGGTGGCGTTGCTCGACAGCATGTATCACCGCCCGGCGCTGTTCCCCACCTTCGTGGCGGGCCTGCAGGCACCGGTCAATGGCCCTATGCGCTTCATCCGCCGTGGCAGCGAGACCTTCCGCAATCACGTGATGGTCAAGACGGGCACGCTCAACAACCCGGTGCCGGTTCGCGCCATCTCGGGATACTTCCGCACGCAAAGTGGCCGCTGGGGCGCCTTCGCGGTGATGGTCAACGGCCGAGCGGCGGTGCCTTATCTGTCCTGGCCGCAGGTGCTGGATCCGGTCGCCGAGGACCTGACCGCGATGATCGAGCGCAACTGAGCTCCTGATCGCGCGCATGAACACGAAAGCCCCGCCAATCGGCGGGGCTTTCGTGTTCATGGCCTGAGTGACAGACACAAAAAACCCCGCCCGAAGGCGGGGTGGTCCTCCACACGCCCGGCATGGCTGAGGGGAGGGCACTCGGGACGCTCGACAGGGCGCAACGAGATAACAAGAGCATAGCGTTGTGTGACGGCGTTGGCTAACGCCAAAATCGCTATTGCACCGCAACAATCAAGGACTTGAAGCGTTTTTGGCGCTGTGAGGGCAAATTTTCCGTCGCGGGTCGTGCGTCGAGTGTCTTCAGCGCGTCGGATCGAGCAGCACACGACCGCTGACGCGTCCGTCGATCATCGCCTCGGCGCGTTCGGCGAGGCCTTCCAGGCCGACCGTCTCGAGCTGCATCTGGGCGTGCATCTCGTCCGGCAGGTCGGCCAGACGCTGCCATACCCTTTGACGGCGTTCGGCATTGATCATGACGCTATCGACGCCCAGTAACGAGACGCCGCGCAGGATGAACGGCATCACGCTGGTGGGCAGGTCGGCGCCCGCCGCGAGGCCCACGGCCGCCACCTTGCCATCGTAATTCATCTGCGCCAGCAGATTGGCCAGCACCTGGCCACCGGCGGTATCCACGGCGCCTGCCCAGCGGCTCTTTTCCAGCGGACGGCCCTTGTCCTCGAAATCACTGCGCAGATGGACTTCGCTCGCGCCCAGTGACTCGAGCCATTCGCGCTGCTCGGCCTTGCCGCTGACCGCGTGAACCTCGAAGCCTTGCCCGGCCAGCATCTGCACGGCCCAGCTGCCGACCCCACCGGTGGCGCCGGTGACGATCACCGGGCCCTGCTCGGGCGTCAGGCCGGCTTCCTCGAGGCGCATCACGCACAGCATGGCGGTCAGGCCGGCGGTACCGAAGGCCATGGCCTGCTCGGCGCTCAGATTGGCAGGGCGCTTGACCAGCCACTCGGGCTTGACGCGCATGCGCTCGGCCAGGCCGCCCCAATGGCGCTCGCCCACGCCCCAGCCGGTCAGGAGGACCTCATCGCCCGGCTGATAATCCGGCGAGTCGGAGGCCTCGACGCGACCCGCGAAATCGATGCCCGGCACGAAGGGCAGCTCGCGAACGATCTTGCCACGGCCGGTGATGGCCAACGCGTCCTTGTAGTTGAGCCCGGAACGCTCGATGGCCACCGTGACAGGCAGGTCAGGTAGCTGATCATCGGAAAGGTCGACGACTCGGGCGCGAGGTGTCTCTTCGTGCAGCATCAGTGCGCGGGACATGGCTGTCTCCTTGTGGATGGCGTGGGTGTTGGCGGTCTTCCTGCTTGAAGGGTGTCACGGCGTCTGATCGAGACGCGTCATCTCACAGTGCCTGCAAGCGACGCTGTGGGGAAGCCTCGCGATATCGACATTGGGATGAGACTGACGCAACCGGGGCCAGCCGGATGTGCGGCTGGCCCCAGGAACAGGAGGCGCTGGCTAGATGAAGCTGCGCACGGTGGCCAGTCCGACCAGCGTCATCAGCACCGTGTAGGGCAGCGCCATCCACACCATGCGCCCGTAGGAGAGCCTGACCAGCGGCGCGATGGCAGAGGTGAGCAGAAAGAGGAACGCCGCCTGGCCATTGGGAGTCGCAACGCTGGGCAGGTTGGTGCCGGTGTTCACCGCGACCGCCAGCGCATGGAAGTGCTCGCGGCTGATATTGCCGGCCACGAACTCGTTCTTGACCTGGGTGATGTACACCGTGGCCACGAAGACATTGTCCGAGATGGCCGAGAGCAGGCCGTTGGCCAGAAACAGCGCGCCGGCCTGTTCCTCGATGGGCAGACTCAGTACCCACTGGATGAACGGCTGGAACAGATGCTGCTCGTGGATGACCGCGACGATGGTGAAGAACACCACCAGCAGTGAGGTGAAGGGCAGCGATTCCTGGAAGGCGCGGCCGATCTGGTGCTCATCGGTGATGCCATTGCCGGCGGTCAGCAGAATGATCACCGCCAGCCCGATCAGCCCGACCTCTGCCATGTGCAGTGCCAGCGCCAGGACCAGCAGCACGGCCACCACGGCCTGCACGATCAGCGCGGCGCGTTCCCGCGGCGTGCGCCGTGAATCCTGGTGATGATCATAATCCTCGAGAATGCGTCGCACGCTGGCGGGCAGGCGCTGGCCGTAGCCGAACCAGCGGCCACGCTCCAGCAGGACGCACAGGGCGAGGCCGGCGAAGAAGGTCGGCACGGTGACCGGCGCCATGGCGAGGAAGAAGTCGATGAAGTCCCATTCGGCGGCCTTGGCGATCACCAGATTCTGCGGCTCGCCGATCATGGTGCTGACGCCTCCCAGCGCGGTTCCCACCGCGCCATGCATCAGCAACGAGCGCAGAAAGCCGCGGAAATCCTCGAGGTCTTCACTGTGCACGGCCTCGACGCTGACATCGTTGGCATGGTCATGCTGGGTATCGAAATGCTTGCCCGAGGCCACCTTGTGGTAGACGGAGTAGAAGCCCACCGCGATGCTGATGATCACCGCCGTCACCGTCAAGGCATCGAGAAAGGCGGACAGCAGGGCGCTGGAGAGACAGAACATCAGCGACAGCCAGGTCTTGGAGCGCACGCCGAGGATGATCTTGGTGAAGGCATACAGCAGCAGCGGCTTCATGAAGTAGATGCCGGCCACCATGAACATCAGCAGCAGGATCACCGGCAGGTTGCGCTCCATCTCCTGCATGATGGCCTCCGGCGAGGCCATGCCGATGACGACGGCCTCCAGCGCCAGCAGACCGCCTGGCTGGAGGGGATAGCACTTGAGCGCCATCGCCAGCGTGAAGATGAATTCCCCCAGCAGCAGCCAACCGACGATCACGCCACCTTGCGGACCGCTGAACCACAGCAGCAGCGGATTGGTGATCAGAAACAGGCACATCAGCTGCTTGTACCAGCGTGGCGACTGGCCGAGGAAGTTGCGCGCCAGTCCGCGGCTGAGCGTCTGGCGTGTGTCGTGTGATAGCGAAGGCATGGGCAGTTCCCGGCGTTGATTTGTTGTTGTTGGAGGACGGGATCGGCAATGCCGCTTCAGCGCGTGCTTTGCTATCATCGCCGCCGTCATCGAGCGCCTAGCGGTATTAGAGCACGCCCGTCGATGAGGTCTCGGGTAGCCTTTGGTCGTGAAAATCGCGCAGGCAGCGCTGCGCTGTCGCTGGCCGGTGTGCTGCGAGCTCTCCCGAGGCGTGTTGCTGGCAGACGTCGTCCGATTGAAAGATCGGCCTTTGCAGCCTCCGTGCTGCTTCTGTACGAGACCCGAAGATGAAATCACGGCATACCGGCTTGACCCACCTCAAGCATTCCGCGCGTTACTCGCTCAAGGGCCTCAAGGCCGCCTGGAGCAACGAAGAGGCCTTCCGCCAGGAGATCGTGCTGTGCGCCTTGCTGCTGCCGTTTGCCTGGTGGATCGGTGACTCGCATGTCGAATGGCTGCTGCTGGTCGGCTCCACGCTGATCGTGCTGATGGTCGAACTGCTCAACTCGGCGGTGGAATCCGCGATTGACCGCATCGGCCCGGAATTCCATGAGCTGTCCGGGCGCGCCAAGGACATGGGCTCGGCGGCGGTGATGATCAGCCTGATCTTCGCCGGCCTGACCTGGGGCACCTTGCTCTACGACAAGCTGTTCGGCTGAGCGCCCAAGCCCCGACCACATCAATGAAAGGGGCAGCGGGCAGGGCCGTGTCATGTGCCTGCGGCCTCCGTTATGCTGAGGGCTGGATCGAAGGAGACGACCATGCCCCAGCCATCCCCCGCGCAGTCCCGCCCACTGTTGCCCGCTGATTTCCTTGCGCCGTCATCGCTGCTCGCCGAGCAGTCGGCTGACAGCCGTGCCACGCTCGAGAGCGCCTTGTGCGCCGCCCAGGAGCGCCTCGAAGAGAGCCTGACCCAGGCTGAGAACCTCTGCGAGATGCGTGGCGATGACAGCTCACCGCTGGCGACCTTTCTGGCCCTCGATGAGCGTCAGCGCAGCCAGTTGGGACGTCTGATCACGCTGTCCGACTTCGCGCTGGAGACGCTGTGCCGTCGCCCTGAACTGCTGTCCGAGCTGCTCGAGAGCGGCGAGCTGGAGCGCGCCTTGCCGGTCGCCCAGCTCACTGAGCGTCTCTCCGCCGGCCTCGGCAGCGCCGAAGATGAGAAGGCGATGCAGCAGGTGCTGCGGCGCTTCCGCCAGCTGCGCATGCTGGGCATCGTGTGGCGCGACCTCAACGGCGCCGACATGTGGCAGACCGCGGCGGCGGTCTCGCACCTCGCCGAAGTCACTCTCGAGGGCGCGCTTGGCTGGCTGGAAGCCTCGCTTGAGCCGCGTTACGGCCGCCCCGCGCCGGACCGCTTCGGCGAGCCGCAGCGGCTGGTGGTGCTCGGCATGGGCAAGCTGGGCGCCGGCGAGCTCAACCTCTCCTCCGATATCGACCTGATCTTCGCCTTCCCCGACAAGGGCGAGACATCTGGCGGCCGCAAGTCATTGGATCATCAGGAATATTTCACGCGTCTCGGCCAGAAGCTGATTGCCGCGCTGGACGCGATGACCGCCGATGGCTTCGTGTTCCGCGTCGACATGCGGCTGCGTCCGCTGGGGGACGGCGGGCCACTGGTCGGCAGTTTCTCGATGCTGGCCAGCTACTACCAGGATCAGGGCCGCGAATGGGAGCGTTACGCGATGCTCAAGGCGCGCCCGGTGGCGGGCAGTGTGGCTGCCGGCGAGCGCCTGATCGCGCACCTGCGGCCCTTCGTCTATCGCAAGTATCTGGATTTCGGTGCCATCGAGTCGCTGCGCGAGATGAAGGCGATGATCAATCGCGAGGTCAAGCGGCGCGGGCTGTCCGACAACATCAAGCTCGGCTCCGGCGGCATTCGCGAGGTGGAGTTCGTCGCCCAGGCCTTCCAGCTGATTCGGGGCGGACGTGAGTCGGAATTGCAGGTAACCTCGCTCAAGCAGGCCTTTGCGCGCCTGCCGGCCCTGGGATTGCTGCCGCAGGCGGTGGTGGATGAGCTGGTGCCGGACTACGTCTTCCTGCGCGATCTCGAACACGCTCTGCAGGCACAGGCCGACCGTCAGACCCAGACACTGCCGCTGGACCCGCTGGGCCGCGAGCGCCTCGCGCTGGCCATGAAGCTGCCCGATTGGGAGGCGCTCACCGCGTGGCTGGAAGAGGTGCGTACGCGCATCCGCCATCACTTCGACAACGTGATCGCCGCGCCGGAAGACGACGAGGCCGAGCAGGGCGAAGGTCAGCAGGCGCTGGATGAGTGGCGAGCACTGTGGCGCGGCGAGCTGACGGCGGAGGAGGGCGAGGCACTGCTCGCCGAGAGCGGCTTTGAGAGTGCGGCCGAGAGCTTCCGGCGTCTCGATAGCCTGCGGCGGTCACGTGCGGTGCAGGGCATGCAGCGCATCGGCTTTGATCGTCTCGATGCGCTGATGCCGCCATTGCTGCAGGCGCTGGGCTCGGCGGCGGGCGAC
Source organism: Cobetia sp. MC34 (assembly GCF_018340035.1). NCBI lineage: Bacteria > Pseudomonadati > Pseudomonadota > Gammaproteobacteria > Oceanospirillales > Halomonadaceae > Cobetia > Cobetia sp. MC34. The sequence goes on from NZ_JADPPY010000003.1 coordinate 184,878, forward strand.
CCCGAGAAGCCCGGCGAGCACGATGCCAGCCGAGTGCTGGAGCGCGTCTTGCCGCTGATTGAGGCGGTATTGCGGCGGACGGCCTATCTGGCGCTGCTGCGCGAGAACCCGGATGCGCTGGCGCAGTTGATGCGCCTGTGTGCGGCCAGCCCGTGGATCGCCGAACAGCTGGCGCGCTATCCGGTGCTGCTCGATGAGCTGCTGCACCCGCATAATCTGTACTCACCCGCCGACAAGACGCGCCTCGCCGATGAGCTGCGCACCGCGCTGTCGCGCATTCCCGAAGATGATGAAGAGGCGTTGCTCGAGGCCTTGCGGGTGTTCCGCCATGCCCAGGTGCTGCACGTGGCGGCCTCCGATATCGCCGGTGCCCGCCCGCTGATGAAGGTCAGCGACTATCTGACCTTCATCGCCGAGGTGGTGCTGGAACAGGTGCTGGCGATGGCGTGGAAGACCCTGACCCGCAAGCATGGCTTCCCCATCGGGCGCGATGGCCAGCCGATCACCGGCGACAGCCTGAGTGGCAGCTTCGTGATCGTCGGCTACGGCAAGCTGGGTGGCATCGAGCTGGGCTATGGCTCGGACCTGGATCTCGTCTTCCTGCATGATGCGGCCAGCAAGGGCCAGACGGATGGCCCGCGGCCGCTGGACAATCCGCTGTTCTTCACGCGTCTGGGGCAGCGCATCATCCACCTGCTGACGGCGGTGACGCCGGCCGGCGCGCTCTACGAGGTCGACATGCGCCTGCGCCCGTCGGGCAATTCGGGGCTGCTGGTCTCGAGTCTGGCGGCCTTCCGGGACTATCAGCTCACGCAAGCCTGGACCTGGGAGCATCAGGCGCTGGTGCGCGCGCGGGCCGTGGCGGGAGACCCGGCGCTGGCGCTGGCCTTCGAGGAGGTGCGCCGTGAGGTGCTCGGTCAGCAGCGGGACGAGAAGGCGCTGCGCCAGGAGGTGATCGCCATGCGCCACAAGATGCGTGATCACCTGGGCAGCAGCGCCAAGGACCGCGAGGCCGGACAGTTCCATCTCAAGCAGGATGCCGGCGGCATCGTCGACATCGAGTTTCTCGCCCAGTACTGCGTGCTGGCGCTGAGTCATCAGGTGCCTGCTCTGCTCGAGTGGAGCGACAACATGCGGTTGCTGGAAACCCTCGAGTCCTGCGGACGGTTGCCGGGCGAGCAGGCCGGTGAGCTGCGCGAGGCCTATCTGGCCTACCGCGATGTCAGCCATCGCCTGGCGCTGGAGAAGCACGGCAGCCTGATGCGGCTGGAGCAGCACCCGGTGATTGCCGCCCACCGTGAGCGGGTCATCACCCTCTGGCAGTCACTGCTGGGCGAGGATCAGGTCAGTCACGAGGGAGTTTAACGCCAAATCAATGCTCGCAATCCCCTGTCGCTGTCCCCAAGAAAGGGGGCACCAGACAACGTTGACAGGGGAGGTCAGCATGATGGAGTGGATTGCGAATCACTCGAAAACCATCTCGGCGATTGCCAGTATCGGCTCGTTCTTTATCTGGCTGGTCTACGCGCAGCTGCTGTATCACAACTTCCGTCGCCAGCGTCGCCCGCGAGTGCTGATCAATCGCGGCAAGTCCAAGGGTATCGACAGTCTGTGCATCGTCAGCAACATGAGTGCCGAATCGATCTTCATCGAGCACATCATCGCCCGTCTGGATACCAGTCATGGCAGCCTGCTGATGGATGTCACCGAGTTCGAACGCAGCTATCAGGAAGGTGACGAGCAGCGCAAGGATGCGCAGAACGGTGAGAGCGAACAGCCCGCGCAGGAGGCTTCCAGCAGCAGTGAATGGCGTATCTCCGATACCACGCGTCAGGGGCCGCTGGGCTCGGGCGACTTCCTGCATATCGGGACTTTCTCTGAAGTCATCGAGCGCATGGCGCGCCGCAATGGCATCTCGCTCGATGGTCACTGGCCCAGCAATGAGCAACTGGAATTCCAGCGCCTGACGCTGAGCATCATCGGCATCTACGGCAGTGAGGACCACCCGATCGGCGTCGAGCGTGCCTTCCGCCTGCACGATGCCAATGGAGAATGTGCGCTGGTACCGGAGCGCTGGGATTCCAATCGCCTGTCATCACGCAGGCAGCGTCACAAGTTGCGCAAGCTTTTGAATCGCATCAGTGGGGAGGACATCAGCGAGCAGTCCACCTTCCAGCCCCCGAGTGACGAGGAGTCGCGTAACAAGGCTTGATGAGCGCGGGCGCCTGAGCCCAGGGATGCATGAACCACCGGACAGATGAGTGCCCGGGCGCACGCCAGCGGTGGCTGCACACTGTCAGGGCGACGAGGATGGGGTAGGCTTTCCAGAGCCCCATTCACGGAGAGTCTTCGGATGCAGGAACGCGTCACGCCCTTTCAGTTGTTCATCCTGGTGCTGTCGATCTATGTGATCGGCGCCATGGTGGTGGACCTTGTCTTTGTGTTGTCACCCCAGGTCCAGCGGCTGCTGGAATACATGGATTACGTGGTCTGCCTGTTCTTCTTCATCGATTTCTGCAAGCGCTTCGCCAGTGCCAAGAGCAAGCGCGAGTACATGAAGTGGGGCTGGATCGACCTGCTGGCCTGTATTCCGGCGGGACTCTTCCAGGGCGCGAGGCTGTTTCGCGTGGTGCAGGTACTGCGGGTGCTGCGCGCCATCAAGTCGATGGAAATGATCTGGAAGCTGCTGTTCCGCAACCGGGCCGAGGGGGTCTTCGCCTCGGCGGCCACCGCCACGGTGCTGCTGGTGGTGTTCGGCGCCCTGACCATGCTGATGGTGGAGACACCCAATCCCGACAGCCCCATCAATACCGCCGAGGAGGCGCTGTGGTGGGCAGTGGTGACGGTGACCACCGTCGGCTATGGCGACTACTATCCCATCACGACGCTCGGTCGCGTGGTGGCGGTGCTGCTGATGGTCGGGGGTGTGGGGCTGTTCGGGAGTTTCGCCGCCTATATCAGCTCGATCTTCATCGAGGATGACAGCGAGCAGGAGGCCCGGGCGGCGCGTGCCCAGCGCGACATGACGCGGGCGCTCTATCATCAGATCAGCGAGCTGACGACGGAAGTGCGCGAGCTGCGTGAGCGGCTGGATCAGGTCGCGCAGGAGCGGGGCGAGTCGCTGGCTGAGCGCGAACGCCACCGCGAGGCGCTGCATCGTCAGGTGAATGAGGAGATGGAACAGCGCCTGGGGGATGCCGCTCCGCCAGACAAGGAGGGCCCCGTCGGCGATCGCTGAGCCGGCAGGCAACAAAAAGCCCCTGATACCGTGAGGTGTCAGGGGCTTTTTTCGAACTGTCATCAGGCCTCAGGCAAGCAGACACAGGCGCTGCGACTGCCGTGCATGACACAGGCGATGATCAGTCGAAGTTGCGCGAGTAGAAGATCTCGAGCATTTCACGACGCAGACGGCCTTCGATGTTGGTGGCTTCCTCGAAGGTCAGCTCGCGACGCGAGGTGCCGAAGAGGTAGTTGTCCAGCTCGAAGTCCTTGAGCAGCATCTTGGTGTGGAACATGTTCTCTTGATACACGTTCACATCGACCATCTGGTAGGCACGCTTGGTGTCTTCCGCCAGGTAATCCTGGATGGAAGTGATGTCGTGATCGATGAACAGCTTCTTGCCATCCACGTCGCGCGTGAAGCCACGTACGCGGTAGTCCATGGTCACGATATCGGAATCGAAGCTGTGGATCAGATAGTTCAGCGCCTTCAGCGGGCTGATCATGCCACAGGTCGAGACATCGATATCGAGACGGAAGGTGCTGATGCCGTTGTCCGGGTGGGACTCGGGATAGGTGTGCACCGTGACGTGAGACTTGTCCAGATGGCCGACGACCGTTTCCGGCAGCGGGCCCGGGCCCGGCGCGGTCTGGGACACGTCCTGCTCTTCCAGCTCGTGCTCGGCGATCAGGATGGTCACGCTGGCACCATGCGGCTCATAGTCCTGGCGTGCGATGTTCAGCACGTGGGCACCGATGATGTTGGTGACATCCTTGAGGATCTGGGTAAGACGCTCGGCATTGTAGAGCTCATCGATATAATCGATATACGCCGTGCGCTGCTCTTCGGTCTGCGCGTAGCAGATGTCGTAGATATTGAAGCTCAACGAACTGGTGAGGTTGTTGAACCCGTGAAGGCGGAGTTGATCGCTCACGTCCAGGCCTCCTTGAAATGGGAGGGTGGTATGACATCCGATGCGCCATTGCAATGGGGCAGAGGCAGGCATCGGGCCGAAGAGGACATCTCGAAAGGCCCGTCCCGGGCGCTGGCAGCATGACTCACAGGGAGCATTGCGTACCATCTTTGCCACGAGACGACCGGTGAGACGACCGGTTTGAGGGGCGTATTATGCACAGGCAGGGCTGACACGCCAGCGACAATTCCCGCCGATCCTGGCGAGACGTCGTCAGTGGTGCGCTCCCTCCCGCCGTCGGCGGGGCCTTGAACGGCGGGAGGGCGAGGCGTGATCAGGCCGTGATGTCGATGACTTCGTAGGAGTGAGTGATCTCGACACCCCCGGCGCTCAGCATCAGGGAGGCGCTGCAGTACTTCTCGGCGGACAGCTCGACGGCACGCTTGACCTGGGATTCCTTGAGGTTGCGACCGGTGACCACGAACTTGACGTGAATCTTCGTGAACACGCTCGGCACGCTATCGGCGCGCTCGGCGCTCAGTTCGGCGTGACAGTCGGTGACCTGCTGGCGGGCCTTTTCCAGAATCTGGATGACATCGAAGCTGGTGCAGCCGCCCAGACCCATCAACAGCATTTCCATCGGACGCGGACCGGTGTTGCGACCGCCGTTGTCCGGATTGCCGTCCATGACCACGCTGTGGCCGCTGCCGGATTCGGCGAGGAACTGGCGACCATCGGTCCATTTGATGCTGGCGTTCATTGCCATGTCGGAACTTCTCCTTCTGATAAGTCGTTGATGCGCCACCGGCCCGGAGCTAGTGGCTATAAAGGCCAGGGGCGATAGGAATAAGGGCGCGGTGAGCACGATGGCGCACAGGGTAGCATTGTCATCGGCGTGCCCGGAGGAACGTCCAGCGCTGAGCTTATATCGCGCTGGCTCAGGCCCTGGCGTGGCTCAGCAGCTCATCCAGCTCGGCCAGACGCTGTGGGGTGCCGACATCGATCCAGGCGCCGCGATGATGCAGGCCGCGCACCTCGCCATGCTGCATGGCCTCACGCAGCAGCGGCGCCAGCTTGAAGACGCTGTCGGGGCCTTGATAGGCCGGTGTCTCGGCAATGGCGCGGCGGATCAGGCGTGGTGACAGCCACGACACACCGGAGAAGGTCAGCCGGCTGCCGGCCTGCTCTTCCTGCTCGTCTTTCTCTTCCTTCTCTTCCTTCTCGTCCTGTTCGTCACTCGCGGCGCCGGCTTCATCCTTCACTATCCCCGTCGGGGTGAGCAGGAAGTCCCCCTCGGGATGATGTGGCGGGTTATCCACCAGCACCAGACCCGCCAGCGCCTGCGGCTGGTCGGCGAGCGGGGCCAGTGAATGGCTCGCCAGTGCCTGGATGGTCAGCAGCGTGAGGTCGACGTCACACCAGACATCGCCATTGATGAGCAGGAAGGGCGTGTCATCGCCTGCGTCCTGCGTCAGCGCATCGGAGAGTGACAGGGCGCGAGCGATGCCGCCGCCGGTTTCCAGCGGCGTCTCCTCGCGCGAGAAGATCAGCGTCAGGCGGCGCTTGCGTCCCTGCCAGCAAGCCTCGAGCTGGCCCTGTTCATTGGGTGTGGCGGCGAAGTGGCTCAGAATCCTGTCGGCCAGGTGGCCGACATTGATGACGACCCTGTCCACATCGATCGCTTCCAGACGCAGCAGATGGTGCTCCAGCAACGGCAGCCCGGCGACTTCCAGCAACGGCTTGGGAGTGTGGTCGGTCAGCGGGCGCATGCGCGTGCCGAAACCGGCCGCCAGAATCATCGCGCGCATCAGTGGCTCCCTGACTCGTTGTCGGCATTTGCTGCGCTTTCATTGCTTTCCCCACTTGCCGCAGCGCTCTTCGCCGTAGCGGCGGCCGCATTGCGCTGCAGGCGGGCGGCGCGATCGGCGAGTGCTGCCAGCTCATCGTAATCATCGAGGTTGATCTCGGGGCGCTCGCCATTGGCGAGACGCAGATCGCGCGCCTCGCATTCCTCGGCCAGCCGTAGCGACAGCGCCGGCGTCAGCACCTCATCCAGCCAGTGGGTGAAGGAGATCAGTTCCGGGCAGAAGGCCAGACCTTCGCGCAGGTGGCCGAGGAAACGCGGCATCAGCGTCAGGTAGCGAGGCTTGGCGTCCCGCAGTGTCAGACGCGCGAAGATGCCGAGAATCTTGAGATTGCGCTGCACGCCCATGCGCTCGACGCTCTGGCGGTATTCCAGCGGGCTCGGTGCCGGCAGGCCGGCCGCGGCGTAGCGTGGCAAGGCGGCCAGACGCGCCTGCTCGATCCAGCGCGCCATGGCGGGTTCCGGCCAGCGCCAGTGACGGTCACGCAGCAGCGAGATCAGGTCGTAGTTCTCGGGGCCGCTGACGGCGTCCTGGAAGTCGATGATCCACAGCCGGGGCTGGTGCTGGGATGCTGACTGATGCAGGAACAGGTTCTGGGCATGGAAGTCGCGGTGCACGGTCACCACCGGTTGCGCGCTGGCGGCCGCGAGCAATTGCCCCGTCAGCTTGCCCCAGGCGGCGTAGCGGCGGTCATGTGGCATGTCGAGCAGCTGGCCGAGACACCACTCCGGAAACAGCGCCAGTTCGGCGGACAGGCGGGCGTCGTCATAGGCCGGCAGGTTGCCGGGCGGCAGCTGATGCAGCTGCTCGAGCAGCCCGATGGCTTCGCCATAGTAGTGGTCGGCGTGCTCGGTGCTGGTCAGGGCGGTCATCAGCGGGGTGTCGCCGAGGTCTTCCAGCTCCAGAAAGCCGAGTGTCTCGTCGAAGGCGAAGACCTCGGGCAGCGGCAGGCCGGCGTCACGCCATTGGCGGGCGATGGCGACGAAGCCGTGGCTGTCTTCCTTCTCGGGCGGGGCGTCCATCAGGATGCGCGCCGGCGTGGCCGGGTCGAGTTCCTCGAGGTGCAGGCGGAAATAGCGGCGGAAGCTGGCGTCGTCAGCCACGGCGCTCATGCGCACGGCCTCTGGCGTGAGGTCGTGGCGGGCGGCGGCCCAGGCGTGCAGCGCCTGGCGGCGGGCGTCGGATGTCATGGGGCTTGGGCTCCTGTCGGCGTGTGCGGGGCCGGCTGTCAGTTGACGCCTGTGCCGCGGCCCCGCATGCTGTCGTGTGGTGACGAGAAGGCAGGCGGAACCGGCAAGCAGGAAGGCCGGTTGCTGGGCCTGTATAATACCGATTCCCCCAGCCAAGGACACAGAGCAGCCATGGCCCAGCGCAGCCATTCATCCCATCCGGGCAAGCCGACGACCGCTCCCGGGCGACGTCAGCGTCGCTTCGCGACTCCCTCTCTGTCTGCTCATTCCCGGCAGGCACCGATAGCCCGATTGGGCGATGACCGCCCGGTCTGGCAGCTCAAGCCACTGGTTTTCCGTCTGTTGTGGACCCTGGCGCCTCTGGCCGCCGGCGCCCCTCTGATGGCACAGGCCGCTCCGCCCGAGCCCCTGTCAGCCAGTCAGCTCGACTGGCAGCCCTATGATGAGGTGCCGCAGGGCAAGCTGTGCTCCGGGCGCTATGTCACGCCGGCCTACCGTATCGAGGCGGGCGACACGCCGGAGCAGGTCACGACCTCGGCCGACAAGGCCAACTACGGCAACGATGGCGTCGCCACCCTGATGGGGGAGGTGGTGCTGCGCCGCGGCGATTCCCAGCTGGAATCGCCTGAGGTCAGCGTCAACGAGGCGCGTGACACCGCCACCGCCAAGGGGCCTGTCACCTATCGCCAGCCCGGGGTCCTGCTGCGTGGCGACGACGCGCGGGTCTCGCTCAACAGCGATGCGGCCAGCGTCGACAACGGCCACTACGTCTTTCACGAGCAGCATGTGCGCGGCGACGCGGTGCAGCTGGCGCGTCTCGAGGATGGTCGCTACCGCCTGAAGGATGCCAGCTTCACCTCCTGCGAGCCGGGCAATAGCCTGTGGCGTCTGGTTGGCAGCGACATCACCATCGATCAGGACTCCGGCTGGGGAACGGCCAAGCATGCGCGCATGGAAATGGGCGGTGTGCCGGTCTTCTACTGGCCCTATGTGCGTTTCCCGGTCGATGACCGTCGCCATACGGGCCTGCTGTGGCCGCAGTTCAGCTACACCAGCTCCAGCGGCTTCGATTACGCCCAGCCGATCTACCTGAACCTGGCGCCCAATTACGATGCCACCCTCACGCCGCGTTACATCTCCGAGCGTGGCGAGATGCTGGAAGGCGAGTTCCGCTATCTATTGCCACGTGGCGATGAAGGCAGCATCGAGGGTGCCTGGCTCGCCGATGATGATGGCGGCAGCGACCCCGACGATGACGAGGAAGACCTGATCGGTGAGGACCGCTGGTACATCAACTACCAGCATGCTGGCCGCTATGATGCCCGTACCGACTACCAGTTGAAGTACGGCGCCGCCTCCGATGGCAATTATTTCGACGACTTCGGGCGCAACTTCGGGGAAACGGAAACCGATAGCCTCGAGCGTCTGGCACAGCTCGATTATCACGGCGATGTCTGGGACCTGCAGTTCAAGGCGCAGGGCTACCAGCGCATGGACTACCCGCTGGATAACGACGACAAGCCGTTCTACCGTCTGCCGAGCCTGACCGCGGATGGGCGCTGGAGTCAGTCCAACGGTTTCTACGAAGAGTGGAATTCCAACGCGACCTACTTCTGGCGTGATGTCGATCAGACGGATACCGACATCGACGAAGACCAGGCCGCCAATGGTTCGCGCCTGCGTCTGGCGCCGGCGCTGGGCTGGCGCAGCGATCAGAGCTGGAGCTTCATCGAGCCGCGCGCCCAGCTGGTCAGCCTGTCGTACAGCCTGGACTACGGTGATCGCGAGACGGACCGCAGCACCAGCCCGTCCGCCACCATCCCGGTACTGTCGCTGGACAGCGGCCTGATCTTCGATCGCGAGACCGAATGGTTCGGCGACGGCTATACCCAGACGCTGGAACCGCGCCTCTATTACGCCTACGTGCCGGAGGTCGACCAGTCCGATCTGCCCGACTTCGACACCTCGGAAGACGCCTTCAGCTGGAATCAGCTGTGGTCTCCGTACCGCTTCAGCGGGGGGGACCGTGTCGGCGATACCAACAAGGTCTCCTACGGCGTGTCGTCACGCTTCATCAGCGATGAAAGCGGCCGTGAACGCCTCAAGCTGGGCGTCGGCCAGTCGAGCTACCTGTCGGACCGCAACATCGACATGGACGGTGATCCGGACAAGACCTCACGCTCCGACTTCGACAGCTACTCCGACTACTATCGTGCGACGCGTGACCGCTCGCCGGTGGTCTTCCAGGCCGATGTGGTGCTCAACGACCAGTGGACCGCCTCCCAGGCCGTGTTCCAGGATTTCGATCGTGGCGTGACCGAAAGTGCCCAGACCTCGCTGCGTTATCGTGCGGAACAAGGCACGGTACTGAACTTTGGCTTCAATCGTGAGATCGAAGGCTTCGTGCCTTACGACGATGAGGACGCGGATGACGTGCTGGGCTATACCCGCAACGAGTGGGATTTCTCCTTCGCGACGCCGATGAGCGAGAGCTGGTCGCTGCTGGGCCGCTACATGTATGACAGCACCAATTCCCGTTCACTGGAGAAGGTGTTGGGCGTGCAGTACAACGATTGCTGCTACGGCGTGCAGGTCACCTGGCGTGAATGGCAGGATGACAACGACACCGCCAACACCATCTCGGATGACGAAGAGAAGAATGGCATCTTCCTGACCTTTGAATTCAAGGGCTTGGGAGGCGTTGGCCAGAGTGCTGACAGCTACCTGGAACAGGCCGTACCGGGCTATCGCAACGCGGGCTTCTGAGTCGCCGCGCCAGGCCGTGAATGACGCCAAGGCGCCGCCGCAGGGCGGCGCCATCAACATTTTTACGCCGAGAGAACATGTGATGCGCAAGACCCTGATTGCCCCGCTGGGGCTGGCATTTGTGCTGGCGAGTCTGCCGGCCGGTGCCGCCGAGTTGCTCGACCGCGTGGTTGCCGTGGTCAACAAGGACGCCATCATGCAAAGCGACATGGAGCAGCGCGTCACCCAGGCGAGTCAGCAGTTGCAGAGCCGTGGCATCAACCTGCCGCCGCGCGACGTGCTGGAGCGTCAGGTTCTTGATCGTATGGTCAATGAGCAGATTCAGCTGCAGCTGGCGGAACAGGCCAACCTCAGCATCGACGATACCCAGCTCAACGCTACCTTGCGCGGCATCGCCAAGGACAACGGCATGAGCCTGGAAGCCTTCGCCGACAAGCTCGAGCAGGATGGCATGTCACTGGCCCAGGTGCGCGATCAGGTGCGTCGTGAGCTGCTGGTGCAGCAGATCCAGCAGCGCAGCGTCGCCAGCCGGGTGCGGATCTCCGATCGTGAGATAGACCGCTATCTCAATCAGCAGAATGTCGGCAGCGACGTCCAGTACCATCTGGCCCACCTGCTGGTGGCACTGCCCCAGGAGCCGACGCCGGACCAGGTCAAGGCCGCGCGCGCCAAGGCCGACAGCCTGCGTCAGCAGATCGAGCAGGGCACCGATTTCGCCCAGCTGGCTGCCGCCGAATCCGCCGGCAGTCAGGCACTGAGCGGCGGTGATCTCGGCTGGCGTTCCGGCGGTGAGCTGCCGACGGTGTTCGCCGATGTCATCCCGAACATGCAGGCCGGTCAGGTCTCCGAGCCGCTGCGCAGTGCCAGCGGCTATCACCTCGTCAAGCTGATCGAGAAGCGTGGCGCGGGCAAGGCGTTGATTTCCCAGACGCGCGCACGCCACATCTTGATCCAGCCCAACCCGAACCTCAGCGATCAACAGGCGCTTGAGCGTGCCGAGTCCATTCGCCGCCGTCTGCTGGGGGGCGAGGACTTCGCCGCGCTGGCTCAGGAGTTCAGCGACGACAAGGGCAGCTCCCTCAAGGGTGGCGAGCTGGGTTGGGTCAGCCCGGGCCAGACGGTCTCCTCCTTCGAGACGGCCATGAATGGTCTGGACGTGGGCGAGATCAGCCAGCCAGTCAAGAGCCGCTTCGGCTACCACATCATCGAAGTCGAGGAGCGTCGCCAGCAGGATGTGACCAACTCCAGCCAGCGTGACAAGGTGCGCAAGACCCTGTTCCAGCGCAAGCTCAATGATGAGCTCGAAGCCTGGCAGCAGCAGGTGCGTGCCGAGGCCTACGTCGACAACCGTCTCGATGAGCAGTAAGTCCGAGTGGAGCAGCGAGACACCGTCATGAATCGTCGCGAAGAGACTGCGCCCGACATCATCGCCCTGACCGCCGGTGAGCCGGCGGGCATCGGCCCGGAACTGCTGGTCATGCTCGCCGGTCAGGCGGAAGCGTTCCCCGCGCAGCTGGTCGCCGTGGCGGACCCCGCCTTGCTGGTCAGTCGTGCCCGCCTGCTGGGACTGCCGCTGGTGGTGCATGAGCTGTCGCCGGGCGACCCGCTGCCGCCGGCCCGCAATGGTGAGCTGGCCGTGTGGCCGGTGCCGCTGGCAGTGCCCAGCGAGCCGGGCGTGATCGATGCGCGCAATGGCGATCATGTGCTGGCGATGCTGGATGTCGCCATCGCCGCCTGCCAGGCGGGTCATGCCAGTGCGATGGTGACGGCGCCGCTGTCCAAGGCCGCCGTGATCGAGGCCGGGCATGCGGGCTTCACCGGCCACACCGAATACCTGCGCGATGTCTGCGGGGTCGAGGAAGTGGTCATGATGCTGGCGTGCCCCGGGCTGCGGGTGGCGCTGGCCACCACGCACCTGCCGCTGCGCGAGGTGGCCGATGCCATCACGCCCGAGGGCCTGACGCGGGTAATGAAGATCCTCGCCAAGGATCTGACGCGCTACTTCGGCTGTGCCGCGCCGCGCATCGCGGTGTGCGGGCTCAATCCGCATGCCGGCGAGGGTGGGCACCTGGGGCATGAGGAGATCGAGGTGATCTCCCCGACGCTCGACGCCCTGCGCGCGACCGGCATGCAGCTGGATGGTCCGCTGCCAGCCGACACCCTGTTCACGCCGCGGCATCTGGAGGGCGTGGATGCGGTTCTGGCGATGTACCACGACCAGGGCCTGCCGGTGCTCAAGTATGCCGGCTTCGGTGAAGCCGCCAACATCACGCTGGGCCTGCCGATCGTGCGTACCTCCGTGGATCACGGCACGGCGCTGGACCTTGCCGGCAGCGGGTGTGCCGACGTCGGCAGCCTGTTGCAGGCCGTGCGTGTCGCCATCGAGATGGCAGCCGCCGCGCGAGCCTGAGATAATCCCCGCATCACTCGGGCGTGACCGCATGGCGGCACGTCAGGCGTGCGCCACAGCGTGGCGTCTCGCTACCCCAGTCATTCGACCATCGAGGATGGTCTCGCCGCCCCGGTCTGCCTGTGTCCCTGCAGGCCATGGCGGCGTCTTGTTGTCGGGAATCCCGACGGATTCCCAGGAGGAAGGTCAGTCCCATGTCCCAACATTTCCCCGCGCATCGCGCTCGCAAGCGTTTCGGTCAGAACTTTCTGCAGGACCTTGGCGTCATCTCTCGAATCGTGAATGCCATTCGTCCCGCGGAAGGCGAGCGCCTGGTCGAGATCGGTCCGGGGCAGGGTGCCTTGACCGGCCCGCTGCTGGAAGCGGCAGGCAAGCTGGAAGTCATCGAGCTGGACCGTGATCTCATCCCGGGTCTGCGCGTGCAGTTCTTCAACTACCCGGACTTCGTGATCCACGAAGGCGATGCCCTGCGCTTCGATTTCCCGGAGCTGGTCGGTGATGGTCCGGCACTGCGCGTGGTCGGCAATCTGCCGTACAACATCTCCACTCCGCTGATCTTCCACCTGCTGGAAGCACGCGGCGCGATCTCCGACATGCACTTCATGCTGCAGAAGGAAGTCGTCGAGCGTCTGGCCGCCGAGCCGGGTGGCACCGACTGGGGCCGCCTGTCGGTGATGACCCAGTATTACTGCGCGGTGGAAAACCTGTTCCTGGTGCCGCCGAGCGCCTTCTTCCCGGCGCCGAAGGTGGATTCCGCCATCGTGCGTCTGGTGCCGCACCGTGAATTGCCGCATCCGGCCAAGGACGAGAAGCTGCTCGCCGTCATCGTGCGCGAAGCCTTCTCCCAGCGCCGCAAGACGCTGCGCAACAACTTCAAGGGCCGCATCGATGCCGACCAGCTGACCGCGCTGGGCATCGATCCCTCGCGTCGTCCGCAGACACTGACCGTCGCTGAGCTGGTGATGATCAGCAACCACCTCAGTGAGCAGGGCATGACGGTGGACAAGGCCGACAAGGCACCGAAGAAGCGTCCGCGCAGCAATGTCGGTCACGGTGCGCCGGCAGCCGACAGTGCCAGTGGTAGTGATGGGAATAGTGACAGTGGCGAGCGTCTCGATATCGAGAGCGATGCCAAGGGCGACGCCCGCAACGCCAGCGACCACGACGCATGAGTAGCGTGGCGGACATCCGTATCGACGCCGTACCCGAGTACTGCGCCGACGAGAGTCGTCCGAGCGAGAACCGACACGTGTTCCGCTACACCATCACCGTGCACAACGGGACGGATGAGACCGTGCAGCTGCTGGCGCGCTACTGGAAGATCACCCAGGGCAGCGGCGATGAGCAGGAAGTGCGTGGCAAGGGCGTGGTCGGCAAGCAGCCGCTGATCGCGCCCGGCGAGAGCTTTCGCTATACCTCGCGCGCCGTGCTCGACATGCCGGTCGGCGTGATGCAGGGGGCCTATACCTTCTGTGACGCGACCCATGCGCGCACCTTCGAGGTCGCCATCGCACCGTTCCGTCTCGCCGGTCCGCATCAGGTTCACTAGGGTGGCCGCGTGACGCAGCGTTTCGTATTCAAGACAGCAAGTCAGGCCGCCACGGCGGTCAGGGAGTGGGCATGACGCAGTGGGCGATTGGCGATTTGCAGGGCTGCCATCAAGAGTTTGAACTTCTGTTGCAGCGCCTCGATTTCACGCCGGGGCGCGATGTGCTGTGGCTGGCGGGAGACCTGGTCAATCGCGGGCCGGGCTCGCTGGAGTGCCTGCGTCTGGTCAAGTCGCTGGGCGATGATGCGCGGGTGGTGCTGGGCAACCATGACCTCCACCTGCTGGCGGTGGCCGAAGGCTTCAGCCGCCACAAGCGCTCCGATACGCTGACGCCGATTCTCGAGGCGCCGGACCGTGAGGAGCTGCTGGACTGGCTGCGTCGTCAGCCGCTGATGGTGGATGCGCTGGTCGGCAATCGCCGCACGGTGATGAGCCATGCCGGCGTGTTGCCGAGCTGGACGCTGGACCAGGCGGCCGGTTATGCCCGCGAAGCGCACGCCGTGCTGGCGGGCGACGACTATCGAGGCTTTCTCGGCGAGATGTACGGCAATACGCCGGACCGCTGGCAGGAGGATCTCGAAGGCACGCCGCGCCTGCGCTGCATCGTCAATGTCTTCACGCGCATGCGCTTTCTGCACAGTGATGGCCGACTGGATTTCGCGGCCAAGGAAGGACTGGACAGCGCGCCGGAGGGGTGCCGTCCCTGGTTCCAGTACCCGCGTCCCGAAGGGGCCTGGGATGATTCGCCGCGCCTGCTGTTCGGTCACTGGGCTGCTCTGGAAGGCGAGACGCCGGCGGCGCGTCAGGATGTCGAGGCGCTGGACACCGGCTGCGTGTGGGGCGGTGGCCTGACGGCGCTCAATCTCGAGACGGAAGAGCGCGTCTTCGAGCCGGCGCTGACCTCGCGCTGAGCGCCCTCCCGTCGCCAGTGACAGCAGGTCTGCCGTCGCTAGCGAATGCCTTTCCCTTACTCAACAAGCGGAGTCCGCATGAGTTTCGAACATCTTGATCTCGCAACCCTCAGTGACTGGCGTCAACGCGACCCGTCGCTCGTGGTACTCGATATCCGCGATCCGCTCAGCTTCACGCAGGGGCGTATCCCGGGCAGCCGTCATCTGGACAACGCCAGTGCCGGTGCCATCCTGGAAGACACCCCGCGCGACAAGCCGCTGGTGGTGGTCTGCTATCACGGCCATTCCAGTCAGCAGGCCGCCGCCTGGCTGGCGGGGCAGGGCTTCGAGAAGGTCTATTCCCTCGATGGTGGCTTTACCCAGTACCAACTGACGCATGGCGATGACGTCGAGAGCGGTAGCTGACGCCGCCTGCACGTGACTGCCATCACTGGTCGTACTTCCTCGCTTTCCTCATTCAGCTTTGTATCTCGTGCCGCAGGGCAAGGACATTCGCATGACTCAGACGACGCCTTCTTCACTGACCGATTCGCGTGACCGCCTGTTGAGCGGGCTTCAGGTCTATCGCGTGGGCGGCGCGGTGCGTGATGCGCGCCTGGGTTGGCCGTGGCACGAGTGCGACTTCGTGGTGGTGGGCGCGACGGTGGAAGGCATGCAGGCGCGTGGCTTCCGACCGGTCGGACGGGACTTCCCGGTCTTCCTGCATCCGCAGACCCAGGAGGAGTACGCGCTGGCGCGTACCGAGCGCAAGTCCGGCCACGGGTATGTCGGCTTCAGCGTGCATGCCAGCCCCGATGTGACGCTGGAAGAGGACCTCATTCGTCGCGACCTGACCATCAATGCCATGGCCGAGCCGCTCGACAGCACGCCGGGGCAGGGCGAGGTGATCGACCCCTACGGTGGCCTGGCGGATCTCGAGGCGCGCGTGTTGCGTCATGTCTCGAGCGCCTTCAGTGAAGACCCGCTGCGCGTATTGCGCGTGGCACGCTTTCTGGCGCGCTATCAGGGGCTCGGCTTCACGGTCGCGGAGGAGACACGGCAGATGATGGTCGCCATGGTCGAGAGCGGTGAGGTCTCGCATCTGGTGGCCGAGCGGGTCTGGAAGGAGACCGAGAAGGCGCTGGGCGAGGCCAGTCCCGAGGCCTACTTCCAGCTGCTCGATGAGCTGGGAGCGCTGGCGGTGCTGATGCCGCCGCTGACCCGCGATGCCGAACAGCTCACAGCGGCGCTGGCGCGTCTGGACCGCCTGCCGCGTCAGCTGGTCGATGAGGCGGAGATGGTCTGCTGGCGCATGGCGCGCCTGGTGGAGCACCTGTCACGCGACGAGATCGATGCCCTGGCGCAGGACTTGCGCCTGCCCAGCGCCGTGCGTGACGCCGCCCAGCAGGCACGTCTGTGCCGGGAATTGAACGAGGCCTCGCGGCGGGAAGGTGGCGTTAGCGCAGCCGATCTCAAGGCCTGGCTGGATGGTGTCGATGCCTGGCGGCGTGGCGAGCGCCAGTCGGTGCTGGTGGCCCTGCTGGCCGTCGAGGACAAGGGCCTGGCGCGGCTGGGCAATGCCGTCTGGCAAGCCGCGACGGCGGTGTCGCCGCAGTCTCTGGTCGAACAGGGCCTGAAAGGGGCGGAGATCGGGCGTGCGCTCAGTGAGCAGCGCCAGCATGCCATCGAGCAGGCGCTGAGCGAATGGCAGGCCATGCCGGAAGTGCACGCGCCTCATTGCGGCTGCGGACACAGTCACTGATCACCGCCCGCTGCCGAGCACCTGGCCTGAGCACCTGCTCTGAGCAAATGATCCGAGTATATGACCCCGAAAGCCCCGGCCCTGCGCTGGGGCTTTTGCGTCTTGGCCGCAGGAAGGGTTTTGTGAGGGAGAGCGTGTTTTTATAAGCGGAACGCAGCGTGTGAGCAGAGCGTGTCTTTCATGAGCAGTGCGCTGCGTGTGAGCAAAGCATGCTTACAGGCGCGGCTCGCTGCCATCGCTCAGGCGGCGCAGATTCAGTGCATGACGAATCACGATCAGACTGGCGAAGACCAGAATCACGCCGCTCATCTGCGGCGCCAGCCACAGGCTGAACAGGGGGGCCGCCAGTCCGGCCACCAGCGAGGCGATGGCCGCCGTGCGCAGTCGCCAGGCCAGCCCGACCCACAGCGCGGCGCAGCTCAAGGCGACGCCCGGCGCCAGCATCAGCAGCACGCCAAAGGCAGCGGCCACGGCCTTGCCACCGCGATGGCCACGGTGCCACAGCGGCAGGCTGTGGCCGATCAGCACGGCCAGCCCGATCAATCCCAGTGCCCAGGGCAGCAGCGAGAGCGCCAGCCCCAGCCAGAGTGCCGGCATGCCCTTGGCGGCATCGAAGACCAGCACCAGGGCGGCGGGCAGCGCGCCATGCAGCCGCAGCACATTGGAGAAGCCCGGATTGAAGGACCCCGCCAGGCGTGGGTCGGCCAGCCCCAGTCGCTGACAGATCCACACCGCGCCCAGCACCGAACCGCTGGCATAGGCCACGGCCATCAGCAGGCTCAGCTGTTGCCAGGCGGCCAGTTGCGCGGCCCACTCGATCAGGCCCGTCAGCATGCTGTCGACTCGCTGCGTGCCCGAGGTGTCGCACACAGGCAGGGAGAGAGGGGCAGGCAGCTTGGCCAAGCAGGGGCCGGGTGCAGTAGAATCAGTCGCATGATGGCGGGGCCTTGGGCGTCGTTTTTATTCGTTCATTCGACAAGCATAGAGGTAACGCCGTGGATCGTGTGCTGATCGAGGCTCTGGCCGTGGAAACCGTGATTGGTGTCTATGACTGGGAGCGTACCATTCGCCAGCGTCTGGTGATGGATCTGGAAATGGCCACGGATATTCGTGCCGCAGCTGCCGACGATGACCTGACGCACACCCTGGACTACGCCGCCATCAGCGCGCGCATCCAGACCTTCGCCGAAGAGAGCCACTTCGAGCTGGTGGAAGCCTTCGCCGAGCGCCTGGCAGCGCTGCTGCGTGAAGAGTTCGGCATTCCCTGGTTGACCATGACGGTACGCAAGCCGGGCGCCGTGCCGGAAGCCGCCGCCGTTGGCGTGCGTATCGTGCGCGGCAGCCTCGAGACCGTCTCGGATGCGCCGGCATGAGTCTGGTGCTGATCTCCATCGGTAGCAATATCGAGCGCGAGCATCATGTGCGGGTCTGCCTGGATGCGCTGGAGGCGACCTTCGGCAACCTGACGCTGTCCTCCGTCTACGAGAGCGAGCCGGTGGGCTTCGTCGACGGGCGCAACTTCCTCAATCTGGTCGCGGGTTTCGAGAGTGACTGGAGCGTCGGCGAATTGCAGGCCTGGTGCAAGCAGCTCGAGCTGGCCAATGGTCGCCTCAAGAACAGCGCCAAGTTCAGTCCGCGCACCCTGGATCTGGACCTGCTGACCGTCGGTACCCTGACAGGAGAGATCGATGGCGTGATGCTGCCGCGCGATGAGGTCGATCGCAATGCCTTCGTGCTGCTGCCGCTGGCCGAGTCGTTCGGCGAAGAGCGCCACCCCGTCACCGGCGAGGATTACGCCTCGCTGTGGAAGGCGTTCGTGGCCGCCGGGCGCGCCGAACAGCAGCCGTTGTGGCCGGTGGACTTCAGCTGGCGCTGCCGCATGATCTCTCACGCTGATGCCACGGTCTGACGCTGCTCTCTGATGTCCCAGCCTGACGCTATCAGGCGCCATATTGCTGGTGTCAGTGTCCGGCGGTGAGTGTGACCGGCCCCTCAATGACAACGCCCTGCCGATTCTCATCGGCAGGGCGTTGTTGTCTGGTAGGGTACTGTCGTCTGGCAGGGCGCTGGCGTCTGGCAGGACTGAGCCTCAGTCCTGCGCTGTGCTCGGGGCCGCGAGGCTGTCCAGCGGCCAGCGCGGCACGGCCTTCATCGGGCCGGTGTCCTGCTCGCCTGCATTCAGGCGCTGCGCGCCCACGTAGGCGATCATCGCGCCGTTGTCGGTGCAGAAGCGGCCGCGCGGGTAGTAGGCGCGGGCATTGCGCTTGGTCAGCTCATGGCTCAGGCGCTCACGCAGGCGGGCGTTGGCACTCACGCCACCGGCGACGACCAGGCGCTTGAGGCCGGTCTGGTCCAGTGCGCGACGACACTTGATGACCAGGGTGTCGACCACGGCTTCCTCGAAGGCGCGTGCGATATCGGCGCAGTGCTGCTCATCCAGGTCATCCGCAGCCTTGGCCTTCTTGAGCGTGACCATGGTGTGGGTCTTGAGGCCGGAGAAGCTGAAGTCGAGGCCCGGGCGGTCCGTCATCGGGCGCGGGAAGCGATAGCGCCTGGGGTCGCCCTGTTCGGCCAGCTTCGCGACCTGCGGGCCACCGGGGTAGGGCAGTTCCAGCATCTTGGCGGCCTTGTCGAAGGCTTCGCCGGCGGCATCATCCACGGACTCGCCGAGCAGCTCGTATTCGCCCAGTCCGCGCACCGCGACCAGCTGGGTGTGCCCGCCGGAGACCAGCAGCGCCACGAAGGGGAATTCCGGTGCATCGTCTTCCAGCATCGGCGCCAGCAGGTGGCCTTCCATGTGGTGGACGCCGAGCACCGGCACTCCCCATGCCTTGGCGAGGCCATGCGCGGTGGACGCGCCGACCATCAGCGCGCCGACCAGGCCCGGGCCTGCGGTATAGGTGATGGCATCGATGTCAGCGGCCTTCAGCTGCGCCTCATCCATCACCTGCTGGATCAGCGGCAGCAGCTTGCGAGTGTGATCACGCGACGCCAGTTCCGGCACCACGCCGCCGAACTCGGCGTGCATGGCGATCTGGCTGTAGAGGGCATCTGCAAGCAGGCCCTGGTCCGTGTCGTAGATGGCGACGCCGGTCTCGTCGCAGGAAGTCTCGATGCCGAGCACACGCATGGCTGACTCTCAGGAAATATCAGAAGTAGAGGGCGGCACGACCAGCGAGGCTGCCTGAGCGAGCCCGAGAGGCGTGTGTGCCGTGAATGCGCGACATTCTACTGGCTGTGAGCACGGGTGTCGCGCCAGCTGGCGTTGAGGCAGAGAGGATTTCCGGTTTCCGCGTTTGCAAAGCCGGGGGCGGGTGTCTAGAATATGGCACTCTGCAAGACTGGGTCGTGCATCCGACCACTCCGCAAAAGCTCCCCGAATCATGATTCCAGCCAGCGACGGCTACCCTCACCGGTGGTGTCGCAGGCGACTGATTGATGCTGGATCGACCTGCAGGTGGCGGTTTACCGTCGCTGGCTGGTGGCTCCTGAGGAGTGGCTGCACCGGATGTGCGTTCAAACCGAACTCATGATCTCAAGGTAGGTGAGTGTTTAATGCCTTCAGTTAAAGTACGTGACAACGAGCCGTTCGACGTCGCCCTGCGCCGTTTCAAGCGCTCCTGCGAAAAAGCCGGTGTTCTTTCCGAAGTGCGTCGTCGTGAGCACTACGAGAAGCCGACAGCTGTTCGCAAGCGTCAGCAGGCGGCCGCTGTAAAGCGCCACGCCAAGAAGGTTCAGCGTGAGCGCAAGCGTTTCGAGCGTCTCTACTGATCCGTACTTTTGGGGAGTGATATTCTGCTCTCTGGAAGGACACCAAGCGGCTGCCTCACGGTGGCCGCTTGTTTTTGTCTCTAGTGGTCCGTTTGTTCTCGAGCCGTGTGCCGTTGCCTGGCGCATGTCGCTAACTCGAGGAATGGCCTGACCCGAAGGTAGCCGCTCACTTTGCTGAGCCGACACTATCTTGCGGTCAGTCCGTTTTTCCACGACTTCTGGCGAATCATGGCTGGTCTCATCCCCCAAGGCTTCATTGACGATCTGCTGGCCCGCACCGACGTGGTCGAGGTGGTGGGTGAGCGCGTCCAGCTGAAGAAGGCCGGCAAGAGCTATGTCGGCCTCTGTCCGTTCCATCAGGAAAACTCTCCCTCGTTCAACGTCATCCCGGACAAGCAGTTCTATCACTGCTTCGGGTGCGGGGCGAGCGGCAGTGCCCTCAAGTTCCTGATGGAGTTCGATCGCCTGCCGTTCCCCGAGGCCGTGGAGCAGCTGGCCTCGCGACTGGCGCTTGAAGTGCCGCGCGAAGGCGGCAACCAGAGTCCGCACGAGCGTCGTGAGCGCCAGCGTCGCGAGCAGGCCCGCGAAGAGGGCGTCAATCTGCTCGAGGCGGCCGCGGACTTCTATCGTCAGCGCCTGACGGAACCGGCCGCGCAGCCTGCACGTGAGTATCTGGAAGGCCGTGGTCTGTCGCGTGAGGTCATGCGCGACTTCGGCATCGGCTTCGCGCCGGAAGGCTGGGAGCACCTCAAGCATCACCTGAGCAAGCTGGGTGTCAGCGAGGATGTGCAGATCGAATACGGTCTGCTGATCCATCACGAGGAAAGCGGTCGCCGCTATGACCGCTTCCGCGATCGCGTGATGTTCCCGATCCGTGACTGGAAAGGCCGCACCATCGCCTTCGGCGGTCGCGTGATGGGCGATGCCAAGCCCAAATACCTGAATTCTCCCGAGACTCCCGTCTTCCACAAGGGGCGCGAGCTCTACGGTCTGTTTGAAGCCCGTGAGGCGAATCGCAAGCTGGAACGCATGCTGATCGTCGAAGGCTACATGGACGTGGTGGCGCTGGCGCAGTACGGCATTCGCAATGCCTGCGCGACCCTGGGCACCGCGACCAGTGAGGAGCACCTCAAGCGCCTCTATCGCCTGGTCGATGAGGTGGTGTTCTGCTTCGACGGCGACAAGGCCGGCCGCCAGGCGGCGCGCCGCGCGCTGGAAACTGTGCTCGAGGTCATGATCGATGGGCGTCAGGCGCGCTTCCTGTTCCTGCCGGAAGGCGAGGACCCGGATTCCCTGGTGCGTAGCGAGGGTCAGGAGGCATTCGAGAAGCGTGTCACCTGCGCCTCCGGGCTCTCCGAGTTCCTGTTCGAGCAGGCCGCGGAAGGACGCGACCTCAAGCGCATGGAGCAGCTCGAGCGGTTCGTGACCCAGGCGCTGGAGTGGATCTCGCGCGTGCCCGAAGGGGTGCTGCGCTCGCTGCTGCTCAAGGAGCTGGAGCGGCGCAGTGGTCTGGAGCGTGAGCGGCTGGACGCCATGCTGGTGGAGCGCGCCGCGGCGCGTGAAGCCCAGCAGGCACGGCTGCGTCAGCACCAGCAGCTACGACAGCACCCTCAGCAACAGCAGCGTTCGCAACCGCAACAACGTCAGCCCGGCGCGACACACTCGGCACCGCGCTCAGCGCCCGCTGCCAGTCCTCAGGACGGCGCGACGCTGAGTGACGCGCAGGACGAGTGGTCGTCGCTGGAGGCGATGGCAGATGCCGGTTTCGGCGACAGCGAGCCCGATGGCTGGCAGCCGGATGACTGGCAGTCGCATGGCGAGATGCCTGCGGGACAGGGCGCTCAAGCCGCGCGCGCGACGCCGGCCAGGTCTCAGAAGCGCACCTCGGTCAGCATGCTGACGCGCCTGTTGCATCTTCTGGTGCACGAGCCGCAGCTGGTCGCCGAGCTACCTGACACCAATGAGTGGATCGAAGGAGCGGGCGAGCCGGCCGACAGTGAGGATGCGCAGCTGTTGAACGATGTGGTGCGTCTCTTGAAGGCGGGGCAGTATCGTTCGCCTCAGGTGCTGTTGGCGCACTTCCTCGGTACCGCACAGGGGCCGAGACTTGAGCAGCTGGCAGCCCGGGAATTGCTGATTCCGCGTGACGTGCGCAGCGAAGAGCTGAAGGGGCTGGTGGAGCATTGCCAGCATCAGCAGGCGCGCACCACGCCGGAAGCGGAATATCAGGCCTTGCTGGCCAAGGAAAAGCGTGGCGAGAAGTTGTCGGCAGAAGAGAAGCAGCGGCTGATGGCCCTGCTGATGGAGCTGGCAACACGGCGCTGACGCAGTCTCGGTGCCAGGAAGGCCGACAATGGTGGAAATGCCGTGAGAGCTGAGGCGATGGCGCAGGAAAATACGCCCCATGGCCTTGAAAGACGCACTCATGCCCACTATTTAATGAGGTAGCTCCCGATGCGGACTGCCGCAACGTAACCGATAACGCTAACACACCTGGATGGTCCGGCAAATACGCCGCTGGCAGCATCTCCTGATGGCACGCTATACTGGTGCGCTTGATGCTCTCTTCGTCCCTATACCGGCGCCATGCTCACTCGCTGAGCCGCGTCGCGTCCAGGTGCTTCATTCTTCTTCGTCGAGATAGGGGTTCTATGGCTGGTAATGCGCAGCAGCAGTCGCGTCTCAAGGAGTTGATCGCGCGCGGCAAGGAACAGGGTTACCTGACCTATGCCGAGGTCAACGATCACCTGCCCGAGGATATCGCTGATCCCGAACAGGTGGAAGACATCATCAGCATGATCAACGATATGGGCATCAAGGTCGCGGAAGAAGCGCCCGATGCCGATACCTTGATGATGTCTGATTCCTCCACTGACGAGTCTGCCGCCGAAGAGGCCGTTGCCGCTCTCGCCGCGGTGGAAAGCGATGTGGGACGCACCACCGACCCCGTCCGCATGTACATGCGTGAGATGGGCACCGTGGAACTCCTGACCCGCGAAGGCGAAATCAAGATCGCCAAGCGGATCGAGGAGGGCACGCGTGAGGTGATGTCGTCGCTGGCATTCTTGCCGGGGGCAGTCGACTCCATCCTGGAAGCCTACGACGGCACTCTGGGCGAAGACGGCGGACGTCTGTCCGATCTCTTCTCCGGTTTCATCGACCCTGACGAAGGCGTGCCGGGTGTCGCTGAAGTCGAAGTCGAGGAAGTCGAAGAGATTCCCGAGGGCGAAGAGTCCGAAGGCGACGAAGACGAAGACGACGATTCCGCCTCTGAAGGCGGCCCGGACCCCGAGCTGGCCCGCGTCCGCTTCGAGCAGATCCGTGAGCAGAACGAAGCGACCAAGGCCGCCATCGAGAAGTACGGTTCCGGCTCTGCCGAGGCGAAAGCCGAGCAGGACCGTCTTGCCGAGCTGTTCTCGCCGATCAAGCTGGTGCCCAAGCACTTCGAGCGTCTGGTCGGCCAGGTTCGCGTGTCCGTCGAGCAGGTGCGCGAGCAGGAAAAGGTCATCCTGCAGATCTTCGTCAAGCGCGGCAAGGTGCCTCGCAAGAGCTTCATCAAGGCTTTCCCGGGCCACGAGTCCGACATGGACTGGTTCGACAGCTTCATCGGTGGCAGCAAGAAGTACGCCGACAAGCTCGAGCCGTTCCGTGCCGACGTGCTGCGTGCCCAGCGCAAGATCGCCTTCGAGCAGGACATGGTCCAGCTGCCGGTCAGCGAGCTGAAGGAAGTGAACCGTCGCCTGTCGATCGGTGAAGCCAAGGCGCGTCGTGCCAAGAAGGAAATGGTCGAGGCCAACCTGCGTCTGGTCATCTCCATCGCCAAGAAGTACACCAACCGTGGTCTGCAGTTCCTGGATCTCATCCAGGAAGGCAACATCGGTCTGATGAAGGCCGTGGACAAGTTCGAGTACCGTCGTGGTTACAAGTTCTCGACCTACGCCACCTGGTGGATCCGTCAGGCGATCACTCGCTCCATCGCGGACCAGGCGCGCACCATCCGTATTCCGGTGCACATGATCGAGACCATCAACAAGCTGAACCGTGTCTCGCGTCAGATGCTGCAGGAAATGGGTCGCGAGCCGACGCCGGAAGAGCTGGGCGAACGCCTCGAGATGCCGGAAGACAAGGTGCGTCGCGTGCTCAAGATCGCCAAGGAGCCCATCTCCATGGAGACGCCGATCGGTGACGATGATGATTCGCACTTGGGTGACTTCATCGAGGACGGCACCATGGTCTCGCCGATCGACTCCGCCACCGGCGAAGGTCTGATCGAAGCGACCCGTGGCATCCTGTCCGGCCTGACCGCACGTGAAGCCAAGGTGCTGCGCATGCGTTTCGGTATCGACATGAACACCGACCATACCCTCGAGGAAGTCGGCAAGCAGTTCGATGTCACCCGTGAGCGTATCCGTCAGATCGAAGCGAAAGCGCTGCGCAAGCTGCGTCACCCGTCACGCTCCGAGTCACTGCGTTCCTTCATGGAAGAGTGATCTGAAGCGCTCGGGG
Source organism: Cobetia sp. MC34 (assembly GCF_018340035.1). Lineage (NCBI taxonomy): Bacteria > Pseudomonadati > Pseudomonadota > Gammaproteobacteria > Oceanospirillales > Halomonadaceae > Cobetia > Cobetia sp. MC34. The sequence continues at coordinate 209,720 of NZ_JADPPY010000003.1, forward strand.
CCACGCCTCAACTGCTGGCCTCGCTGACAAGACAACGCCCGCCCCCATGCGAATGGGAGGCGGGCGTTGTCGTTTGTGGGCTTTACGTTGCGGGTCTTTCTCTACGGGCTGTGTCGCCTTCAGGCTTGTCTTTACGGACCTTACCACCTTCGAACTGCGTCGTTAAAGGTCTGCGTGATGTGCCCTGTGGGGCTATCAGGCGCCGTGGCGCAGCTGGTGAGACGAAGGCGTTGCCGCCACGCTGAAGACGACACGGCCCTTGATACATTGACGGGAGACCGGCCCCATCTGCTCGCTGCTCAAGCCGTCGGGATGCTCGCCGCGCAGCCACAGGCGGCCGTTGTCGTCGATGCGATGCAGGCGCTTGACCAGCTGGCCGAGCCTGGGATGTTCCACCACGACGGTGGCGCCGGGCGTCAATCGCCAGCGACTGGGCCAGCGCATGCTGATGATGAGGCTGTGCTGCGGGAGACTGGGGGCAAGACTATGACCGTGCAAGCGGTAGCTACTGAACCAGCGCATGTGAGGCTCCTTGAGAATGAGGGCATGACACGGTCAAGATCCTGTCGGTGCTTTCCTGTGGCAGTGGCGATAGTTGAATTGTATCCACTGCTTAGTAAAATATAATCATTCTCATTTGATATCCAGCCGTTTCCAGTCAGCGCCTCGCGCAATGGCTATCGAGAGTCGGCTGTCTAGCGCAGCCTGTCGAGAGAAGACTGTCTCGCGAAGCCTGTTGAGAGTAGAAACGAAAAAAGCCGCGGCTCAGGTGAGCAGCGGCTTTTGGGAGAGTCACGGGTCTGTCTGTCTCTTGCGCTTCGTGCTGTGCTTCATGTCATGTCACGTCACTTCGCGTTGTTTCATGGGGCAGGGCGAAGTGACGGTCGTGCGCCAGGTCTTGCGTGCAGCTCGGCAAGAGGGTTTTGCTGCCGGGCTCAGTCGTTGGCGTTGAGCTCACGCAGCAGGGCGCGGCGCTGGCGGCCCATGCGGATCGCCAGCAGCACGATCTCGATCACGGCGATGGCCATCAGGGTGTAGCCGAACAGTTCGGTGACTTCCTCGGCGGCATTCTTGACCGAACGCAGGTAGGAGTCCCCCATCAGGGTTTCCCAGAATTCCGAGCGACCGTAGAGGCGTGAGAAGACGTAGGTCGCCAGGAAGCCGGCGCCGAACAGGCCGAACGCGAAGCTGCGCCCGAAGTGCTCGAACTCGGCAATGAAGCGGCTGCGGTTGCGCCATACGCCGATGATGACCGGTATCGCGACCACGCTGACCAGGAACTGCCAGCTGCCATCGCCGATCATGCCGTCGAGCAGGGCGTCCTGTTCACGGATCAGGGACGCCGCGAACAGGCCGAACAGCAGCAGGCTGATGGTGCGCAGGTCCGGCAGGCGTGAATGCACCAGCCACATGGTGGCTGCGCTCAAGGCCAGCAGAGTGCTCTGCATGTGTTCTGTCCAGCTGGCTTCGCTGAAGCCGACATCACCGAAGTGGTGGGCATCATGCATGACCAGCGACATCATCGCGGCCACCAGCGGCGCATAGATGGCCAGGCGCAGGCAGGCTTGCATGAAGAGCGAAGTGGGCTTGCGCCCATACAGCGGCTGTTCGGCGCTGATGGGGAGCGGGACAGCGTTATGGTGCTGGGTATGCGAAGTCAGGCGAGACAAGGGACTCTCCGGACAGTCCATGGACTGCCAGTCAGGGTGAGGGTGTTGTTTGCCTGCTCATTATAACGATGCAAAGGTGCTCAGTTAATATTCTGGTAAGAAAACTGTGAGATTCCATTTCAGCATCGATGTTGCGCCGAGCGGAAATGTTCGTCAGCTCTGACGTAACCGATCCCGCTCGGCTTCCTCGACGATCCAGTCATGCACGGCCTGGATGCGGCCATCATCGAGGGTGCCGTGGGGATGGACGATGACGTAGCGCTTGCCGGTCAGTACCCGCTGCGCGAAGGGCGCGATCAACGTGCCGCGCGACAGCTCGTCGGTGATCAGCGTGCGCCTTGCCATCGCGACTCCCATGCCGGCGATGGCAGCTTCCATCGACAGGTGGTTGCGGTTGAAGGTATAGCCACGCTGAACGTTGATCTCGGGCGCACCGATGCTGGCCAGATAGAATTCCCACTCGGCGTGGTCGTGACTGCCGCGCCAGGCGGTGATGTCGTGCAGCAGCGGATACCAGGCGAGGTCCTCTGCGCTGCGCAGTGGCGGGCGGCCGCGCATCAGGCCGGGATGGCAGACGGGGAAGATCTCCTCTTCCATCAGGTCGGTGACCTGCATTCCCGGGTAGTGGCCGTCGTTGAGGTCGACCGCCAGCTCGAAATCACCCTCGCGCAGCGGCGAGTCACTGTCCTCGGCGCGCACGTGCAGCTCGATATCCGGAAAGCGTGCCTGCAGGCGCGGCAGTCTGGGCGCCAGCCATTTGGAGAGGAATGACGGCACCGAACGCAACCTGAGTACACCGCTCATCAAGCCGCTGCGCAGCCGTTTGACCTCCAGTCCCACCGCGCTATAGGACTGCTCCACCACGCGCGCCAATCGCGCGCCTTCCCCTGTCAGCTCGAGTCCGCGTGAACGACGCAGAAACAGCTTGAAGCCCAGCCGCTCCTCCAGCTGCTTGATCTGCTGACTCACCGCGCCGGTGGTGACGTGCAGTTCTTCCGCCGCACGCGTGAAGGAGCCGTGACGCGCGGCGCAGGCGAATACCTGCAGCCAGGCATGGGTCTGACCATTCAGGTGGCGCAGGCTCGGTGTGGTGGCGGGCGTGCCGGTCGCCGTCGGCGGCGCGGCGGGGCCAGTACCAGGCGTGTTGTCGAGGGAAGACGTCATGGGCGGGTCTCATGCAAGCGCTGGAGGCAGATAGTGAGGGAGAAGCCGCGATGGCCAGATGGCGGTGATAGCTAAAGGCATCAGGGCACAAGGTGGCGCGAAGAGCATAGTTTACGCCGTTTTTGATGCATAGGGTTTAGTCAGGCTAAACCCACGACCAATTTTTATGGTTTGTCGCATCCCGCCCCCATCCATCATCATTGCCTCATCCACTGGCAGGCGCTCAGGCGCGGCGAGTTTCCGAGATGAGGTGTTGTCATGTCCATCAGTGTATTTGATCTCTTCAAGGTCGGTGTCGGCCCCTCCAGCTCGCACACCGTCGGCCCGATGCGGGCTGCCGCGCAGTTCGTCGAGACCCTGCGCTCGCGTGACCGGCTGGAGCGCGTGGCGCGCATCGAGGTGCAGTTGCATGGTTCGCTGTCTGCCACTGGCGTAGGCCACGGCACCGACAAGGCGACCATCCTCGGCCTGATGGGCGAGCTGCCGGAAACGATCGACCCTGCGATCATCGACCCCTGCATCGAAGAGCTGCTGGAGTCCCAGACACTGCTGCTCGACAACCGCATCGCGGTGCCCTTCGTATGGGTGCGTGACATGCAGTGGCACGATGCGCCGCTGCCGTATCACCCGAATGCCATGCGTCTGATCGCCTACGGCCATCGCGATGAGCTGTATCGCAATGTCTATTACTCGGTGGGCGGCGGTTTCGTGGTCGACGAAGTCGAGGCCGCGCGTGACCCGCTGCTGGAAGACGAAAGCCTGCGTCTGCCGTATGAATTCAACACCGCCAATGAACTGCTGGCGCTATGTCGCATGCACAAGATGCGCATCAGCGAGCTGATGATGGCCAACGAATGTGCGCTGCGCAGTGAGACCCAGGTGCGTCGTGGGCTATGGCGCATCTGGGAAGTGATGAATGAGTGCATCGACAACGGCCTGACGCATGAAGGCGTGCTGCCCGGCGGTCTCAACGTCAAGCGCCGTGCCAAGCGTCTGCATGCACGTCTGCTGGATGTGGAATCCAGCAAGTCGATCATCACCTCGACCTTCTCGGCGATGGACTGGGTCAACCTGTTCGCGCTGGCGGTCAATGAAGAGAACGCGGCCGGTGGTCGCATGGTGACGGCGCCGACCAATGGCGCGGCCGGCATCATTCCGGCGGTGCTCAGCTATTACATGAAATTCCAGGAAGATGCTCGCGAGGAGGACGTGGTCGACTTCCTGCTCACGGCAGCCTCGGTGGGCATCCTGTGCAAGAAGAACGCCTCCATCTCCGGCGCGGAAGTCGGCTGTCAGGGCGAGGTGGGTTCCGCCTGCGCCATGGCGGCCGCCGGGCTTGCCGAGCTGATGGGCGCGACGCCGGAGCAGGTCGAGAACGCGGCGGAAATCGGTCTCGAACACAATCTGGGGCTGACCTGTGACCCGATCGGCGGCCTGGTGCAGATTCCCTGCATCGAGCGCAATGCGATTGCCTCGGTCAAGGCGATCAATGCCGCCCAGATGGCGATGTGCGGCGATGGCGATCACTTCGTCTCGCTGGACAAGGCGATCCGCACCATGCGTGACACCGGCCGCGACATGCAGGACAAGTACAAGGAGACCTCCAAGGGCGGTCTCGCGGTCAACGCCATCGAATGCTGATACGGCCGCTAGCCACTGGCAGGTTCACCGACTCTGACTGGATTGAGTCTGACTGAATTGAGTCTGCGTGAATTGAGTCTGCGTGAATTTAACCCACGCTATGTGAACCTGTGTGATGTGAGCCTGAGTCGAACTGCCATGACTTTCCGCCGGAGGCCTGCCGCCTCCGGCCAAACCTGTTGTCTCTTGTCAGGTACATGATCTCCGGCCAGAGGTCATGATCTCGGCAACCCTCGTTGACGCCTCTTCGGCGCGGTATTCCGCGACGGACAGGCGTCTTTTTTATGGCGGAAATAGCGCTCATCTCGACTGTTCGGCTCGGTTTGGCGGGGGAATCTGCCAGCCTTGAGATGTCTCGGGAGGGCTGCGTTGTAAAGAAGTCGCTGATATATCGGCTATTGGTCGAGTGAGCGCGCTTGCCGCTGGCAGCGCGCCTCTCGCTGTTCTAGTTTACGTTAACGTCAGTTGCGCTGATCGCAACGATGGAGCGTATCGAGGGCCTGTCGGTGGCGTCTGTTGATGGCGCCTGTGAATAGCGCCTGTTGATGCTGCGTATCGATGACGAGCCGCGATGTTGCGAGCATCCGCGCTGACGAACAGCCCTCATGTCTCTTGGAAGACACAGACCACCGGCTTGCCGGTCAGGACGGAGTACTGACATGCCATCACCGCCCATTCAGGGGTCGCGTGCCAGCGGGGGCGCATCAGCGACAGCCCCGATTCTCGAGACGCGTGGCTTGAGCAAGGATTTTCGGGGTTTCACGGCCGTCGATGACGTCAATCTCCAGGTGCAGGAAGGGCATATCCATGCCCTCATCGGCCCCAATGGCGCCGGCAAGACGACAGTCTTCAATCTGCTGACGCGCTTTCTGCCGGCCACCCGCGGCGAGATTCTCTATCGCGGCAAATCCATCACTCGCATGAAGTCGCATGAGATCGCGCGCCTAGGGTTGGTGCGCTCCTTCCAGATATCGGCGGTGTTTTCCCAGATGACGGTGCTCGAGAACGTGCGGGTCGCCCTGCAGCGCCCCCAGGGCACCTCGTTTCATTTCTGGAAGCCGGAACGCAGCCTCGACAGCCTGAACGAGCAGGCGCTGCATCTGCTGGAGCAGGTAGGGCTGCGCGATGACGCTCACCGTGTGACCGCCAGTCTGCCCTATGGCCGCAAGCGCGCGCTGGAGCTGGCGACCACGCTGGCGCTTGAGCCCACGCTGATGCTGCTGGACGAGCCGACCCAGGGCATGGGCGCCGAGGATGTGGACCGCGTGGTCGAGCTGATTCGTGTCGCGGCGCGGGGCCGTACGGTGCTGATGGTCGAGCACAATCTGAGCGTGGTCAGCCGTCTGTGCGATCGCATCAGCGTGCTGGCGCGCGGCCGGGTGCTGGCGGAAGGCGACTACGCCAGCGTGTCGGCCAATCCTGAGGTGCGTGAAGCGTATCTGGGCAGTGAAGTGCCCGAGTCCACGGCGGATGAGCACAAGGAGGTTTCATGACGGTGGTTATGGAGCAGGCGACGGACAGGCAAGCCTCGGCGGCCAACTCGCCGCTGGGGGAAGAGCAGCTCTGCCTGCGCGAGCTGAACGCTTGGTATGGCGAGTCCCATGTGCTGCATGGCGTCAACATGACGGTGCGGCGCGGCGAGCTGGTGACCTTGCTGGGGCGCAACGGGGCCGGTCGCAGCAGCACGCTGCGCGCGATCATGAACATGGTCGGCCGGCGCAGCGGCGACATCCTCATCAAGGGGCAGGACAGCATGGGGCTGGCGCCGCATCGCATCGCCCACCTCGGTGTCGGCTTCTGCCCCGAGGAGCGTGGCATCTTCGCCAGCCTGAGCGTCGAGGAGAATCTGCTGCTGCCACCGCTGGTCAGGAGCACAGGACATGACCAGAGCCAAGGCCAGGGCCTGTCGCTGGATGAGCTCTATGCGCTGTTCCCCAATCTGCATGAGCGGCGCACCAGTCAGGGCACGCGTCTCTCCGGTGGCGAGCAGCAGATGCTGGCGCTGGCGCGCATCCTGCGCACCGGGGCAGACCTGCTGCTGCTGGATGAGATCACCGAGGGTCTGGCGCCGGTCATCAACCAGAAGCTGGCCGAAGTACTGATGATGCTGAAGGCGCGCGGCATGACCATCGTGCTGGTGGAGCAGAACTTCCGCTTTGCTGCACCGCTGGCCGACCGTCATTACCTGATGGAGCACGGCACCATTCTGGAAGAGATCAGCGCGGCCGAATTGCCGGCCCGCCACGAATATCTGCACAAGGTACTGGGGGTCTGAGCTCCCGCTCGAGCTGAGCTGCACAGGGCTGGCCGCCATGCACGGCCTTTTCACTCGCCAATCTGAAGTCCGTACGTCTCATCACAACAATCACAATATTGCCGGGCAATCCGGTCTGGAGATGTCATGCACGCCACCGCTTCATCCAACGCCACTGCTACATCCAACGCCACCCCTGCCGCGTCACCGTTGTCACGCCGCATCACGGCGGCCACACGCCGGCGCCTGTTGCCGCTGTCCGCGCTCATGATGGGGTCACTGCTGTCGGCAGGAATCGCGCAGGCCGATATCAGCGACGGCGTGATCAAGATCGGCTATCTGGCCGACATGTCGGGCACCTATCGTGACCTGGCCGGCCCGGGCGGTCTCGATGCGCTCAAGATGGCCGTCGAGGACTTCGGCGGCAGCGTCAACGGCATGCCGATCGAGGTATTGAGTGCCGATGACCGCAACAGCGCTGATGTCGGTGCCAATACGGTGCGCGGCTGGATCGATCAGCAGAATGTCGACATGGTCGCCGGGCTGGTGGCCTCATCGGTGAGCATCGCGGTGACGCGGATTCTCGCCGAACAGGACACGCTGGGTATCGTTTCCGGCTCGGCGGCTTCCAGCATCACCAATGAGCATTGCACGTCCAATCATGTCCACTGGGTGTATGACACCTATCCGCTGGCGCACGGCACGGCCAAGGCGATCGTCGATGAAGGCGGCGACAGCTGGTTCCTTTTGACCGCGGACTACGCCTTCGGTCATGCCCTGGAAGGCGATGTGGAAAAGGTGGTGAACGAGAACGGCGGCACCATCGTCGGCAAGGTACGCCATCCTTTCCCGACCAGTGATTTCTCCTCCTACATCCTGCAGGCGCAGGGCTCCGGGGCCAAGATCGTCGGGCTGGCCAATGCCGGGTCGGACACCGTCAATGCGTTGACCACGGCGAGTCAGTTCGGCGTGGTGCAGGCGGGGCAGTCGCTGGCGGGGCTGTTGATCTTCCTCAATGACGTGCATGCCCTGGGGCTTGAGGTGGCGCAGGGGCTGCAGCTCACCACCGGCTGGTACTGGGACCTCAATGACGAGACACGCGCCTGGTCCCAGCGCTATCACGAGCGCAATGAGCGCATGCCGACCATGGTGCAGGCCGGTATCTACTCCAGCACCCTGCATTACCTGAATGCGGTCGCGGCCACCGGCAGCGATGACACCGCCACCGTGCGCGCCAGAATGGGCGAGACGCCGGTCAACGACATGTTCGCCAACAACGGCACCATCCGTGCCGATGGGCGCATGGTGCATGACATGTATCTGGTCAAGGTCAAGGCGCCCTCCGAGTCCCAAGGCGAGTGGGATGTCTATGACGTGATCCGCACCATTCCCGGCGCTGAAGCCTACCGACCGCTGGCGGACAGCCAGTGCGAGCTGGTCAAGGGCTGAAGCCGAACGTCAGTCGAGTCGCTGAGGGGTATGACATGGCGCTGCCGGTCGGATGATCGGCAGCGCCGAGCGGCTGACGCGAATGGGCGCTGAAAAGGAATGTGCGGATGACCATGATTTTTGGAATACCCCTGATGGTGCTGTTCGGTCAGCTGATGCTGGGGCTGATCAACGGTGCCTTCTATGCATTGCTGAGCCTTGGGCTAGCGGTGATCTTCGGTCTGTTGCGCATCATCAACTTCGCGCATGGTGCCCAGTACATGCTGGGCGCCTTCGCGGCGCTGCTGGGAGCGCAATATCTGGGGCTCAACTACTGGACGGCGCTGATCGTGGTGCCGCTGGTGGTAGGGGCCCTGGGCATCGTGGTCGAGCGTCTGCTGCTGCGGCGCATCCAGCATCTTGATCACCTCTATGGCCTGTTGCTGACCTTCGGGCTGGCGCTGATCTTCGAGGGCACGCTGGTGAATCTGTTCGGTGTCTCGGGGTCGAGCTATCCGATCCCCGAGGCGCTGAGTGGCGGCTTCAAGCTGAGCTTCATGTTCCTGCCCACCTACCGCGCCTGGGTGCTGGTGGCGGCGTTGGTGGTCTGCTTCGGAGTCTGGTTCCTGATCGAGCGCACGCGCCTCGGCGCCTATCTGCGCGCGGGAACCGAGAATCCCGAGCTGGTGCAGGCCTTCGGCATCAATGTGCCCTTGATGGTGTCATTGACCTACGGACTCGGCGTGGCGCTTGCCGCCTTCGCCGGCGTGCTGGCCGCGCCCTTGTATCCCGTCTCGCCGACCATGGGCTCGAGCCTGCTGATCGTGGTGTTCGCGGTGGTGGTCATCGGCGGGATGGGCTCGATTCTCGGCGCCATCCTCACCGGGCTTGCGATGGGGCTGATCGAGGGGCTGACCAAGGTGTTCTATCCCGAGGCCGCCAATACCGTGATCTTCGTGGTGATGGTGATGGTGTTGATGCTTCGCCCTGCCGGGCTGTTCGGAAAGGAGGCCTGACATGGCCGTACTGCAACAGGATCACCAGGCCGCGCGTGCAGGCAGCGCGCCGCGCAGAATCACCCCGCTGGGCATGCTGTATCTCGTGCTGTTCCTGCTCGGGTTGCTGGCACCCTGGGTCGCCTATCCCGTCTTTCTGATGAAGATTCTGTGCTTTGCGCTGTTCGCCAGCGCCTTCAATCTGCTGCTCGGCTTCGTGGGGCTGCTGTCCTTCGGGCATGCCGCCTTCCTGGCCACGGGCGCCTATATCACCGGCTTCTTGCTCGCGGAATATCCGGGCCTGAGTCCGGCGCTGGGCATCGTGGCCGGTACGCTCGGCGCGGTAGTGCTGGGGACGCTGTTCGGGGCGCTGGCCATCCGGCGGCAGGGCATCTACTTCGCGATGATCACGCTGGCCCTGGCCCAGATGATGTTCTTCTTCTTCATCCAGGCGCCGTTCACCCACGGAGAAGATGGCCTGCATGGCGTGCCGCGCGGTGAGCTGTTCGGCGTGTTCGATCTGGCGAACAACCACACCCTCTATTACTTCGTGTTCGCGATCTTCGTGGCGGCCTTTGCCCTGATCCGGCGCGTGGTGCATTCCCCCTTCGGTCAGGTGCTGAAGGCCATCCGCGAGAATGAACCGCGCGCCATCTCGCTGGGCTATCACACCGATGCCTACAAGCTGGTGGCCTTCGTGCTGTCGGCGGGGCTGGCAGGCCTGGCGGGAGCGACCAAGACGCTGGTGTTCCAGCTCGCCTCGCTGGGTGATGCCAGCTGGCACATGTCGGGGGAGGTGATCCTGATGACATTGCTGGGCGGCGTCGGCACGCTGCTCGGGCCACTGGTGGGCTCCGGGCTGGTCATCGGGCTGCAGCATCAGTTGGCGCAATCCGCGCTGGGGGATTGGGTCAGCGTGATTCTGGGCGCCATCTTCGTGGTCTGCGTGCTCAGCTTCCGCAGCGGCATCATCGGGGAATGTCAGCGCTGGATCGCGCGTCGTCAGCAGCGGGAAGAAAAATGAGTGGCGAGAAGCGAGAGGGGGGGAAGCAAGACAGTGTGAGTGGCCCATCGTGCTCTGAAGCAAAGAAATCAATGACTTGTCGCTGTCTGCAGGCATAAAAAAAGTCCACCCCAAATAGGATGGACTTAAATGCCATTGTATATCGAGGGGGATACGCCGGTCCCAGATCCTCGACTCAGCAATGAGCACGCCATGCGAGATAGCCGCCATTTGCCATCTCGCTGTATAGATTGCATGCTCGATGCCAGCTTTTCAGTATCCTCAATAAAAACAATGGCTTGAGATGTTGATGCCTGTTTGCGGGCGGTCAGATGGCTCGAGGTGTGCGCGCTGTTGGGCGATTCATGGTGCGTTGCAGCATGGCTGTGCACCAAATATGTGCCGTTTTTCGAGCATATGCGTACGTCATCAATAACTTATGTGGCTTGCGGGTGTGGATAGCGGGTGTGGCTAGCAGGCATCGTCTGCCCGCTGGCACTGTACCTGTACCTCGCCGCCAGCCAGACGCACAGGCCACACCGTCAATGCGAGTGTGTCGTCGTCCAGGCATTGGCCATCACTGAGTCGATAGCGCTGCTTGTAGAGTGGCGAGATCACCAGCGGCTCTCCGGCGTGATCACCCAGCAGGCCGCGGGCAATCACGTTGGCGCCTGACACCGGATCATGATGGTCGATGGCGAACAGTGTGAGGTCATCGCTATCGGCTGTGGCCGGCAGCGTGAACAGGGCGATCTGGCAGGCCTGGCCGTCCGCCTCAAGCCAGGCGGCCACGCCGGAGCCCGGCACCAGGTCCTCGCGCTGGCAGAGTGTCACCCAGCGTAGCGGCGTCTGTGCCGCGGCAGAGGTGTCCTGTGTTGTAAAGGACGGGCTGGAGAGCGGATCGGTAGATGTCGTGGCGAGTGCAGGCGATGTCATGAGCGTACCTCCGTGGCCAGGTGGGTCGTTGACTGAGGTTGGTGTTCTGCCACTGCTTCGCGGGCGCCACCGTCGCTGATGATCAGATTGCCACTGACCAGTTCATCGCGGCTGGCGGGGCGAATCTGGTCGCGCTCGACGATATTGACCACGTCAGGGTCCGGGCGCTGGTCATTCACGTAGCTGCGGAAGCGCTTGAGTTTCTCGGGGCTCTTGAGCGCATTGGCCCATTCGCATTCGTAGCGGTCCACCACCTGCTGCATCTGTTCTTCGAGGGTCTCACCAAGCCCCAGACTGTCCTCGAGAATCACCTCTTTCAGATAGTCGAGGCCGCCTTCGAGGCCCTCGCGCCAGACGGAGGTGCGCTGCAGGCGGTCGGCGGTGCGGATGTAGAACATCAGGAAGCGGTCGATGGTGCGGATCAGGCTCTCGTCATCCAGGTCGGTCGCGAACAGCTCGGCATGACGCGGGCGCATGCCGCCGTTGCCGCAGACGTAGAGGTTCCAGCCGTTCTCGGTGGCGATCACGCCGACATCCTTGCTCTGGGCCTCGGCGCATTCACGGGTACAGCCGGAGACGGCGAACTTGAGCTTGTGCGGTGAACGCAGGCCCTTGTAGCGGTCTTCCAGCGTCAGCGCCATCGCCATGCTGTCCTGTACGCCATAGCGACACCAGGTGCTGCCGATGCAGGATTTCACCGTGCGGGTGGACTTGCCGTAGGCGTGGCCGGTCTCGAAGCCGGCGGCGATCAGCTCACTCCAGATGTCCGGCAGTTCATGCAGCTGGGCCCCGAAGAGGTCGATGCGCTGACCGCCGGTGATCTTGGTATAGAGGTTGTAACGCTTGCCGATCTCGCCGATGGCGATCAGCTTGTCCGGCGTGATCTCGCCGCCGGGGATGCGCGGCACTACGGAATAGGTGCCGTTCTTCTGCATGTTGGCCATGAAGGTGTCATTGGTGTCCTGCAGCGGAATGTGCGAGGACTCGGTGATCGGCGCGTTCCAGCACGAGGCCAGAATCGAGCCCACCGCCGGCTTGCAGATCTCGCAGCCCAGGGCGTCCGGATGGCGGCCGTGGCTGGCCATCAGCTCGGCGAAGGTCTCGATGCCTTCGACGCGCACCAGCGAGTAGAGCTCCTGACGCGTGTGCGCGAAGTGCTCGCACAGTGAGCGGTCGACCTCGACGCCACGACTTTCCAGCTCGGCATCCACCACCTTCTTGAGCAGCGCCGCACAGCCCCCGCAGCCGGTGCTGGCCTTGGTGCAGGCCTTGATGGCGCCCAGGTCACTGTTGCCGGCATCGATGGCACTGCAGACATCGCCCTTGGAGACGTTGTGGCAGGAGCACAGCGTGGCGCTGTCGGGCAGGGCATCCGCGCCCAGCGTGATGGCTTCGCCACTGGCATCCGGCAGGATGAGTGCCGCCGGGTCCTTGGGCGCCGCGATGCCATTGGTGACGTACTGCAGCAAGGTGTCGTAGCGTGAGTTGTCGCCGATCAGCACCGCGCCCAGCACCTGCTTGCGGTCCTGCGAGACGATCAGGCGGCGATAGACACCGTCGGCCTCGTCACAGTAGCGATAGCTGATCGCGCCCTCGCTCTTGCCATGGGCGTCGCCGATGGAACCGACATCCACGCCCAGCAGCTTGAGCTTGGTGGACATGTCGGCACCCTGGAAGCGGAAGCTCTCCTGAGAGGCGCTTGCCGCATCGCCAGCGCTGGCGGCCAGCAGGGACGCCACGCCGCGTGCCATCTGATAGCCCGGCGCGACCAGCCCGAAGATGCGCGATTGCCACAGAGCGCACTCGCCGATGGCGAAGATTTCCGGGTCCGAGGTGCGACATTCATCATCGATGATGATGCCGCCGCGCTCGCCGATCTCGAGGCTGGCGCTGCGTGCCAGCGCATCCTGAGGGCGGATGCCGGCGGAGAACACGATCAGGTCGGTCTCCAGATATTCGCCATCGGCGAAGTTCATCCGCCACTGATGGTGCTCGCCGGGCACGATGTCGGTGGTGGCGCGATTGAGGTGCACCCCCACGCCCAGCGCAGTGATGTGTTGCTTGAGCGCAAGGCCGCCATCCTCATCCAGCTGCACCGGCATCAGGCGTGGCGCGAATTCGACGACATGCGCTTCCAGGCCGAGTGACTTGAGGGCATTGGCGGCTTCCAGCCCCAGCAGGCCACCGCCGACCACCACGCCATGTGTCTTGCCATCGGCCGCAGCGCGAATCTGATCAAGGTCCTCCAGGGTGCGGTAGACCAGACGATTGCTGGCGGCGGCCTCGCTTCCCGGCTCACCGAGGCCCTGGATGGGCGGCACGAAGGGGGTCGAGCCGGTCGCCAGCACCAGGCTGTCGTAGGGGTAGCGCCCGCGCGAGGTGATGACATGGCCGCCATCGCGGTCGATGGCGGTGACGCACTCGTCGAGATGCAGGGTGACGCCCGCCTTGCGGTAGTCGTCGGCGGTGCCGAGCGCGAGTGATTCGGCATCACGCCCGGTGAAATACTCCGAGAGATGCACGCGGTCGTAGGCGATGTGGCGTTCTTCGCCGAAGACATGAATCTGGTAGTGCGCGGTGGCGCCCAGTGCGATCAGCTGCTCGACGCAGTGATGGCCAACCATGCCATTGCCGATGATGATCAGGTGTTTCATGCGGCCTCCTCGAAGGTGTCAGGGGTGTTGTCGGTCTTGTCGGTCTTGTTTGTGGTGTCGCGATCACGATGCTGGTCTGTCATGTCTTGAGTGCCCGGCTTGCCACTGGGGTCATCGGGCGCCGTCGGCGGGCCGTCCTGGGTCAGTCCTGCCAGGGCTTCTGCCGGCATCAGCAGGAGGTCTTCGCGAATCCTGGTCAGTGGTGTGCCGGCCTTGAGCGCTTCGAACAGGGCGTTGCCGGCACTGACGTCGCCGTAGAGCACCACGCCGACCAGGCGCTCCTCGCGCAGCAGCAGTCGGCGGTAGTCGCCCAGGGCGTGGTCCTGATAGACCAGCACCTCGTCATTCGGCTGGGGGGCAAGCTCGCCGCAGCTATAGAGGTCGATGCCGCTGACCTTGAGGCGCGTCGCCAGTGGCGCATTGCGATAGGGCGGAGTCGGTTGCGCGAGAAGCTGGCGGGCGAGCACTTCGATCTGCGCCCAGATGGGCTCGATCAGGCCGAAGGTCTCGCCAGCCACCTCACAGCATTCGCCCAGCGCATGAATGTGCGGATCGCTCGTGAGCAGATGGCCATCGACCTGGATGGCGCGCTGACAGGCCAGCCCTGAAGCACGCGCAAGCTCGATTTCGGGGCGAATGCCGGTGGCGGCGATGGTCAGTCCGGCGTGAAGTTCGCGGCCATCCTTGAGGCGCACGCCGCTGATGCGGCCCGCCGGGGACTCGAGCCACTCTTCGAGGTGCGCGCCAGTGATGATGTCGAGGCCACGCTCGCGAAGTTCCTGCTCCAGCAGTCCGGCCGCGACCTGATCCAGCTGACGGTTCATCAGGCGCTCGCTGCGCTGCAGCAGCGTCACCTCAAGGCCACCCTTGCGCAGGCCCTCGGCGGCCTCGAGCCCGAGCAACCCGCCGCCGATGACCAGTGCGCCGGTGCCCGCCTGCCGTCCGGCAAGGCAGGCGGCCTGCATCTGCTCGACATCCTTCAGATCGCGAAAGCCCATCAGTCCCGGCGGCCAGTCATTGGCGCACGACGCCTTTGGCAGGTGAGCGGGCAGAGGCAGGGGTAACGCCGGGCGTGAGCCGGTCGCGATCACCAGCCGCTGATAGGGGATGCGGCCACCGCTGGCGGTCTCGACACAGCGGGCGGCGCGATCGATCTGGCTGACGGGGTCGCCGCTGATCCGTGTGATGCCGTGCCGCGAGAACCAGTCGGCCTGCTGGCTGATAAGGCCGTCGGTTTGTGTCTCACCGGCCAATAGCGGCGAGAGCTGAATGCGGTTGTAGGGGAGGTGGGGCTCCTCGCCGATCACCGTGACCGGCCAGGGCAGCTGCTGATCAGGGCTCAGCGAGACCAGCTGTTCCAGCAGCTTCTGTGCCGCCATGCCGTGGCCGATGATGACCAGTGCTGGCGTAGGCTCGCGGGTGGTAGATGACGGATGCATTCTGCCTCCTTGCGCTGACGTTCTGGACGCATAAAAAAAGCGCCTGCTTGCCGCCGTGATGATCACGACGTCAAGCAGGCGCCTTTGCCTGGAAGATGAGGGCTAAGCATTGGATAGCGAGTTGCAGCGTCAGGTGACGATGTCGCTGTCACCTGCAACTGCGGCAGGTCTGGCGGACCGTTGGCTGCTGCATGTCACTCATCGGAGTGATGCGCTGCGAGACCTGCGATTCGGGGTCTTCATTGACCCAACCTGCCGATACTCAGGCGAATTCGGTGCCGCTTCAGAGAAAGTCGCTATTTTTCATTTACTTGCAGTTGAAGATGCTCGAGGCGAGGTCCTGGCATGGTCGAGCCGGTCGCGGTTGCGGGAGGCGTCAAGGCAGGGATTGGTGCAGTCGCATGCGCTGATGCACATGGCTGGTGCGTCAGCGGTGCCTGGCGCTGGCCGTCTCGCGCTGTTCGCCTCCTGCTTCGGTAGCTTATGACGGCCAAGTGATTGTTATTTCTGATGATTGGTCAGGGTTGGTCTGTTAAGTGCGTCTGTCAGGTCATTGGTGTGATACCTGATTGAGGGTTCGCGTCTCCGCAAGCTTCACTGTTGCGAGACTCGCGAACCGGCCAACGGCGGCTCTTCAATCATGCACGCCATGTCGACGTCTCGAAGACGAGATTGCGCACCCATCGGCATGACGAGACCGTATCCACTGTCAGTCTGCAGGGCAGACCAGGACTGACAACGACAGGCAAAGGCGCCTGATGACCGCACATTACGTGGCGGGTCATCAGGCGCCTTTTTTCATGCTTACTGCACCAGGGAGTGATGTCGATGCAGGCCAGCAAGCCCCAGAGCACAAGTGAGTCTTCCTCCTGCAGCGCCTCGACGACCTGCCCGTATTGCGGTGTCGGGTGTGGCGTATCGCTTGAGCTGGAAACCCAGGTGCAGGAGGGCGGTGAGCTCAAGCGCAGGATCACCGCCGTCAGCGGCGATAACGACCATCCGGCCAATTACGGGCGTCTGTGCGTCAAGGGGTCTGCGCTTGCCGAGACACTGTCACCCAGCGGCCGTCTGACACGGCCTCAGATACGCGACGCCGCAGGCGTGCTGCGAGAGGTGAGCTGGGATACGGCGCTGGAGCTGATCGCCGCTCGCTTCGGTGAGCTGCGCAGCACCCATGGTGGGGACAGCATCGCCGCCTATCTGTCGGGGCAGCTGTTGACCGAGGACTATTACCTCGCCAACAAGCTGTTCAAGGGCTTCATCGGTACGCCGCACCTGGATACCAATTCGCGGCTGTGCATGGCCTCGGCGGTCGTGGCGCACAAGCGTGCCTTCGGGGCAGACGCCGTGCCTTGCAGCTATGAGGATCTCGAGCGTGCCGAGCTGGTGGTGCTGGTCGGCAGCAATCTGGCCTGGAATCACCCGGTGCTGTTCCAGCGTCTCAAGCAGGCGCGTATCGACAATCCGCTGCTGCGTATCGTGGTGATCGACCCGCGCCTGACCGACAGCTGCGAGATCGCGGACCTGTATCTGGGCATTCGCCCCGGCAGCGACGCGCGCCTCTTCAATGGCTTGCTGGCCTATATGGCCGAGCGCGGACGCACCGATCGCCTCTATCTGGAGGCCCACACCCAGGGTTTCGATGCGGCACTCAAGCAGGCAAAGCGTGACGACTGCTCGCTTTCCGCGATTGCGCGGGATTGCGATATCGATGTGGAGCGTCTCGAGACCTTCTATTACTGGTTCGCCACCCAGCTGCACGTGGTCACGCTCTTCTCCCAGGGCGTGAATCAATCGACCAGTGGCACCGACAAGGGCAATGCGATCATCAATTGCCATCTGGCGGGCGGCAAGATCGGGCTACCGGGCGCGGGGCCGTTCTCCATCACCGGGCAGCCCAATGCAATGGGCGGTCGCGAAGTCGGTGGGCTGGCGAACCAGCTGGCGGCACATATGGATTACGACACGCCGGGCGCGCGGGCGCTGGTCAGCGAGTTCTGGAAGGCGCCGAATCTGCCTGAGGGGCCTGGTCACAAGGCCGTCGAGCTGTTCGCGGCGCTGGGGCGTGGCGAGATCAAGGCGCTGTGGATCATGGCGACCAACCCGGCGGTGAGCCTGCCGGATAGCGCGCGAGTGCGTGCGGCGCTGGCGGCCTGCCCACTGGTGATCGTCTCCGAGTGCATGGCCGACAGTGACACCCTGGCGTACGCCGATGTGGTGCTGCCGGCCAGCAGCTGGAGCGAGAAGGATGGCACCGTCACCAACTCCGAGCGCTGCATCTCGCGCCAGCGTGGCCTGCTCACTCCGCCGGGTGAGGCGCGTCATGACTGGTGGCAGCTGGCGGAGGTCGGCAAGCGCATGGGCTATCAGGAGGCTTTCGACTACTCGGGGCCCCACGCGATCTTTCGTGAGCACGCTCGTCTTTCGGGGTTTCGCAATTCTGCGCCGCGTCTCAAGGCCGGTCGCAAGCCATCGGCGACTTCCTCGGTCAAGCGGCTGTTCAACATCGCGGCGCTGGCGGAGCTGGATCGCGCGGGTTACGACGCGCTCAAGCCGATCCAGTGGCCGGTACACCGCGGGGACAAGGGCGAGCTGATCGGCACGCCGCGCCTGTTCGAGGATGCCACCTTCAACACCCCCAATGGGCGCGCCCGCCTGGTGCCCGTGGTACCGCAATTGCCACAACAGACGCTGAGCGATGCGGCGCCGCTGCGCCTCAATACCGGACGTATCCGTGATCAGTGGCACACCATGACGCGCACCGCGCGCAGTGCTCGCCTGATGAATCATCGTGCCGAGCCTTTCGTGGAGCTTCATCCGCAGGATGCGGCGGCTCGCGATTTGCAGGATGGCGGTCTCGCGCAGCTCAAGGGGCGCGATGAGCAGGGCGGGCTGCGTGGAGATTATCGGGCTCGCGTCCGCATCAGCAGTGGTCAGCGTCGCGGGGAGGTATTCATTCCGATGCACTGGAGCGACCACTTCGCGAGTCACGCTCGGGCCGGTGCGCTGCTGGCGGGGCTCGTCGATCCCTTCTCCGGACAGCCGGAATCCAAGCATGGCGCGGTCGAGGTCGCGCCATTGCCATGCGAGTGGCAGGCCACTCTGTTGATTACCCCCTCCATCCTGGCCGGGCGTGAGGATCTGGTGGATGCCGTGGCCCAGCTCGACGGGCGCTACTGGGCGCGTATTCCGCAATCGGCATTGGTGCGCTACCAGCTGGCAGGTCAGGGCCAGCCGGATTGGCAGCATTGGTGCGAAAGCCATCTGGGTGTCCCGGCGGGGCTCTGGGCACAGGACGCCGCTCAGGGCGGCATCAGCGCAGCGGGCTTTCGTGATGGACGCCTTGTCTGGTGGCTGAAGGTGATGCCGGGTGACGCACGCCTCGATCGCCAACCCAATATCGCCTGGCTGGGCGAATGCTTCGCATCAGAGCAGCTCTCCGCGCATGAGCGGCGCAGCCTGCTGGCCGGCCGTCTCTCCGGGCAGGCGGATGTCGGGGCGATGGTCTGCGCCTGTCATCAGGTCGGCGAGCTGACCATTCGTCAGGCCATCCAGTCCGGTGACGGTTCCGTGGAAGCACTGGGCGCGCGACTGGCCTGCGGCACTCGCTGCGGTTCCTGCCTGCCTGAACTCAAACGTCTTGTGGAAGAGGAGCGATCCGATGAGCGGACTGATTCGTTGGAAATGGCGTGACCTGATGTCGGTATCCAGCAGTGCAGAGTCTCTCGGGATTCTCATGTCGCGGCTGACCGATGGCCTGATGTCGCGGCGCGAGTGGAGTGGCGAGAATCGGCATGTGCCAGCGCGCAGCGATGCCAACGGGATTTCTCCCGCCTGGGAGGCGTTTCTTCCGGGCCAGGTCGCGCTGGTGGGCGCGGGGCCGGGGGATCCGGACCTGATGACGCTCAAGGCTTGGCGAATGCTGAATGCCGCGGATGCGGTGGTCTATGACCGCCTGGTCGGCGATGAGATTCTCGCTCAGCTACCGGTGCACTGTGAGCGCTACTACGTTGGCAAGGCTTGCGGCAATCATAGCGTGCCGCAGGATGAGATCGGCGCGCTGATGGTGCGCCTGGCGGGGGAGGGCATGCGAGTCGTGCGCCTCAAGGGCGGTGACCCCGGTGTCTTCGGTCGCATGGGGGAAGAGCTGGCGGCCCTCGATGATGCCGCCATCCCGCGGCATATCGTGCCGGGCATCACCGCGGCTTCCGGTGCGGCCGCTGCTCTGGGGATGCCATTGACGGACAGGGCGCATGCACAGCGCCTGCGTTTCGTGACCGCTCAGCTCTGCAGCAAGAGCGAGCAACCTGAATGGCAGCAGCTGGCGCGTCGTGATGAAACGCTTCTCTTCTATATGGGACTCAATCGTCTCGAGGTGATCTGTGATGAGTTGCAGCGTCATGGGCTGCCGGCGGACTGGCCGATAATGCTGGTCGCCAATGCCAGCCTTCCCGAGCAGCAGACACTGCACGGCTCGCTCGGCAATATGGTGAGTCGTCTGGCCGAGCATCCATTGCCGACACCGTGCCTGATCATCGTGGGCAGTGTCTGCCAGATGGCGGCGGGGCGAGAGAGTGCGCTGGCCGATGCTGTCGCGCATGCAGCGGCTCACATGTCTTGCAGGGAAGCTTTTGAAGAAGCTTGTTGAGGGGGAGAATGGAAGGTGCGCTTGATGGGGCGGCGCTGGAAGCACCGGTAGAAGGAAGTGTCTGTATAGAGGGCTCCCATCTTGAACCCATTATAGATGTCGTCCTGTTGGCGCTAGATAAGTGCATAGGCCCGTTTTGCACTGTTTTGGACATTGTGGCCAAAAAGCCCTTGCCCTCACGGCGGTTCGTGCGTAAAGTACGCATCCGCTGCCGGGGACGCATGGCGTTGCCAGCGGTGAAAGAGGTTTGCAGGTGATTGTTTTGCTTGATGTTTTTGAAGTCCGCTTCGATATCATCGATTGACAATCCCGGGCGATTCGCTAGAATACGCCGCACTCCTTACGGAACAGGTGATCGAGCAATGCTCCTCACCGCTTGATGATGCTTAGAGGCAGTCGACTGACTCATCATCAAGTGTTTGACTTCTCAAGC
This sequence comes from Cobetia sp. MC34, assembly GCF_018340035.1. Taxonomy (NCBI): domain Bacteria; kingdom Pseudomonadati; phylum Pseudomonadota; class Gammaproteobacteria; order Oceanospirillales; family Halomonadaceae; genus Cobetia; species Cobetia sp. MC34. The sequence goes on from NZ_JADPPY010000003.1 coordinate 229,985, forward strand.
GTTCCAAGTAGAATGTGCCTCCTCGCTTAACAGCGACGCTCTTTAAAAATTTGATCAGGTAATTCGTGTGAGCGCTTGCCGATGAGTGGTGACAAGGTCACCAAATATCGGAGCAAGCCTCTCACGAGAAGTTTGACTCTGAACCAAGTTTGGT
>NZ_JADPPY010000040.1:0-24542 GCF_018340035.1 Cobetia sp. MC34
GGGCAGTAAGGGCTACCTTGGCTTTGAACTCACTGCTGTACTGTCGACGTTTCCTGCTCATGATCAAGCTCTCCTGGTCGGTATGATCAGAGCTTAGCGCCTGGTCCGAATTCTGGGGTCCACTTCAGTGTCGGTGACTCGCTCAACTTTCCAGCGAGTGTTCAACGCGATATCTGGCTGACTCCTTCGGGAGAGGGGCACACCATATGACGACTCTTGCCGCCTCTCTTCGACGTCACTCCTGTCATGGGGTGGTGATGCCTAGAGAATGCAGAGGGGGTGTCAGAAGACTGTGCTGAAATATTAGAATAACATCATGATTGGTTGCATTTGAGAGGAGAGGGTAAAGAGTTGGTGTGACGCAGCGTTGCGTTTACCAGTCTGCTAGGCGTGAGAGGCTTGTCGGCAGGTAATGGTCTGTGAAGTGTGAAGTAGACCCCCGACAGCAACGCCGCTGGCCATGCCATTGGCCCAACATGTTGTCGCCCTTGGCTCGACAGAAGTCGCTGGCGCTGGGGTGAGGGATCAGGTGTTCGGTGGGGCCCAAGACGTGATCAAGCGCCGCATCCGCGTGGATGGAAACCCAGCCCGACCTCCCCAGCCATCAACGGCAGGGTATAGCAAGAATCGCTAGCCGACTGCCCCAGCATTTCGACTCCGCAAGGGGTGGCGTCATCATGTTGGAAGTGCAACGTCTCCCTCTCGAGTGCTGTGCAGGCAGACAGTGTCAGAGGGGCAAAGGAGAGAGGCAATAGCGCTCCTGACAGAAAGAAAGAGCAACACACGGCTTTTCCGGTCAAAGGGGAGCGCTGATACTGAGGGGCGGGCGCTACAGTCGACGATCTGGAGTGAAATCGACCTCTTCGGCGCCCTGGGCCAGCGCCAGAAAAGCGGGGTGCTCTGGATTAACGAGGTAGTTCGTTTCTCGGGGCGCGACCACACTCGGAACCGCCAGAACTAGGCTCGACTGTCCCTCAAGCCAGTCGTCACCGATCTCGGCTGTGGAGGGTGGCGCCGGCTCAGCTCGCCAATCTGCTGGCAGAACGTCCTCCGGGAGCTGCATTAGCACCTCCTCCCGGAATGTCGCCTCCAGGAGCGCATACTCCTTCAGCAGTTGATTGTCTTCCAGGTGAACCATCACCTCGAGCATGGCCAATGACTCTGTGCTCGCGAGGTACACACAGGCCTTACCTTTGCTGTTCCAGCGCCCGCCGTACAGCCAAGCCCCTTCCCCATCAAAGGCTGTCTTTAGCCACTTCCGCTTAACGAGCCGATAACCGCGCACCACAGTCATGCAAAGACGCCATGCTCAAGTCGGCCGATCAGATCTAGAACGGCTTCGGCGCCAGCAGTGGTAGCCACCATCTCGACCGGTCGACGGCCCCCCAGCCCACGCACGGGGCTGAGCAACCATTCTTTCGCCTTCGCCTTGTCGCCCTCGAACAGGTCCACCGTGTTCTTGTACACCTCAGCGAAACGGTAAAGCCGATCGCCCTCGGCAGGTTTGAAGTAGCCAGTATCGGCACGACGCTTCAGGGTTGCCGGAGGAATGATCACATACCGTGCCAACTCCTTGCTCTCAAGCCCGGAGATCTCAGTGAGCTTGGTATAGACTTTGTACGAGATGCCGGCACTCAGCGCTTCATGCAGCTTGGCTCCACGCGAAGGAAGACCCAGAGCTCTCCAGAAACCGTCCTTCCGAGCGGCTGGTTTTGGGCGATACTCTTTGATAGTGGCTTGCATAGCTCTCTCCCGTGACTTCATCTGATACCTCTTCAGGGTATCAGATGATTCATTCGCCAGTATCTCGTACCGTTTGTCGGCTTCCTGAGGTAGTACTAGCCGTAGGCCAAAACCTGAACCGGCATCAGACAGAAGAACACGAACGTCGCCACCAGCCTCGCCAACGTCCACGCGATATCGACAAGGGTGCCCGAGCGGATATCAATCTCGTTGTAGGTCATCACTCTGCCGTTGCTTCCTGAAGTTTGACGCTATCAATCACAGGCTAGCGGGTTTACGGAGAAGGGGTTGGGCGAGGTTCGGGTGTCCATGGCCTACGCGCCCCCAGAATGCCCGCGCGCTGGATGATCTCGGGCACGAAGGCTTCCTGACGGTGCGCCATGATATGCACGCCGCTCACGCCCTCGATCTCCCGTAATTGCTGGATCATCTCGATGCAGATATCACGGCCCTCCGCCTTCTGATCCCGGGCTCCCTTCAAGCGCTTGAGCACGTCATCCGGGATATGCACGCCAGGAACATGGCGGCGCATCCACTCGGCGGTGCGTGCCGAGGCCAGCGGGCCGACGCTGGGCAGGATGAAGCATTTCTCCAGCAGGCCCAGATCACGGGCACGATGCATGAAGTCCTGAAAGCGCGGCAGATCGAAGCAGTACTGTGTCTGGATGAATTGGGCGCCGGCAGCAATCTTCTTGGCCAGACGGTGAGGGCGAAACGCGAAGGGCGGGGCGAAGGGGTTGGCGGCGGCGCCCAGAAATACCTGGGGCGCTGAGGTCAGTGTCCGGCCGCTGGCGAAGGCGTGCTTGTCACGCAATCCGGCGACGATTTCCAGCAGCGACAGGGAGTCGAGATCGAACACCGGCTTGGCCTCGGGGTGATCCCCGACCTGCACGCCATCCCCGGTCAGACACAGCAGGTTACGGATGCCCAGCGCCGCGGCCCCCAGCACATCGCCCTGGATGGCGATGCGGTTTCTGTCACGACACGAGATCTGCATCACCGTCTCATGGCCTTCGCGGGCCAGCAGGGCACACATCGCCATGCTCGACATATGGCAGTTGGCACCCGAGCCATCGGTGGCGTTCATGGCATCCACATGGCCGGCAAATAGCTGCGCGCGCGCATGCACCTCCTGTGGATCGGCAGAGTCGGGCGGCGCCAGCTCGGCGGTGACGGCAAACTGACCGCTGCGAAGCACTTGCTCGAGGTGACCGACATTGCCAGCGTCTTCGGCAGGTGGCAGTTGGGAGCTGTTCGGGATAGTGAGTCTGGAGGTCATTTCAGGCTCTCTCGACGCTCAGCGGCTTGCCGGGCCACGCGCAGCCAGGATGAGGTGCCCTGCAGGCGGTGGTCCACCGGCAACTGCACGATCTGGATCGGATCGCTGTCCTTCATCCGCTGGCTGCCTTCCCAGGCTTCCACCCACACGCAGCGCGTGTCCGGTTCGACTTCACAGTTGCCATTCTGCATGACACCGCCGCAGGGGCCGTTGCGCAGGTGTTTGGGGCAGTTCATTGAGCAGGACATGCCGGTCGAACTCAGAATGCACTGACCACACATCTGACAGTCAAATAGCAAGCCCTTGCAGGCTTGCTCCAGCCTGGCGACGGGCTTCTCGGCGCGTGCGTAACCGACGGACTTCCACAACGGCTGCAGTTTGATGATCACCGGCTCGACGGCCTGATAGGTGAGCTCCAGCAGTCGTGCGTGACGTGCGGCCCACAGACGAATCGAATACACGCATGCCTCCTGTCAAAACCTGGCGGGGGGGTAACGCCCTGGGCGTTTCGGAGCGCTATCTTCGCATGGCCGCTACCCGAGCCGACATCCCGTGGGCGACAGCGTCACTATCGAAAGGCGCGGGCCAAGGATCCGGCGACGGGGCATGAAGGGCTCATTGCTCGGCGGCGAGGCTTTCAATGATGAAGCTCTCCATGGCCTGCGCCGCCGGCGACAAGCTGGCTCCCTTGCGGCGAATCAGGCCCACTTCGCGACTGACCCGCGGTTCAGCGAGCTCAATGAACCGCAGGCGCTCATATTCCTGCGGAAACGCCAGGCGGGGCAGCGTCGTGACCCCCATCCCGGCGACCAGCGTGGCGGTCAACGAAATCATGTTGGAGATATACAAGGCATGCATCTCGAGCAGTGACTCGGCCGCCGTGCCCTGTAACAGCCGCGAGGTGCCATTGCCGATCAGAGATTCTGTCTCCAGTGCTTGCCATGTCAGAGTCTGGCGCTCGGCCAGGGGGTGATCGTCACGGCAGACCACACCGACTTCGTCATGAAACAACGGATGAAAGAGCAATTCTTCCTCCAACCCCCACAGGCTGGTGATGCCGATGTCGACCTGACCGCTGATGACCTGCTCGCGAACGAAATCGGCGTTGCCATCGTGGAGACCGACCTTGATACCCGGATAGCGGCTGACGAACTCGGAGAGCAGTTTCGGCATCAGTCGGCTGGCCACTGACGGCACCACTGCCATGTCCAGTTGGCCTGCTTCCTTGGCGGCGCGCGCCTGTAGCTCCCGGCTCAGACGATCATGCTGATTGATCAGCTCTCGAAAGCGTGGCACGCAGTAGCTGCCATAGGGCGTCAGGGTCGCCTTGGCACCCTTTTCGAACAGTGCCTCCCCCAGGCGGTTTTCCAGCTCGCGGATGGCCATCGACAGGGCAGGCTGGGTGCGATGCAGATAACGAGAGGCAGCGTGAAAACCGCCGTGATCTACCACTGCCAGTACATAACGCAGTGGCGTGATCTTCAGCTCTGCGACCATCGCGTCGATCCTCTTCAAGGTGGTAAGAGAAACTTATCATAGAGTATTTATTATTGATTATCTTTATCCCACTGGTCCTCCTAGTCTGTTGTCACCGCGTTCAAGGAGGTTCACATGTCACACCACACCACTACCGCCACTCACGCCGCTGTTCACGATCTCTACATCGATGGTCAGTGGGTCGCAGGTCAGGGCAGCATCGCCAATCTCAATCCGTCCGATACCCGTGATGTCATCGGCCAATATGCGCAGGCCAGTGTCGATCAGGTTGCCGATGCCATCCAGGCGGCCAAGCGTGGCCAGGCACAATGGGCCCAGTCGGGTCTCGAGCAACGTTATTCCGTGTTGATGGCCATCGGCGATGAGCTGATCGCCCGCAAGGCGGAGCTGGGTGAGCTGCTGGCGCGTGAAGAGGGCAAGACCCTGGCGGAGGGAGTGGGTGAGGTACATCGCTCCGGGCAGTTCTTCCATTACTACGGCGCTGAAGTGCTGCGTCAGATTGATGAACGCGCAGACTCGGTACGTCCTGGCGTTGAGGTCGAGGTCCGTCGGGAGCCTGTCGGTGTCGTCGGTGTGATTAGCCCCTGGAATTTCCCGATGGCGACAGCGGTCTGGAAGATTGCCCCTGCGCTGGCCTTCGGCAACTCGGTCGTCTTCAAGCCGGCCAATCTGGTCCCTGCAAGCGCATGGGCGCTGACCGAAATCATTCATCGCCAGTCACTCCCGGCAGGCACTTTCAATCTGGTGATGGGCCCGGGCAGCAGCATCGGGGATGAACTGATCTCCAGCCCCGACATTCATGCCCTGTCCTTCACCGGCTCCCTGGAAGTGGGTCGCCGAGTGGCGGCGGCCACTGCCGCCAATCTGGTCAAGTGCCAGCTGGAGATGGGCTCCAAGAACGCCCTGATCATCGCCGATGATGCCGACATGGAGCTGGCCGTCGAGGCAGCCTTCAATGGTGCCTACTCAGGCACTGGCCAGAAATGCACGGCATCTTCGCGGTTGATCGTGATGGAATCGGTCCATGACGAGTTCGTGGAAAAGCTGACTCAGCGCCTGTCTCAGGTACGTGTCGGCCACGCGTTGGAAGAGGGCGTGCACATGGGGCCTGCTGTCGATGCCAGACAGCTCGAGTCCAACCTGTCCTGGGTGCAGCGCGCCCAGCAAGAGGGGGCAACGTTGGTCTGCGGCGGCGAGCGTGTGGAGTGCGCTACCGAGGGCTACTTCATGAGCCCGGCGTTGCTGGTAAATACCAGCAACGACATGGCCATCAATCGCGAGGAGGTCTTCGGTCCCATCGCCTGTGTCATCAAGGTGAGCGACGCAGAAGAGGCCATCAATGTGCTCAATGACACGCACTTCGGGCTCACGGCGGGCATCATCACCAACTCCCTGAAACTGGCCAGCAGCTTCAAGGCGCGTGCCGAGACCGGCTGCGTGATGGTCAATCTGCCGACTGCGGGGACCGATTACCACGTGCCCTTCGGCGGACGTAAGGCTTCAAGTTTCGGGCCTCGTGAGCAGGGGCGATACGCGCGCGAGTTCTACACCATCGTGAAGACCTGCTACATCAAGGCGTGAGGAGGCCCCATGTCAAAGACAATGCTGACGATCGATGGCCTGCAGTATTCCAACTGGTCACGCGAGATATTTGAACAGATGCGTGAAGGCGGGCTGGACGCTGTACACGCCACCCTCGTGTACCACGAGACGACGCGAGAGACCTTGTCGCGTCTTGGCGAGTGGAATCGCCGTTTCGAGGCCTGGCCTGATCTGATCATGCCCGTGCATGTGCCGCAGGACATCGCGGTTGCTCAGGCCAGTGGGCGTGTCGGCATCATCCTGGGGGCGCAGAACTGCTCCCCCATCGAGGACGATATCGACATGGTCGAGGTGATGCGTGACCTCGGGTTGATGATCATGCAGCTGACCTACAACAACCAGAGTCTGCTGGCCTGCGGGTGTTATGAGGCGGAAGACAGCGGGATCACACGCTTCGGACGCCAGGTGATCCGTGAGATGAATCGCGTCGGCATGGTCATCGACATGTCGCACAGCGCAGAGCGCTCCACGCTCGAGGCGATCGAGATATCCGAGCGCCCCGTGATCATTTCCCACGCCAACCCGGAAAGCTTCCATCCGGCAAAGCGCAACAAGTCCGACAAGGTGCTCAAGGCCATCGCGGAGAGTGATGGCCTGCTGGGGTTCTCGGAGTATCCCTTCCATCTGCGCAATGGCTCCGACTGTACCCTGACCGAATACTGCGAAATGATCGCCAGAACCGCAGACCTGATGGGCGTCGAGCACCTGGGGATCGGCACCGACCTGTGCCAGAACCAGCCGGTGTCCATTCTGGAGTGGATGCGCAATGGTCGCTGGTCCAAGGACATGGATTACGGTGAAGGCAGTGCCAGCAACGCTGACTGGCCGCGTCCGCTGTCCTGGCTGCGAGACAGTCGTGACTTCCCCAACCTGATTGCCGGTTTGCGCAAGGTCGGCATGTCCGAGGACGAAGTGGCCGGCATCATGGGCAAGAACTGGGTTGCGCTCCTCGAGCGCGCCGCGACCCGTCAGGAGACCGCGCCTGCCTGATCGCCGTAACGCTATGCCATGGCACCTGTGCCGAGCCAGGAATCCTCAGGGTATCGCTCGGCAACCAACAACCATAATAAATGCCTGCCAATGACGAGAGCTCGTCAGAGGAATGCCACATGACTTCATCTCGCAAGACCACGACGTCTGCCACGTCGGATGCGTTACCATAAGCTCAGTACCGCTTTGGTGACCCTGTCGTTCTGACCTGCAGCATCGGCTTCATACTGCTGTTCGTCGGCCTGTCCCTGTTTGATCTTGAAGGGGTCGCGCAAGCCATCAGTGCCGGCTTTGCCTGGACCGCCAGAACACTGGGCAGCTACTTCCAGATTCTGTTGCTGCTCACCTTCTTCATTGCCCTGGGGCTGACCGCAACGACTGCGGCCAGTGCCCGTATCGGTGGCACGCGCACGCCTGAGCTATCCACCTTCAAGTGGGTGTCGATCATCATGTGCACCTTGCTGGCGGGAGGCGGGGTCTTCTTCGCTGCCGGCGAACCGGTGTACCACTTCCTGGTGACGCCGCCTGCCTTTGATACCGAACCGGGCACTGCGAACGCCATCGCGCCTGCACTGGCGCAATCCTTCATGCACTGGGGCTTTCTTGCCTGGGCCATTCTGGGCAGCCTGACCGCCATCGTGCTGGCGCATGCCCATTACGACAAGGGCCAGCCCCTGCAGCCGAGAACGCTGCTGTATCCCGTGTTCGGCGAGAAGATGATGAAGGGCAAGCTGGGCGGCGTGGTGGATGCCATGTGCGTCATCGCCGTGGTGGCAGGAACGGTAGGCCCCATCGGTTTTCTGGCCACCCAGGTCAGCTTCGGCCTGCATGAACTCTTTGGCGTGACCAATGACTATTCGACGCAGCTGAGCGTGCTGGTAGTGCTCGGGGTGATCTATGTAACCTCGGCCGTGACCGGCATCGACAAGGGCATCCAGATCATGTCGCGCTTCAACGTCTTCCTGGCGCTGGGTGTGGCGGCGGTAATCTTCGTCTTCGGGCCGACCCTGTTCATGGTCAATGCCTTCACCCAGGGCTTTGGCGAGTACCTGAGCTCGTTCTTCACCATGTCGACCATGACGGCACAGAGCGCTCCTGACTGGTGGATGCAGTGGTGGACCGTATTCTTCTTTGCCTGGTTCCTCGGCTATGGCCCGCTGATGGCGATCTTCGTGGCGCGCATCTCCAAGGGCAGAACCATCCGTCAGATGATCCTGACCGTTGCCGTACTGGCGCCACTGGCCACCGCCGTCTGGTTCACCCTGCTGGGCGGGGCGGGCATCTTCTATCAGTTTACCGGCGTGATCGACCTCACCGAAGCGCTCAACAACTTCCAGTTCGATGTCGCGACCCTCACCGTGGCGCAGGCATTGCCCGGCGGGACCGCAATGGCAGCTGCCATCCTGACGCTGACCACCATCTTCGTTGCCACCACCGGTGACTCGATGAGCTACGCGATCGCCGTCGTCAGTGCCGGACACGATGATCCCAGCCCGCTGGTACGTGCCTTCTGGGGCATCAGCATGGCGTTGATGGCTGCGATACTCCTCTATATGGGAGCCGGCCAGATCAGTGCGCTTCAGCAGTTCATCGTCATCACGGCCATCCCTGTCTCGTTGGTGCTGCTGCCCTCATTGTGGACAGGACCTCAATCAGCCTTCGCGATGGCACGTGCGCAGGGAATCACCAGCCAGCGGCCCACCATGCCGGCCCCGGAACACGAAGGAGAGCGTTGATATGTCGCGCAATCACCAGGGTGCACGCCTCTCATCCACCGAGCAGCGGCTGCGGGCACCGGACGATGTGATGCAGCTGGAGCGCCTCGGCAGTCTGCATGCCAGCCGCCTGAGTTTCGTGAGAAGTCTGGTGCGCCAGATGGCACATGAAAAATGGAATATCACCACGACCCGCTTCGAACTGGATGCCCTCGGTCACGGTGTGGCGATCTACTGCCTGCAGACGCCCAGCAAGCGCTATCACGGCGTCATATTTTCTCAGGCGCTTGAGGATTCCGCATGCTCTGACCGCGTCATCGCCGAAGCCTGGGATGTCACCTTCGGCGTAGTGGAGGGGGATGTGGATGATGCGCTTCTCGAGCAGATGGCGGCCAATGTGCCGTTGCAGGAAGCCGGGCGCCAGCATCCCAGATTGCTGGTCCTTTCGCGTGCCAATCGCAGCTTGCGTAACTTCGCAAGCTTCCTGGAGGCGCTGAGTACAGGCCAGCAACCTGATCCTGAGTGGCTGACCCGGGTCGGCTATCTGTATCGAACCACAGCCGTCTATGGCAATGGCAAGTTCGGTATCGCGGATTATGACCGTCTCAAGGGCAACGCGGATTTCCACCGGCCATTTTCTGCCCAGATGCTGGGCGTCTATCTGCTGCGTCACTTCTCGATCCAGCAGATAGAGCGCATGGCCCGTGCCCGGGCTCCCGAGACCGCCGCACCTCTGGCAACCTCATTGAAGCGCTATCTGGGCATAGGCAACTCCACCGGCCTCGGGATGGCACCGTTCCTGATCAATCATCCGCAGTTGGTACAGCGCTGGGTGGAAAGCCGAGAACTGGCGCTTGCCGAGGTGACGGCACAGGTACCGGGAGAGCAGGAGCGTTCACGTCTGCTGGCACTCCTCAAGCGCGCCGAGACTCATCTGCGCCAGACGGTCACGGACGATCACGAGCAGACCCTGCGCAACCAGGCCACGGTGGCGTCCTTGCCTGAGCTGATGACATGGCTCGAACTCGTGCCGCTGTCGCCGGAGCTCTGGCAGGAGCTGATCGACTGGAGTCACCAGCAGCATGGGCTCGAGGCTCAGGAGCTGGTGAACACTCTGCTGCTGGAGCTGTATCCGAGCATCGTCGACCGCTATGAGGACCTGATGGCGGTGGAGGAAAGCCTGGAACTGACCCCTGACATGCCGCTGGTTCACCTCAAGCAGGTGATCGAAACGCACTACGACTGGGCGTTGCGCATCGATTTTTCACTCGCCGAGAATCGCCACTGGTTCTGGTATCGCTCGGTCGAGAAGGAGGAGCCCCGTCTGGGAGTCCGCGACACGGAGGCAGGTGCCGACAAGGAAATGAAGCTGGCGATTGCCCCGCGTGTCGCCGATCCCCATGCGGCGATCAGTCAGTACCTGGAAGATCACCCTCGTGCCTTGGTGGTGGAATTCCTCATCCAGTGCCCGCGTCACAAGGATATCGTTCGCCGCATTCAGAGCATGGCCAGCACGAGTTTCGGCGAGATACGCGCCAATCTGTGGGCGCGCGACATGAAGCCCATGCACCTGTTGCGGACCAAGCTGTCGTTCTTCGGTGCCAGTCGTTTCGATCCCAAGTCTGATCGTTGGGTGCGTATCACGCTCTTCCAGGGGGCTCCGCTGGTGGAGGAACTCAACGCCGAGCCGCAGGATCCTGTCGCGTTTGATGATTGGAGCTTCCCGCTGGCACCGCAGATTGCGCGCACGGCGCGACCACAGATGACCGCCGACTCTCGGCAGGGTAAGACCACAATAGTGGGAGGAATGTCATGAAGGTCTCCTACAACGAGCTTCACGGACTGTGTCGCAAGGCCTTTCAGGCGATGGGCTTTGAAGACGGTGACGCCGGTGACGCCGCCGACATGGTGGCCTGGATGCAGCTATGAGCTGGAAGGGCTGGCGGCGCTCAATCGCGGACTGCGTTTCTTGCTGGAGGATACCGATGAGCGTCCGCCGGAGATCGTCTATGCCGATGGCGACCTTGCGGTACTCGACAGCCACGGCCACAGCGTATTGAAGAGCTCATCGCTGGCGCTGGAACTCGGCTTCGCCAAGGCACGTGCGCGTGGCCTCGCCGTCATCAAGATCCAGCATTGCCACAATCGGCAGCTGATCATGGGTTATCTGGCGCGCCTTGCGGGGCGCGGCATGAATGTCACCGCCTTCTGGCGCAACGCCCAGGACGTGGACGAGGCGGTCGGCTGCCCCATGATCGAGCAGGTCGTGGGCTTCAGAGCCAACAGCTCGGTCCCCGAGATACGGGTCTATGCCGTGCGTGAAGTGCCAGAAGAAAATGAGCCCAATGATGGCATCACGCTGGTGATGGCCAACCATGTCGACCTGCTGCCATCCCTTCGCTCCGACTATGACGTCGACCTGCTGGCCTGTCATGAAGAGTCAAAGCTGCTCGCCTGTCGCCAACGAGCCATGCAGGAAGGCATCGAGGTGGATGACGAACTCTGGTCACGCCTGAAAGCACTCTCGACACGCCTGCTGGTCGAGGCAACGGAAGATTCTCGCAGTGGTGCCGGCGCCGGTTCCACCGACAACGACTGACCTCTCGCCTCTCAATACGTCCCATCATTCCATGATCCGCCGCTCTTGCGCCGGCGGGTCATGGAGTGCGCCATCGAAAGATTCTCGAGGAATACCCATGGTTCATCCCGTCAAGACCGATCTGTTTGCTTCTCGTGCACCCCTGTCATGGGCGAGTGTCGGCAATGGCATTCTGTTCACTGCCCAGATTCCGATCGATGCCGCCGGCAATGTCGTGGAGGGCGGGATTGCTGCCCAGACCCGCCAGACGCTGGATAATCTGATTCATACCCTGGAATGCGCCGGTGGTGACGCCTCCTCGCTGACTCAGGTGCTGATCTATGTGACTGATCGCGAGCACCTGGCGACAGTGAATAGCCTCTATGCAGATTATGTGCGTGAGCCCTATCCCAACCGGGCTGCCATCATCGTCTCTGGGTTTGCACGCGAAGAGATGCTGGTCGAGATGGTCGCCTATGCCGCATTGGAGGCTGATGTCTAAAGTCGCCGTGATGGGGGGAGGGAGTGACCCGTCACGTTTGCGCCCTGCATTGACTCGTCATTCAGGCCAATCGGTTCACCAAGCCCCCAGACCAACAAGAAAGACGCCGGAGCATTCGCTGCTCCGGCGTCTTTTTGTGTCTACTTGATGTCTTCTTTCGCTGCTTTCAGGGCGTAAGGCCCGCGGCCTGCATGAAGCGACGCAGTGCCAGAGAGACGAGGCCCAGCGCGCTTACGCTGCCTCCCCAGATCAGCACTAGCCAGCCGATCTTACTGAGCCAGCTGGCCGGGGGCGCGGGCGTCCCGGATGGCTCACCGCCGGGTCTGGCTGTGGGGGTATGCAGTGGTGCTGAGGGTGACTCGTGTGTCGGGGATGTCATGTCAGCACCTCTCAATGGTAGCCATCGGTATGACGGACCTTGCCCTTGAACACGAAGTAGCTCCACGCCGTATACACCAGGATGATCGGCAGGATGAAGAGCGTGCCGACGAGGGCAAAGCCCTGACTTTGTGGCGGAGAGGCCGCTTCCCAGATCGTCACATGGCCGGGAATGATGTCAGGCCACATGCTGATGCCGAAACCGCTGTAGCCCAGGAAGATCAAGGCCAGCACCAGCAGGAAAGGCTGGGCATGATATTCAAAGGCGACGGCGCGGATCAGCGCATAACCGGCCAGCACTACCAGCACTGGCACCGGCAGGAACCAGAACAGCTGCGGCAGCGTGAACCAGCGTTCGGCGATGGCGGGGTGCGCCAGCGGAGTCCACAGACTGACGGCCGCGATCATGATCAATACCCACAGCGTCAGCGGGCGCGTCAGGGCAAACATGCGCGCCTGGAGAATGCCTTCGGTCTTCATGATCAACCAGGTGCTGCCGAGAAGCGCATAGGTGAACAGCAGCGCCACACCGCAGAACAGCGGGAAGGGTGACAGCCAGTCCAGCGAACCGCCGCTGAAGTGAACCCCATCGAAGGCGATGCCCTGGATGTAGCCTCCCAGTGCGACGCCTTGACTGAAGGTAGCCAGCACCGAGCCGCCCACGAAGGCCTTGTCCCACCAGTGGCGACTCGCGTCCGAGGCCTTGAAGCGAAATTCGAAGGCGACACCGCGGAAGATGAGGCCGATCAACATGGCGACAAGAGGAATGCTCAGGGCTTCCAGCAAGACGGCGTAGGCCAGCGGGAAGGCCGCGAACAGCCCCGCGCCGCCCAGCACCAGCCATGTCTCGTTGCCATCCCACACGGGCGCCACGGTATTCATCATCACATCGCGGTCCACCTTTTCCTCCACCCACGGGAAGAGAATGCCGATGCCCAGATCAAAGCCGTCCATGATCACGTACATCATCAGGCCGAACAGGATGATGCCCGCCCAGATGACAGAAAGGTCGATACCCATAGCGTTCATCGCTCCGGTCAGTGAGTGGTGCCGTCGAGAGATTCCTCGATGGCCGACAGTGGACGGGATGGCGTGCGTGGCTTGCCGGGGCCGCCGCTGGGGGCGTGACTGTCATCACCCTCAGGCCCTTTCTTGATCAGCTTGAAGATGTAGTTGATCCCCGTGCCGAAGACGATGAAGTAGACCGTGACAAAGGCTGTCAGGCTGATGCTGAGGTGAACGGCACTGTGGGCAGAGACGGCATCTTCCGTTCTCATCAAGCCGTAGATCACCCACGGCTGGCGGCCGACCTCGGTGGTGAACCAGCCCGCGAGTATCGCGATCAGACCGGCCGGCCCCATGGCGACGGCCAGTCTCAGCCAGCGCCGCGAGGTGAAGAGCCTGCCCTTGCGGGCCAGATAGACACCCGAGAGGCCGAGCAGAATCATCGCAAGGCCCAGGCCGACCATCAGGCGGAAGCTCCAGAACACGACGGTCGAATTGGGGCGGTCGGCGGCGGGGAAGTCCTTGAGCGCCGGCACCTGCTTGTCGATGTCATGCATCAACAGCAGGCTGCCGAGGGCCGGAATCTCGAGCGCAAATCGCGTCTCTTCGCGCTGCATGTCGGGCACACCGAAAAGGATCAACGGTGTCGGTTCCCCATGGCTGTTGTCCCAATGGCCTTCGATGGCCGCGATCTTGGCCGGTTGGTGCTTGAGCGTATTAAGGCCATGCATGTCGCCGACGAAGGCCTGCAGCGGGGCGGTCACCATCAACATCAGCACCGCCATGACGAGCATCTTGCGCACTTCCGGGGTGTCGCGTTTCTTGAGCAGCAACCAGGCGGCGGAGGCAGCGACGAACAGCGAGGTGCTCAGGAAGGAGGCCAGTGCCATGTGGGCCAGGCGATAGGGGAAGGAGGGATTGAAGACGATCGCGAGCCAGTCGACCGGCACGACGATGCCATCGATGACCTCATGCCCCTGAGGGGTCTGCATCCAGCTGTTGGACGACAGGATCCAGAACATCGAGACCAGGGTGCCGAGCGCCACCATGCAGGTCGAGAAGAAGTGCAGGCCGCGGCCGACGCGATTCCAGCCAAATAGCATCACGCCGAGGAAGCCGGCTTCGAGGAAGAAGGCGGTCAGCACTTCATAGGTCAGCAGTGGCCCGGTCACGCTGCCGGCAAAGGCCGAGAAACCGCTCCAATGCGTGCCGAACTGGTAGGCCATGACCAGCCCTGACACCACGCCCATCGCGAAGTTGACCGCGAAAATCTTCGACCAGAAATGATAGAGGTTGCGGTAGACCTGTGTGCCCGTCTTCAACCACATGCCTTCCAGCACCGCCAGATAGCTGGCGAGGCCAATGGTGATGGCCGGGAAGATGATGTGAAACGAGATGGTGAAGGCGAACTGTATCCTGGCCAGGTCGATGGCCTCGGTGCCGAACATGGCAATGTCTCCTGAGTAGGCGGCAAGGGGGACGGCCCTGCCTGAATCTTCGCCGCTACTCTAGGGAGCCACCGGAAGCCATAACAGGCTCAGTTGTGCGAGAAAAAACCATATCAGTTGCGAGCTGAATCTTGGTCAGTCGTTAAATGCCCGTGAGCCAGCCAGGTGGTCTGGCGAGAATCCAGCAAGGCGAGTCGGGCAGGAGGGCGCACTCTGATTCACGTCAGCACTATGACGGGGTCAGGCGCGTGCCACATCGCCCTTGGCGGCAGGCCCCGCCATGGCGGGCTCTTGCGCACCCTGCTAGGGCACGCGTGCGGCATCAAGGCATGCAGCCAGGGTGCGCAACAAGGTGCGACATCCAGGTGTGGCAAGCGGCTGGCGCGCGAGTGACATGTGCCGCAAAAGGCTGTTTTCGCCCCCGCGGATGACGAGTGAAGACTGTGTGGCAAGGCGGCCACAAGGGCTGCGGCATTTGCGCGCACTCATGCGCGCATATACTCGAGGCACTCCTCGCACCTCGCATGCAGCCTGAGCGGTCCGCGTTTCAGGCTGCCTTGAGCAATTCACCCAATGTCTGCATGGCGCGCTCTGACGCCGCATCCCATGGGTGGCCGTAGCTCAAGCGAATGCAATGCTTGAAGCCCTGGGTGGCCGAGAAGATAGGCCCCGGCGCTAGGCTGATGCCGTGGGCCAACGCCTGCTGGAACAGGGCCAGCGAGTCGATGTGCTCGGGAAGCTCGCACCACAGGAAATAACCCCCGTGGGGGTGGGTCACGCGAGTGTCTTCGGGGAAGTAGCGATCAATGGCTGCCAGCATGGCTGTCTGCTGGGTCTCGAGCGCCAGACGTAGCTTGCGCAGGTGGCGGTCGTAGCCGCCATGCTGAAGGTAGTCGGCCAGGGCCACTTGGGCGGGCAGCGATGGCGAGATGGTCGTCATCAGCTTGAGGCGCGAAATCTCCCGGGTATGCCGCCCCGCGGATATCCAGCCCACCCGATAGCCCGGTGCCAGGCACTTGGAGAACGACCCGCAATGCATCACCAGACCTTCGACATCCAGCGCCTTGACGGGTTGCGGGGGCGACACCTCGGCACGTTGATCGAAATACAGTTCCGCGTAGACATCATCCTCCAGCATCGGTAGCTGATGACGGCAGAGCAGCGCATACAGTTCGGCCTTGCGTGCATCGCTCAGGCTGGCCCCCAGCGGATTCTGCAGATGACTCATGAACCAGCAGGCCTTGATGGGCAGCGTCTCCAGACGATTCTCGAGTACCTCGAGATCAATCCCTTCGCGCGGGTGTACCGGAATTTCCACCGCGCGCAGCTTGAGCCGCTCAAGCACCTGAAGCGTGGCATAGAAGGCCGGCGCCTCGATGGCGACAAGGTCCCCGGGCTGGGTGACACATTGCAGACCAAGATTGAGCGCCTCCATGGCACCATTGGTGATCACCAACTCCTCTGTCGGCAGCTGCATGCCATTGACCATGTAGCGCTGAGCGATCTGTCGGCACAGGTCAGGATGGCCTGTGGTCATGTCGGAGATCACGGCATGCGATGACAGCTGGCGCAGCCCGCGCGTCATGCTGGTCGCAAGCCGCGCGAGGGGAAAGAGCTCCGGGCTCGGGAAGGCAGAGCCGAAGGGGACGGTATCGTTGTCGCGCAGTGAGCCCAGCACCGAGAACACCAGTTCACTGACGGCGACATCGGAAGGAGCTTGCTGCTGCAGGGCGACATGCGGCTCATCGAGTATCCGCGAGGCATTGTCACGCACGAAATATCCCGAGCGCGGCCGCGCACTGATCAATCCCTGATTCTCCAGCAGGTAATACGCTTGGAAGACGGTAGAGGGACTGATGCCATGCGCCTTGCTGGCCTGACGCACTGACGGCACGCGCTCACCTGGGGCGAGAATGCCGGTACGAATCAGGTTTGAGATCTCGGCAGCAAAGCGTTCATAACGCTTCATGGGAGCTATCCTGGTGGGCTGTGGAAGGGCAAGGATACCGAAGTGGGGGACGGCGCTATACCAGAGAGTCTCAGGTGGCATCGCGACTGATACCTTAATTCTCATGGTGTTCGCTCACTTCTCTGGCTATCGGAGCAAGCCCCTTTGCATAGAGGTTTGCTTCGGTCCATGAGGCTTGTTAGGCCTGCCCTATGGCGGCGAATCCGTCTGGTTTACTAGCAGTCCCGTAATTTGCTCCAATATCGTCATATTTCTATGGAGAGTGCCGCTGTGGCAGCCACTGGTTTGAGTAATGCATCGTTCGCCTTGAATATCGCACTCCTTCAGCATGGATGGCGTGATGAGTTTGATGCAGGCACCTTGGAGCGTGGTCTGCGTTACGCGCGCCAGCAGCGAGTGGATGAGCAGTGGCAGGTAGAGTTGGATGAGAAGGGTGGTTTGACGCTTTCTGGCGATGTCGCGGGCAGTCTGGGCACCCCTTATCGCACGATGATCATGTTGGCTCCTGTGGGTACTCGGCACCAGATGCGAACAGCTTGTAGTTGTCCGGTGGGCAGTACCTGCAAGCACGCAGTCGCATTGATCGATACCTTCCTGAGTAGCGGCCCTTTGGGGAAAGCCCTGGAGGTTCCTGACACGCTTGAGCCCGACGAAGTGGAGCAAGCGCCGTCACTTCAGGCGGCGAAACGTGAGTGGACAATCTGGCTGCAACATCACAGTCAAGCCCCGGCGGTGCCGTCAGCCGTCCAAGTAGGTGCCAACCACCGTCTCGGGTTGTTCCTTGATGTGCAGTCCGGCCACAGGGGGCTTCCCGCGCTGACGGTGCAGCCGGTGTGGTTGAGGCCCTCCAAGAGCAAGACGCAGCTTGATCGATGGGTCTCGCCAGTGAAAGTTGAAGTCTCTCACGTGGGGGAGTTGTCACCTGTTCCTGCAATGGGATGGCAGCCGGCGCAGGAGGAGGCCATCGAGCAGTTATTGCATGGCAGCAAAGATTCGCAATGGTACTTTCCTGGGCAATCCAAAGGTTTGACGTTGAACAAGGCATTCCAGGCGAAAGCGCTCTGGTCCCTGCTGGCAAGCGATGCCTCCCCCTTGCTTTTCCATCAGAAGCAGACGGGCCCACAGCTTGGTATTGGGCCGACCTGCCGTATCGCCCCGACCTGGCAGATGGATGAGCAGGGTGTGCAGCGGCTGCAGATGTCCACGATACCTGAAGATATCTTGTCTCCCGCGGCTATCGTAGCCAGTGTCGGCAAGTCGCTTTGTTATCTTGACCCTCAGAATAAGCAGTTTGGCCCTCTGGAGGGGGATGTTGAGCTTTGGCGCCAACTCCAGCACGTTCCCGCGTTACCGCCGGAAATGAGCGAGTGGTTGACCTCTCGCCTCCAGAATGTCTCGGGGCTGGCAGCCCAAGTCCCCTCTCCGAGAACCCTCGTGGAAACAACGCTCGAGGATGTGAAACCCAAGCTGAAGATCACCATGTGTGTCGCACAGGCACGTCTGCCAACGCGCCGCCATGTCTGGAACGAAACTCCTATTCGGTTGGGCGCTGGTGTCGTGAGCCTGAGCTATGCCGGTATCGAGATACCCCCAGAGGAGGGAGAGGTGGCCCAGGGGCTGCGCGATGGGCAGCGTTTGACGATACCACGTGATCAACAGGCGGAAATCGCGCTGATTCGCGCCATTCCGCCAGGCATGGTCACGTTGGAAGAACTCGCCGCGCACCACGATGTACCGGATGGGTTGGAGTTGCCCTCGTGGAGCTTGCTGCTGCCGATAGATAGGCAGGTGCCAGAAAATGCGGCGGAATGGAGGACCTGTCTTTCTGCTCCTGAGGAATGGTGGGACATGATCCTGCAATTACGTCAGGCGGGATGTGTGGTCGAGTTCAGTGACGACTTCCCGCAAGAGCCCGAATATCTATCGCCAGACAACTGGTATGGAGCGCTCGAGTCCGCCGAGAACGGCTGGTTCGATCTTGCGTTGGGCGTTGAGGTGGAGAATGAATCCTTCAATCTGCTCCCCATTCTGCGTCAACTCATTCAGCGCGAAGACTTTCCGTTGACGCCGGAGGAGGATGAGGAAGCGGGGGCAAGCTGGGTAGTACACCTGCCGGATAACCGTCGGCTGGTGCTTCCACTTGCCAAGCTACGTGCCTGGTTGGCTCCCTTGATGGACTGGCTTCACGATAGCGAGGCACCCACAAGCGCACTTCGTGTGCCATTGACCTCCATCGATCAGCTGGCCCCCTTGGCAGATCATGAGCGCTGGGTGGGGCGAGAGGATGCCGTGGCCCTTGCCCAACGATTGCGTGAGCTTCCTGATAAATTGCCAGCCCCTGACGGTTTCCAGGGTGAATTGCGCGATTATCAGGCGCGAGGACTAGCCTGGTTGCGATTCCTCTCGGAGTTGAGTACTGGCGGTATTCTGGCCGATGACATGGGGCTTGGAAAAACCATCCAGATCCTTGCACACGTGCTCGATGAGCGTTCGCGAGGGGAGCTGCGCGGGCCTGTCATGGTGGTGGCCCCGACAAGTCTCGTCGGTAACTGGTGCGCCGAAGCGGCTCGATTTGCGCCGACACTGAGCGTGCTGGCGCTTCAGGGAGCCAAGGCCAGCCGTCGTGAGCAGATCGATACTGTTGTCGCCAATGTGGATCTCGTCATCACGACATACCCCCTCCTGGTGCGAGATATTGAGCATCTGTGCGAGCAGCACTTCGGTATCGTGGTACTGGATGAGGCCCAAGCCATCAAGAATGCTGCCAGTCAGACCGCGCGTACCGTACGCAGGCTCAATGCAGATCGCATGATCGCGATGACCGGAACGCCATTGGAAAACCACCTGGGTGAGTTATGGGCGCAATTGGATGTTGCTGCACCAGGCGCCTTGGGAAGCCAGCAGTGGTTTGGTCGGCATTTTCGTACCCCTATCGAGAAACATGCTGACGACGCTGTGAGTCAGCGACTTTCTCGTCGTATCTCGCCACTCATCCTCCGGCGTACCAAACAGCAAGTCCTCAATGAATTGCCGGACAAGACGGAGACTCAGCGAGACGTCACGCTGACCGGTGCACAGCGAGAGCTTTATGAGAGTCTTCGACTGACACAGCATCAACGGGTCAAGGAGGCGATCGAGACACGCGGGCTGGCAGCCTCCGGCATCGTGATGCTAGATGCGCTGTTGAAATTACGCCAGGTGTGCTGTGACCCACGGCTTGTCAAACATCAAAGTGCGGCGACGGTTCAGCGCTCAGCCAAACTGGAGGCGCTACGTGAACTGTTGCCATCGTTGGTCGAGGACGGTCGGCGTATCCTCATCTTCTCGCAATTTACGGAAATGCTTGAATTGATCGGGGGAGCACTGGAGCGGGAGGGGATTTCTCACTTGACTCTCACAGGGCAGACGCCCGGGGCAGTGCGAACCGAGCGTGTGGCGCAATTTCAGCGTGGCGAGGTACCCGTATTCCTGATCAGCCTCAAGGCAGGGGGGACTGGGCTCAATCTCACGACGGCAGATACGGTCATCCACTACGACCCCTGGTGGAATCCTGCCGTAGAGGCCCAAGCCACCGGGCGTGCTCATCGAATGGGCCAGACGAATCCGGTGTTTGTCTACAAGCTGGTTTGTGCAGGAACTGTTGAGGAACGCATCCTGGAGCTGCAGTCTCGCAAGGCGGATCTTGCCGCATCAGTACTGGAAGGGGGAAGCGGGCGTCAGGAGGAGGGGCCCCTGTTTGATGAGGAGGATCTGGCCTTGTTGTTTGCTCCGGTGTGATCCCGATATGGCCCCCCCCCCCGTTGGGGCATGGCAAGGCGGTTGCCTATTGGGGGGAGAGGCGTTGAGTCAGGCCATGGCACCTCATGTTACTGGGGCTACCCAGGGTGTGATCGCCCGGGTGTACTCACTGGCGCGCCGCATGGCCTGCCGGTGCAGGTATTCCAGACTATGGGCATAGTGCGTCAATGTCTGTTCCGGGGTGCGGTGGCCGATCCAGACGGCAAGTTGATACAACAACATGCCGCGATCCTGACTGTCCTGTCCGGCATAGCCTCGAACCCCCTTCAGAAAGCGTTTCAGGGGCGCTTTTTGCAGTCCCCAGGAGCCGTGCTCCTGCAAGTCGTCGAGTATGTCACGGTTCTGCGCCGCCTCAAGACGAATCAGCCACCAACTGACCGCTGCATGGCGCAACGAGTGAAAATCGATGGCACTCCCCAGCACACTTCGCATAGTGTCGATTGCCGGAGCGATCAGGCCGGCATGATTGAATGCCTGACAACTCTCGCTCGGGCCGAACAGCGCGATATCAGAGAGGGCTGTCGAGGGGAAGCATCGCCGTCGATATACCCACCATGCTGCCAACATTTCAATATCGCCGAAGAATGTCAGAAGGTGCAGGGGAAGTACGCGCCGCGCTGAAGGCGTCTTTCCGGCGTGAATATAAACGCGACACTCAATCTCCGGCAATGACTTCAGAAGTTCACGCAACTTCACGTGCAGGGTATCTCTCTCATGTGGTGAGGGAGGTGAGAATCCCGTATCAGGTAGCGCCTTTGTGGGCTCGGCCGGGCAGTGGTCCTCCAACCACTGCTCGAGCGAAAAGGTGCCCTGAGGACATTCGATGCGAATGTCCCGTAGCGTCAGGGCGCAGACCTCGCTGGCGCGCATCCCCCCGTGGAAGCCCAGCGCGATGCTGAGCCACTGCATGGTGGCATCAGGTGTTGCATCGGGTACTGCGAGAAGATGAGTACGTACCTTTTCCATCTGTCTCAGGGTGGCGAAATGAATTCGTTTGGCGCTGGGGGTCTTGTGATTGCCTGATATCGGCGGCTCCACGTCCAGCAATACTCCCATGCTGTGCATGAAGCGGATGAGCTGCCCCATATTGCCAAGAAAGCTGTGTGTCGTGCTGGCTGACCACCCCATATCGCGTGGCACGCACCAGCACATTTCCTGGGCACTGTCGTTGTCCCACTCCTGAATGTCGATCGACAAGGTGTAGTCCGCCATCGCCATCGGCAAGCTGCGAGAAAGATAGGTGTGCAGCGAACTGACGCGCAGCATGCGAGTCACGCGCAGATCATGCAGCCAATAGAGCACCATGACCGGGTAGCTATGGCGGATGCCCATGAGTCTTGTGAGGCGTCTGCTTGTCTCGAGCAGCAGCGCCTCCAGACGCTTCTTGACCCTTTCGTCACTTGTCTTGCGAAGATGATCAGAGGAAATGACCCCGATCCATTGCTTGAGGATGCGTCTCGCCGACGGAAGCCAGTCTATCTGCCAGGAATCCTGGGTCATCAAGCGCTGCCCCGGAGGTTGTGTCAATACGGTTGAGTGGGGGGTAGCGTTCGTTTCTGATGCCTTGGTCGCGAAAAGATCCATGGCGCTCACCGAGTCGTCATCCGCCATGGGTTCCTGCTGATGGTAGCCGGAATCAATAGCCATGACCGTGCTGACCGGTGGAGCCTCGAGCCGAGCGAAGTAGGAGTGGGGCTCATAAAGCCCATGCGCGCTGCTGTAGGGAATCGGATAGCGACTGAACTGGCTGACCCAGTAGCCGGGCAATCCCCCCAGGACTGCCGCATGAGGCAATGCGCTCAGCAAGGTGGTCAGCTTAAGCCTTCGGCGTTCCTCGGTTGTCATGGGCAGTGTGGTGATCAGGGAGGCCAGCTCCTGTCTCATGCGACCCTTGACGATGCGAATCCGTTCGGGAATCGAGAGGGACTGGTCTTCTGGCCTCTCGGCCAATAACCACTCGTCCTTGGCTGTGGTGGGTTTTCTGGCTCTCAATGTCTTGAGCGCAGTCGTCAGTGTCGACTCCAATGGCAGACGGTAGGCCGTCATGTGAGGCGACATGACCGTCGACGGTGCCGCGTGAGCGGGGATCCAGACCCACTCATTGGGGGCGTTGCGATCGCTCTCGAAGTGACGACGCGTCAGGCAGGCCAATGTGACCAGAATCACCTGTTGGCCTAACCCTGCACGCACACCGAGCTCTACGGCAGCGCGCAACAGCGGAAAGCCAGTCCCGGGTTGACGTAGCGCGCGGATGATCGGCAAGACCCTGGTCGCGCGGTCCAGAGCTTTGGCCTCCATTGGTAGCACGCTTTTGCGCCGGGCCTGTGTGGGCCACTGTGGCAGCATCGCCACGACTCCCGGGCTTTGGTTGACTTCCTCCAGAAAGCGGCCGATGACGCGGTAAGCTTCACGGGGCCTTATCGGCCGGCGATGATGCACCTTTCTCCATCGAATCAGTTCCGTGACCATTGCCTTGGCTTGCGTATGGTTGAGGTACAGCATCATGCTTCCGGCCTCTGCCGGCATATCGTTGGCCGGTTGGCGCTTGGCGTGACGCTCGATCCAGTACAGCAGGTGCAGGCTTTGCTGGCGTTGCGTGCCTTTGACTCGATCAAGTCGGCGTTCCTCCCAGCGCGACCATAGCTCTTGCATGTGGTGGGTGCTCATGAGCTTTAGGTGCAAGTCAGGGTCGAGCTTGGCCAGTGATCGGATTCCTGACGTCTCCCTTGCAGGTGCAAGGTAAAACTTCCCATCTCTACTCATGGCAAATCCTTGAGAGGTATCACCTTGATTCGCAACTCATCGGACAACTCCCCCAAGAGGCGTTGCATCTCCGGCGGTAGGCAGATGTTGCTGGCATAGGGGGCATGGCGCTGCTGGCCGCGTTTGACATGGCCCAGCAGCATATCCAGCGTGTTCGCTTGCATTCGCCCATCGAGTATCTGGGCGACGAAATGACGTGGCGCGTTATCGGGAAGTGCCAGCAGGGTAGCGAGTGCACTGCGTGACGCGGCTGTCAGTGATGGCGCTTGATGATGTGTGCTGATCCAGCCTCGGATGTGGGTCTGCTGGCAAGGCTTTGCGGTCAGATTGAGGCTGGCTTGGCGTCTTGACCACCATATGGCCAGTGCCTGCTCGTCTTCAGGCCATGACAGCCAGGTCCCGCCATTTCGTGGCCAGTGCTGCCGCCAGGAGGCCTGCCATGCCTGCAGGGTATCGAGATTCTGGCAAACCGGGAGAGGCAACGGGATGACCCGGCTTTCTCTGTAGAGGCCTGAATCCTTGTCAGCGATCCACAGCAGGCGTCCACGCCGAGACATTTGCGTAGTGGCACCTGGTGGACGAAGTCCTACCGTCAGCTGGACTCCCATGAGTACGTAGCAGCAAAGCGCACTGTTGAGCTCGATCAAGGCCGAGCAGTCCTCAGGTGAAGGGGTTCGGCCACGGGCAGCAATGGGAAAGTCGGAAAGACCCTTTTGGGCCAGATCATGCAAGCCCTTCAGTGCCACCCTGGCAGTGTGGAGCGAAAGTGTCATGCTCGAGCCCAAGGTCGTGATGGCGTGTGCATTCCTGGGAGGCAGGGTCGCGTTAATCGGTGTCGTGATCTCCCACCACCCCAGCGACGTGTTCATGAGACGCTGCAGTTCACGTAGGGACGTCTTGCGGTAAGCGGCAGGCGCTGCTGTTTTCAGGCTGAGCTCCCCGTGAAGCCACTCCGCTTCGATATCGGTCTTCGCCATGCCGAGAAGATGAAGCCGTGCGGCTCTGGCCACGCGCTGGGCCGTGGGAGTCGTGCCTGTGTGCGTTGCCATATGTTGCCTCAGCTGGCGGTTGAGCACCGCCAGACTTGTAGTGGTCAAGTGCTTTTGGCCACCGAGCTTTGAGCATTCCAGTAGTTCTTTTCTGCCAAATTCGGCGGTATCCCATCGTTATGCTTGTGCGGCCTGAGGCTGCTGTAGTAACCGATCATATAATCAGTGACAGATCGCTTCGCCGCAGCGACATCGGGATAGCCGATCTCTGGTATCCATTCCGTTT
>NZ_JADPPY010000041.1:0-23815 GCF_018340035.1 Cobetia sp. MC34
ATTATATGATCGGTTACTACAGCAGCCTCAGGCCGCACAAGCATAACGATGGGATACCGCCGAACTTGGCAGAAAAGAACTACTGGAATGCTCAAAGCTCGGTGGCCAAAAACACTTGACCACTACATTTCAGCAGGATTTTCCGGTCTCCCTTGAGAGTCCGGCTCTGGGACGGTTTCAGCTCCTTTCTGAGGCCCTTGCGCACTCTCTCTAGGGCATCGTTGGCCATGCGCACCACATGGAACTTATCGACCACGATACGGGCCTGGGGCAGCACAGCCTTGACCGCTGCCCGGTAGGGGTTCCACATGTCCATGCTGACGATCTCGACCTTCTGCCGGTCTTTCAGCTTCATCAGGTAGTTGGTCACCACGTCCTGGCGGCGGGTGGCCAGCAGGTCGAGCAGGGTTCGCTCCTCAATGTTGGTCAGAATGCAGCGGTAGCGCTTGTTCAGGTATAGCTCGTCAATGCCCAGGATGCGGGGCGTCTCGAAGCGGTGCCAGTGCCCCAGGAACTCGGCGCGGGCGTTGAAGATGTCGCGCACCGTCTTCTCGTCCAGGCCGGTCTGTGCCGCCACAAAGGTGTAGGGGTGGTTGAAGGATTCCTTCTCCACGTACTCATGCAGCCGCAGTGTCATACGGAATCCGTCCACCATCTCCGGTAGCTGGGGCCTGAATGTTGTCTTGCAGGCCCGGCAGGTGTATCGGCGGCGGACCACCCAGAGAGTGACCCGCTTGCCGTGGATGGGCAGATCACGATAGGGAACGTCACGCTTGCCGAACCGTACGAACTCACCCTGCACGCCGCATTCCTCGCAGGCGATGGGATCGGGCACGTCCACCTGGAAGTGCATTTCGTCGTCGGTTGATTTGCAGCCCAGTACTTGGTATTGCGGCAGGTGAAGGATGTTGTCGGGAAGTTCGGTCATGGTGTTGTATAGGCGTAGGTGTCAGTCAGATCCATCCGACTCGGCATTGGTGTTTGCTTTTTTACCCAACAAGCTGCTGGAAACGAAAAGTAAGGCACCGAGGACAATTGCAATATCAGCCAGGTTGAAGGCCGGCCAATGCCAGTCTCGCCAATAGAAATCAAAGGAATCCACAACATAGCCGCGAAAGACCCGGTCAATCAGGTTGCCCATGGCGCCACCGAGGATAAGACTGTAAGCGATGGCTTCTCCTTTATGACGATTTTCAAGGATCAGCTTGATCAGAAAAATCGAGACCACTACCGCGATTCCGATAAAAAAGTAGCGCTGCCAGCCTCCACCATTCGCAAAAAGACTGAATGCGGCACCGGTGTTCCATAGGTGCACCCAGTTAAAGAACGGGGTCACCGAAACATACTCGCCATAGGCCATTGATTGCTGCACCAGCCACTTTACAGCCTGATCAGACGCTGCCAGCAGGCCCGATATGGACAATAGGGCATACGGCGAGAGCTTTTTGCCAATAATGAGCATTATTTAACCCTTCAACGCCAAAATGCGTCTGGCACCGTTAAGTACAATGCCCCCCGCGATGGTGCCGATAATCAGATCCGGATAATTGGAACCGGTCCACGCGACCAGGGCGCCGGCGGTGATGACCCCCAGGTTGATCACCACGTCGTTGGCCGAGAATATCCAGCTTGCCTTCATGTGCGCCCCGCCTTCCCGATGTTTGGATATGAGCAGCAGACAACTGGTATTGGCAATCAATGCGACGAATGCGATAGCCATCATCACCAGCGATTCAGGCTCACTACCGAATACAAAGCGTCTCACCACCTCTACGAGCACGCCCACAGCCAAGATCAGTTGCAGTACACCAGCAAGATGCGCGGCACGTACCTGCATTTTCACGCTATGTCCAACCGCATAAAGGGCAAGCCCGTACACCGCCGCATCGGCAAAATTGTCCAGGGATTCTCCAATCAGGCCGGTGGACCGGGCGATCAGACCGGCAGTCATTTCCACCACGAACAGAAGTGCATTGATGCCGAGCAACCAGCGCAGGGTCCCGGATTCTTGCTTAGCAGAAGCTGCCGAAAACTCGGCGGCCTTGATGGTCTCCGGATTTGCAGCGACGGTTTCCTGAAGCGAGGCGCCTAGCCCCAAGGTCTTCAGTTTCGAGGTGACGGGCTCGACCTCGCCGTCATGCACGACCTTCAGCCGGCGGTTCGACAAGTCGAAGGACAGCGCCCGAATCTCCTCAAAGCCGTTCAGGGCTAGGCGAATCATTCGTTCTTCTGATGGACAGTCCATCTTCGGCACGGCATAAACACTGACCCATCTCCCTGGCGCCTCGGAGGAGGCCTGTATATCGGTATCCGCTGCGGACGTTGCATCACCGCCACAGGCGCCACCACAGGATTTGCTCATGATACGACTCCACTTGAACAATGTTGTGGTACCATTTAAAACTATAAAGCTACTATAAGGTCAATAGAGTAAAGAATCCGTTGGGGAGGAGGCTGATGCGCATTGGTCAGTTGGCGCAGTTGGTAGGGGTCGAAACACAGACGATCCGCTTCTATGAACAGCAGGGCTTGTTGCCGCCGCCTGATCGGCAGGACAACGGTTACCGTGTCTATACCGAGAAGCATGGTGAGGGGCTGGCCTTCATCCGTCGCTGCAGAATCCTGGGCCTGTCACTGGCTGAGATTCACGAACTACAGAGCTATCAGGACGACCCTCATCAGCCTTGTACCGCCGTCAACACCTTGCTCGATGATCACATCTCTCATGTGCGGTCGCAGATAACCGCTCTGCAAGCGCTTGAGAAACAACTCGTTTCACTGAGAGCGAGTTGCAACGATGACCGGGAAGTTGAGGCGTGTGGGGTTCTTGCTGGAATTAGCGAAGGAAACATGCACCAGCAGTAGGTGAAGCATCAACCAGATAATCCGATGAGATGCCGGTCTGTCTCACTCTCATGCAAAGGTAAGATCAACCATTTAATCCGCTTACCCAGACTTTTCACGCCACCCTGTGAGACTTGCCCAGCCCGTGTCATGTCTCTGCAGTAGTGTCCCTTCTCTGTCACCCCCTCACACCACCTTCATCAGCCTCAGCGCGTCATAGATCGCCGCATGGGTATTGCGGGTCGCAACAGCGTCACCTATGCGATAGAGCTGAAAGCTGCCCTCTGCTGCGCGCTCGGTGTGTTCCGGGCTCGGGCCCTCCACCGGTTGGGCGAGGCCTGCGATCAGGGCGTCGTAGTCCACTGCCCCGCCATTGCGTGAGTGAGGCTTGAGTTCGAAGTAGAGATCTTCCATCGGGCGGGCGCCGTAGTTGACCACTACCTGATCGACAAGGCGCTGATCCGCGTAGGCACCGGTGCCCTTGCCCTGCGCCACGGCGTCATCCAGATAATCACTGCCGATATGGGCGATTAGCTGGCCATCTTCACTACGCGTGACACTGCCGAGGCGATAGGTCGGCGTGAAGGTGACGGCGAGACGTTGCAGGCTGCGCATGTAAGGCACCAGGTTCATGGCCATGATTTCCGGCGCGAAGGTGCGATCTGGCGTCATCATCTCGAGCCTGGCACCGGAGTTGGCGATCATCTCGGCGGCCTGTAGCGCAGCGTGGTCTCCCGCATCATCGAACAGCAGCACGTTGCGGCCAGGCGTGACATGGCCTGAGAGAATGTCCCAACTGGAGACGACCAGCTCGCTGCCGACCTGCGGCATGTCTTCCTCGGGATAGCCACCGGTGGCGACGATGACGACATCGGGTTGCTCCGCCAGCACATCCTCGGCCTCGGCGAAGACGTTGTAGCGCATCTCGACGCCGAGCGCCTCACAGCGACTAATGCGCCAATCGATGATGCCGATCATCTCGCGTCGCCGCTCGCTCTGAGCGGTGAGGCGAATCTGGCCACCCGGCTGGTCGGCCGCTTCCAGCACCACCACCTGATGCCCACGCTCACCGGCGACGCGTGCGGCCTCGAGCCCTGCCGGGCCCGCGCCGATGATCACGACCTTCCGGGTGACCTCGGCAGGCACGATATCATGCGGTTGCTCCAGCTCTCGCCCGGTCGCAGCGTTATGAATGCAGTAGGCGGAGCCGCCCTGATAGATGCGATCGAGACAATAGTTGGCTCCGACACAGGGGCGGATGGTCTCCTCCTGCTTGGCCATCAGCTTGCGCACGATGTGCGGGTCCGCCATGTGGGCGCGCGTCATGCCGACCATGTCGACCTTGCCAGTGGCGATGGCGTGGCGCGCGGTGGCGATGTCCTGAATCTTGGCGCCGTGGAAGGTCGGGAAATCCATTGCTTCGCGAATCTGTCCGGCAAAGTCGAGATGCGGCGCACTGGCCATGCCCTGGATCGGGATGACATCGGTGAGGCCCGCATCGGTATCGATATGGCCGCGCACCACATTGAGAAAATCGACCTGACCGCTATCGCGCAGCAGGCGCGAGACTTCCAGGCCATCGCTGGCATCAAGCCCGCCACTCAGACACTCATCTCCGGTGTAGCGGACGCCGACGATGAACTCGTTGCCCACCCGTGCGCGAATGGCGCTCAACACTTCCATGGTGAAGCGCAGTCGATTCTCGAGACTGCCGCCGTAGGGGCCCTCCAGGGTATTGGTGAGCGGCGACCAGAACTGGTCCATCAGATGGCCATAGGCCTGCAACTCGATACCGTCTAGGCCGGCTGCCTGCATGCGCTCGGCGGCGTCGGCGTAGTCCTGGATCAGCCGTGCGATATCCCAGTCCTCGAGCCGCTTGGGAAAGGCGCGGTGCGCCGCCTCACGACGATGGGACGCCGAAACCGCCGGCAGCCAGTCGGCCTTGTCCCAACGTGTGCGGCGTCCTAGGTGAGTGAGCTGGATCATCACCGCGGTGCCGTGCTCGTGACAGGCATCCGTCAGCTCGCTGAGCCACGGCACCACCTCATCGCGATACGCCAGGATGTTGTTGAACACCGGCGGGCTGTCCTTGGCGACCGAGGCAGAGCCCGCCGTCATGGTCAGCGCGATACCGGCACGCGCCCGCTCCTCGTGATAGGCGCGGTAGCGCGCCTTGGGCATGCCATCTTCCGGGTAGGCAGGCTCGTGGGAGGTCATCATCAAGCGATTCTTGAAGGTCAGATGCTTGAGCGTGAACGGCGTGAGCAGCGGGTCCTGAGCCATGTGGCCTCCTGATGAGCAGACAGTGAGAACAGGGGTGTCTTTATTGAGTACACCTGTGTACATACGCTGACTATAGTCCTAGGCTTCAGGCCATGCGTCGCGGGAGACACCGTTCTCGCCCGCCTGACGCAGCCAGAATCGTCGCTGTCGCAAACAGCATGCTCTTGGCGTCATCACACGATTTACCTCACATGAGCCCCACCATCCCCCGCCTTTCAGGAGACCGCCTATGCCAGAGTCCCCAAGCGTCCCCCCGGCAAGTGACAGCGCCCAGGCTGCCGGGCGCGGCAAGGCCGAGGACTGGCTGGAAGCCGCCTATCAGCAGCTGTTGCTGGGCGGCGTGGATTCGGTGCGCGTCCTGACATTGGCCAAGACATTGGGCCTCTCACGCACCAGCTTCTACTGGAGCTTCAAGGACCGCGACGCCCTGCTCACCGCGCTGCTCGCGCGCTGGGATGCACACAATACCGCCGGCCTGATCGGTCGTTGCGAGCAATACGCCGCCACGGTGGTGGAAGCCATGCTCAATGTCTTCGACTGCTGGCTGGATGCGTCACTGTTCGATTCACGCTTCGAGCTGGCGATCCGCAACTGGGCCTCTCAGAACGCGGAGGTCGCCACTGCCGTCGCCCGCGCCGATCAGGCACGCATTCAGGCGCTGACCAGCATGCTGATGTGCTACGGCCAGCCCGAGCAACTCGCCAACGTGCGGGCACGCACCACCTACCTGACCCAGATCGGCTATCTGTCGATGCGCACTCAGGAAAGCGTCAGCGAGCGCATCAGCCGCGTCGCTGAGTATGTCGAGGTCTTCGTCGGCGAGCGCTGCGAGCCTCAGGAGCTGGCACGCTTCGCGTCCCGACACCCGGCCTGAAAGGACAAAGCCCTCACCGACGGCAGTCGGCAAGGGCTTGGCAGAAACATCAACGGCTAGCTGTACATTCAATGGCGCTCGATCAAGCTCTTGGCGCAGGATCGAGCTCAGGGGTCAGCTTGGAGCAGAGCGCGGCTCAGAAGGCTTCCCACTCCTCTTCTTCGCGACGCCGGGATCCGCGCGCGGCGCTTGCCGGCGGCGTAAAGGCAGACTGCTCGCCATCCGCCATCGGCTGAGTGTTCATGTGCGACATGGACTGATGCGACACGGACTGGCGCGACATTGACGATGTTGCCATGTCTTGAGCGCCTGCCACCTTGAAGCCTGCCATCAGCTGCTCCAGTGCCTGAGCCTGGGCGCTCATGCTGCGCGCCGCGCCACTGACCTGATTGACCAGGGTGGTGTTCTGCTGCGTCATCGCATCCAGCTCGCTCACCGCCGTATTCACCTGGCCGACGCCGGCACTCTGTTCACGCGCCCCGGCACTGATCTCGGCGATCATGTCGTTGACGCGCTCGACACTGGAGAGAATCTCGGCCATCGCCTGACTGGCGTCCTTCACCTGCGCCACGCCCTGCTGCGTGTGCGAGATCGACTCGTCGATCAGGCCGCGAATCTCGCGGGATGCATCACTCGAGCGCGTCGCCAGGGTGCGCACTTCCTGCGCGACCACCGCAAAGCCACGCCCATGCTCACCGGCCCGCGCCGCTTCCACCGAGGCATTCAGCGCCAGGATGTTGGTCTGGAAGGCGATGCCGTCGATCAGGCTGATGATCTCGCTGATGCGCTCGGCAGAGCGGTTGATGTCTTCCATGCTCGCCTGCGCCTTGCGCATGTCATCATTGCCGCGGCGCGCCTGCTCGGAGGTCGAATTGACCAGCTGACTGGCCTGCTGGGCGGAATCGGCACTGTGCTGCACGGTGGTGGTGATTTCCTCCATCGAGGCCGAGGTTTCCTGCAGGCTGGAGGCGGACTGCTCGGTGCGTGCCGAAAGCTCCTCGTTGCCCTGGGCAATCTCGCCGGCAGCCTGATTGACGGCGCCCGTGGTGCCCCGCACCTGACCCACCACTCGACTCAGGTCCTCGCCGACACTGTTCATGGCCGCGGTCAGCTTGCCGATCTCATCCTGACGCTGACTGGTAATGCGCTGGGACAGATCGCCCCGCGCCAGTGCCTGCGCCAGTGATACCAGCGCATCCAGCGGACGGCTGATCAGACGCCGCTCGAGGAAGTAGAGAATGCCGGCCACGGCCAGCGCCAACAGCAGTGCCAGCCCGAAGACCTGATTGCGGACCTGCGTGATGCCCGCCGTCACTTCCTGCTTGTCGATCGTGGTCGCCACCACCCAGTCCCACGCCGGATAGTGCTGGAAGCTGGTGATACGGTCACTGTCTTCGCCCGCCAGTCGGTAATCGATCTGACCGCTGTCGGCGGCGAAGAGCGGCGCGAAGGCCGGCTCGCCCTGCGCATTATTGAAGTCCATCAGCGAGCGGCCCTGCCACTGCCCCGTCGTCAGCACCTTGCCCTGCTGGCCCGGCGCCGTGCTCGCCACCAGACTGAAGTCCTTCTCATGCAACTGGATATTGGTGATGGTGGCATACAACTCATCGATCTGCTCGCCGACATCCACCCCGATGAACGAGGCACCGATGAGGTTGTCATTGAAGTCGGTGATCGGACGATAGCGCGTCATGTAGTGACGGCCCGCCAGATAGAGCATGCCGGTATAGGGCTGTCCGGCATTCAGCGCATCCTTGACCCCACCACTCAGCGTCAGCCCGAGCAGGCTTGAGCCATCTTCGGTCTTGAGGGTGGTGGCAATGCGCACGAAGTCCTCACCATCGCGCACGAAGAAGCTGACCGGCGCACCGGTGCGATTGGCGAAGTCGGCCAGATAACCAGATTGATTGTTGAGCATGAAGCCGGCATTGAGCAGCGCCGGTGCATCGCGCTCGCCGATCGGTAGACGTCGGTCCTCGATCAGCGTGAAGTTGTCAGGAATGGTCGCCAGGAAGGCATTGAGCATGCGCGTCACGCTGGACTGCATGGTGGTATCGAACAGTTCGATGGTGTTGGTGATCTGTTGCTGCTTCTGAGCGAGAGCGCGTTCTGTCTCGCCTTCCACCTGATGCATGCTGGCCGTCGAGAACACCAGGCCCAGCGCCGTGAAGGCCGCCATCATCAACAGCAATACCAGCAAGGCAAGCTTGCTGCCGACACTGGCGCGGGCCAGACGCTTTTTTATTGTCATCACTACGCGATACCCCGATCCATGAGAGAAGTATCACGTCTATCGGCCACCGGACTCAGAACTGTAGCGTTGCTGCTGACGAGTGGGTGCTGACGAGTTCTTGCGAGTTGATTCTGACCAGCGGCGACTTGGAGCGCCGCTGGTCAGTACGCCCCCATTCATGACTCTCTCAGCCATCGCCCCCTAATCCATTGCCCTCTCATCCTTCCCCCCTCAGCGTGTCGCCTGCCACCAGTCATCCAGCAGCTGGCGTTCGGCATCGGTCATCTGGGTCATGTTGGCCAGCGGCATGCTCTTGTCGACCACCGTGCGCTGGTGGATGCGCATGGCCTGACGCTGGATGTCATCCCAGCCATTGAAGGCCACGCCGGCTGCCGGAGCCGTCAAACCGATCAAGTTCGGCGTATCACTGTGACAGCCGGCGCAGCGTTGCTCGACGATATGACTGACCTTGTCTCGCAAGGCCTGATTCTCCCCCGGGGCCTCATTGCCAGCTGCGCTGCTGGCCGCGACAGATGCTGAAGGCGCGCTTGTCTCGACAGTCGCGGGCGCCGTCTGTGAGCGCGGCGCGCAGAGCAGGATCACGCCGATCAACGCCAACACTGCCCCCACGGGTACCCACAGGCGCTTGACGCCCTTGTGGTGATCCACCGTGGCGATACGGATAAGACCGCCCGTCACCAGTAACAGCAGAATGACGCCCAGGCGATAGTCATTGGCATACAGCAGCGGGTAGTGGTTGCTGATCATCATCAGCACCGCAGGCAGCGTGATGAAGGTGTTGTGCACCGAGCGCTGCTTTGCGCGCTGGCCGTGGATCGGGTCCGGCGTTTCCCCACGCTTGGCAGCAGCCAGCAGGGCCTTCTGACCCGGGATGATCACATTGAAGACGTTGCCCGCCATAATGCTGCCCATCAGCGCGCCCATCAGCAGGAAGGCGGCACGCCCCGAGAACAGTTCGGTCGCGACCCACGCCGCCAGCGTCAGCCACACACCGACCGCGACGAACAGCGCCCCGGCATGGCGCTTGAAGGGGCTGCGACACAGCGCCTCGTAGCCCAGCCAGCCACCGACGAGCACGCCCAGAGCGCTGCACACGGCCAGGGTGCCGCTCATCTCGAACACGCGCGGGTCGATCAGGTAGGCATGCGGCTGCAGCAGGTAGATCAGCGTGAAAAGTCCCATCCCGGACAACCAGGTGACATAGGCCTCCCACTTGAACCAGTGGATCTCGCTGGGCAGCGTTTCGCTGACCCCATCATGACGAAACAGATGATAGAGACCGCCACCATGCACCGCCCACAGCTCGCCGCCGGGGCGGCCATCTACCGCATGAGTGGCCGGCTTTCGCCGATTGTCGAGCCAGATGAAGAAGAACGATGCGCCGATCCAGGCGATCCCCGCCATGACATGCAGCCAGCGGGTCAGCAGCATCGCCCAATCGAGAAGATATGCGCTCATGCCGGCTCCTTAGCTGCCGCGGTAGACACTGTAGGCCCACGGGGTGACCAGCAGCGGAATGTGATAATGGCCGCTGGCCTCGAGGGTGAACTCGACCGGCACACGGCCGAGCATGCCCTGGCCCACCGCGCGGCTGGCAAAGTAATCCCCGACCTGAAACGTCAGACGATAGACGCCGGAGAGATCAGCGGAAGCGTCGGTTTCCTCAAGCAGCGGCGCATCGAGACGCCCATCGGCATTGGTCGTGACCTGCGCGATCTCGTGAAAGTGACCCTGCGCATCCTGGCGTTCCAGGGTGATATGCACACCGCTGGCAGCGATGCCTTCGGCCTGATTGAGCACATGCGTCGTCAATCTGGGCATGGCGATTTCCTGTTCTTGTGTGGATGTGGCGGGTACGACTCGAATCTGGGCAGATGGAAGCTGTACGAATGAAGACCGTGTTTCGGTTTTCTGGCCTGGCATGTTCTTGTCTGACCTGTTCTGGCTTGTCCTGCTCTGGCCTGCCGTCAGCGGTTGGTGGTATTGCACCCGATGAGTGCATTGCTGCATTCTGACCGATCGGTCAAGGTGCAGGCCGTATCGCCCCATGACAGACGCCGCTCGGCGCCGTCAGGCAAGCCGGTGGCGATACAGCCTTGTCGTCCACCGCTGGCATGGCGATGCAGCGTGTGACACAGCGTTGGTCAGACGCGTTGCCAGCGACGGCATGTGCCTTGCAAGCTGATGATTCCGTGAGCTTTTCAAACCTATCCCCCTCTCTGGAGCAAGGCGCATGCCAATCGAGACCCCGATGCACTATCTGGTGATGCTGGACACGCTCAACGCCCTGCCACCCGAGGCGCTGGCACGACGCTTGAGTGGTCTCTATGAGCACTCGGACTGGGTGGTGGAACGCGCCGCGGCAGAGCGCCCGTTCGCGAGCATGGAAGTCCTGCTGACGGCCTGCGCCAATACGGTACGCCAGGCCAGTGATGCCGAGCGCCACCAATTGATTCTGGCCCATCCTGAGTTGGCTGCCGGCAAGCTGGAGAGCCTGACGCCCGCCTCGCAGGGCGAGCAGCGTGGCGCAGGGCTCGATCAGCTCGATGATGCCACCCGTGAACGCTTCCTGACGGCCAATGCCGACTACCAGGCCCGCCACGGCATTCCATTCATCATCTGCGTCAAGGGCCACAGCGCCAGCAGCATTCTCGAGGAACTGGAGCGCCGTCTGCCGCAATCCACCGAGGCGGAATACCAGGAGGCTCTGGCCCAGATAAATGCGATCGCCGCAGTGCGCCTGCCGGGGCTGCTCGAGGCCAGTTAGACACGAGCGCCTCGGCGGCCGCCAATGGGTGCTGTCTTACGCGTTCTGTCTTACGCGTGCTGTCCTATACGTACCTGACGGCCACGGCCTCGATACTGGCGATCAGTGCCGCCAGGGCCTTGGCGACATCGTCTTCGGTCACCGCCTCCAGCGGGTGGTGGCTGATACCGCGCTCACAGCGCAGGAACAGCATGCCCACCGGACACAGATGACTGACCGCCATGGCGTCATGCCCGGCACCACTCGGCAGCCGGAATGGCGCCTGACCAGTGGCGGCGATACCGGCATCGACGGCCTGCATTAATCCCTCGTCACAGGCCACGGCATCGGCCGCATGCGTCTGCTCGCAGTGGAAGGTGAGGCCCCGTCGCGCCGCGATTCGATGTGCCTCGTTCAAGAGTTCATCCAGCGCACGATCCCGCTGCGCATCATCCAGCGCGCGGATATCCAGACTCAGTGCCGCCCCCCCGGGGATGACATTCACCGCCCCGGGACACAGCTCGCAACAACCCACGGTCGCGACCAGCGAGTGGCCCGCCATGTCAGCGCGCTTGCCCGCCTGGACATCACGCGCCAGCGATTCCACCGCCAGTGTCCACTCCGCCGCCGCACACAGCGCATCCTGACGCAGCGCCATCGGCGTGGTGCCGGCATGTCCCGCCTGGCCGACGAAGTTGACCGCGAAGCGTCGCGCGCCGGCGATGCCCGTCACGGTGCCCAGCGCCAGATTCTCGGCTTCCAGCACCGGGCCCTGTTCGATGTGTACTTCCAGATAACCCAGCGGCGGATTCGCCTGCAGGCTGGCCCTGGCGGCCGTCTGCCCGGAAAGCCCGAAGCGTTCGAGCGCGTCGCCAAGCGGGATGCCGTCCTCATCCTCTACCCGCTCCCAGTCCGACTGCCAGCGTCCGGCGATGGCATGGCTGCCGAGCAGGGTCGCACCGAAGCGGGTGCCCTCTTCATCACCGAAACCGACCACTTCCAGCGCGAAGGGCAAGCTCTGCTCGCCGGCATCGGCGCGCTGCCTGAAATGCGTCAAGGCGGCCACCCCGAGCAGGACACCAAGAATGCCGTCATAACGGCCGGCGTCCGGCACGCTGTCCAGATGCGAGCCGATCACCAGTCGTGGCACGCCGGCTTCGCTGTCAGCGGCAGCGGTGAGAGCGGGTGGACACCAGCGGCCCCAGAGATTGCCGGCGCCATCCTGCCAGCTGCGCAGACCGGCAGCCTTGAGCCAGCCAGCCGTGGTGGCATTGGCGGCGGCGTGTTCCGGCGTCAGATAGCGGCGGTCGATCCCGCTGTCGCTGCGCGAGATCGCCGCCAGGGTGTCGCAGGCGGCCAGCACATCGGCAGCCGTTTCCAGCGGCGCGATGGCGTCCGGGGGTATGGATCCGGCATCGCTCATGACTGGCCTCCCGTGCCGAGGTTGGCACGGCCATTGGCCGCCTGACCCTGATGCTCCTGATAGAAGTCCAGCGCGGCACCGACGCCACCGCCGGCCACTGTCTTGACGCCACCCCGGCGCAGAGTCTGCTCCAGCGCCGCCAGCGTGGTCAGCACGGTATCGCGACGCGCGTTGTAGCCCATCACGCCGAGACGCCAGACCTTGCCGTGCAGCGGGCCGAAGCTGGTGCCGATCTCGATGCCGAAGTCCTCCAGCATGCTGCGGCGCAGGCCATCGCCATCCAGGCCGTCGGGAATCATCACCGCGCTGACGTTGTTCATGCGGTGGGTCTGGTCGCCGAACAGCGCGAGCCCCAGCCCCTTCAAGCCTTCGACCATCGCTTGACCATGCAGCGCATGGCGCGCGATGGCGTTGTCCATGCCTTCATTGACCAGCAGGCGCGCACACTCACGTGCGCCATACAGCATGCTGGTGGCTTCGGTGTGATGATTGAGGCGCAGCTCTCCCCAGTAATCGAGCACCATGGAGAGATCGAAATAGTTGGAGCGGATGCGCGCGCCCGGCTCCGCCAGACGATCACTGCCGCTGCTGATGCCCGCCTCGACATGCCGCCGGGCATGCACCACCTCCACCGCACGCGGCGACAGCGTCAACGGCGAGCTACCTGACGGCCCGGCGAGACACTTCTGCAAGCCTGCGGTGACGGCGTCCAGCCCCCACTCATCGGTCTTGAGCGGATTGCCCGCCAGCGAGGCCGTGGCATCGCTGTAGAACAGCACGCCTTCGCGGCGACAGATGGCGCCGATGTCTTCCAGCGGCTGGCACATGGTGGTCGAGGTATCGCCCTGCACCAGCGCCAGCACACTGGGCTTGACCTCGCGAATGGCGGCTTCGATCTGCTCCGGACGGAACACCTGGCCCCACTCGCATTCCAGCGTATGGACCTCGGCACCGCAGCGCTCGGCGATCTCGCGCAGCAGATGACCGAAGCGGCCGAAGATCGGCACCAGCACACGCTCCCCCGGCTGGATCAACGAGACCAGCACCGCCTCGATACCGGCACGCGAG
Source organism: Cobetia sp. MC34 (assembly GCF_018340035.1). Lineage (NCBI taxonomy): Bacteria > Pseudomonadati > Pseudomonadota > Gammaproteobacteria > Oceanospirillales > Halomonadaceae > Cobetia > Cobetia sp. MC34. The sequence goes on from NZ_JADPPY010000041.1 coordinate 13,493, forward strand.
GTGCCATCGATCAACAGGGTGGCATCATTGGTGGTCTCGAAGACGCCGCGATAGAGCTGCATCGTCTCGTTCATGTAGTGCGTCATCGCCGGGTCGTACTGGCCGATCAAGGGAGCGGAAAGCGCTCGCAATACACGCGGGTCCGCATTGATCGGACCGGGGCCCATCAGCAGGCGCTGGGGAGGATGAATCTGGTCAAAGGTCGGGCTCACGGTCGCTCCTCGTGCAGCAGGGCATGGAATGCAGGAAGACTCGCCAACTCGCCGAGCCTCATGACCAGATTACTGCAACAAGTGCGCCAGAATTTCAGAAATGAAACAAATGTTGAATTACGGATGTATTCGACGGGAGCCCCCCTGCCATGACGTGGGCATCGAGGGCAAAAGGCAACCTGGCAACCGAGTGACAGAAAGGCAGCTCGGCAAAAGACGGCATGGCTGCAAGATAACGCTATAAACTTGCTAGTCACACTGGCCGGTGTCGCTCTGACAGTGCATGCCTTGCCTGCCAGGCACCATGACGGGGCATGAATGAGCTGAATCGACGCTTTCATTACCTGTTTCATGCGCCGGCGCTCACTGCCCGAGGCTGAACTCGCCACATGAGTCTGTTATACAAGGAGGCATCGGATGAGTGAGGGTTGCCTCATCCGACCTGATCATCGCTGCCGGAGAGCCACATGACGCTGGAACAACGCCTGGAACGAGCAACGGAACTGGCCAGACAGGCTGGTGAACGCATGGTGCAAGCGCGCGAGGAACAGGGTTTCGCGCACCATTACAAGAAAGGCGATGAGCTGGTCACCGACATCGACGTGGCGATCGATACCTTCCTGGCGGAAGCGCTCGAAGCCGAATTTCCCGAGGATGCGCGCCTTACCGAAGAGCTGTCGCCCGAGCGGGACGTGATCGGTACCAAGGGCGGTCTGTGGGTGATCGACCCCATCGACGGTACCGTCAATTTTGCCCATGGCCTGCGCCATGTCGCCGTGTCCATCGCCTGGTGCGAGCGCGGCAAGATCCAGATGGGGGTCGTGCATGCGCCCTTCCTCGGCGAGACCTTCACCGCCATCCGCGGCAAGGGGGCCTGGCTCAACGGCGAGAGCATCTCGGTCAGCGAGACCGATGAAATGAGCCGCGCACTGGTCGCGACCGGCTTCCCCTACAACCGTGACAGCCGGCCGCCGCTGCTCAAGCGCCTCTCGGCCATGCTGCTGGTCTGTCAGGATGTACGCCGCAACGGCAGTGCCGCGCTGGATCTCTGTGATGTGGCGTGCGGACGTCTGGATGCCTATTACGAGAGCGTCTCCCCCTGGGACTTTGCGGCGGGCCTTCTGATCGCGCGCGAAGCCGGCGCACGCACGGGTCACCTGTATCGCTGTCCGGACGGCATTCCCGATGAGCTTTATGGCGAGAATATCGTGGTGGCCTCACCAGCCTTGCATGCTCCGCTCAAGCGTCTGCTGGAAGAGGCCGATGCCAGTTCAGGGCTGCCGGGGCTGTAGGGAAGAACTCAAGTCCAGGGCTGCAGTGACGCGGCTATGATGACATGACTTTCATGACCTGACTTTAATGACAGACTGCCGCTGCAATACGCAAGAGCCCCGCCAATTGGCGGGGCTCTGTGTTTCTGGCTGGCTGGCACTCGACCTCAATCGCCCAGGTTACCGCCCTTCTTCTTGCCCTTGGCGGCCGACTTGCTGGTCGCCTTGCTGCTGTCTTTGCTGGCAGAGTCCTTGCTCGCCGGCTTCTTGTCAGCGCTGGGCGCTTTCTTGCTTGAAGCTGCCTTGCCGGCAGGCTTGGCCGCTGGCTTGCTCGAAGCTTCCTTGCTTGCGGGCTTGGCGGCTGGCTTGCTGGTCGCTTCCCCTTTGGCGCTGGCCTTGCCGGTGGCAGCACCTTGAGGCGCGGTGGCGGTTGATTCAGCCTCTGCAGTCTTGGCGGCGGCTGGCGCTGGCGCCACCGTCGGCTCCTTGAGCAGGCTCAGGCGTTGACCGATTTCCTGCCACAGGCTGCGATAGCTGACCGCCGGTGAGCTGTTGCGCGAGAAAGTCCCGATGGGCTTGCGCTCGATCCCCATGCGCTCGACCACGCTGGAATACGGGATAAAGCCACTGAGCTGCAACGGATAATCCTGCTTGAGCGATTCCATCACATCCTTGTGCAATGTCTTGCGGCGATCCACCAGAGTGAAGAACGGCCAGACGGGCACATCGAGATCGATCTCGGCCAGATAGGCGTTCAATTGCTCCAGGGTACGCAGCGACAGAACCGTGGGAATGATCGGCACCAGCAGGGTATCGGCAGAGGCGAAGACCTGCTCGGAAAGACTGGAAATGCTCGGCGGACAATCGAGGATGACGAGGTCGTAGTCATCGCGTACCGGCTTGAGGACCTTGCGCAGTCGGGTGCGCTTCTCTTCCTCGAGTATATGGTCGAGATTGCGGTAGGAGAATTCCGCCGGCAGGACATCCATGTTCTGATAATCCGTGGAACGGATCACGCGGGACATGTCCTGCTTGCCGCTGATCAGTTTCTCGACCCCGCCCTTCAGCTTGGGCTTGGTACGCACGTAGAAGGTCGCAGCGGCCTGCGGATCAAGATCCCACAGCAACACACGCAGGCCACTGTTGGCGGCACAATGCGCCAGATTGATGGCAGAAGCAGTCTTGCCCACGCCCCCTTTGATGCTGTACACCGCAGCGATTTTCATGGCTCCCTCCCGTCATTCCAGTTTGTGCAACGTTAGCACAATCCGGCGCCATATCCCTGACTGACAACGGCGAAACGGGAGAAAATGATATGACAGTTTTATGTCAGACAGGCTCTCGCTCATCGACCAGGCCGCGTTTGAGCAACTGGTTCGTGAGGCGATTGAGCAACAATCCGTACATCGGCAGGAACAGCAATATCGAGATGGCCAGCTTGATCGCGTAATCCACCCAGGCGATCTCGACCCAGTGAGCCGCCATGAAAGCATCGGGCCCATTGCGGAACGCCACCGAGAAGAAGGCAAAGGTGTCAGCGAGATTGCCGAACAATGTCGACGCCAACGGCGCGATCCACCAGTGGGCATTGCGACGCAGACGATCAAACACCTGAATGTCGAGCAACTGACCGATCACGTAGGCAATGAAGCTTGCCAGCGCGATACGGGCCACGAACAGATTGAAGTCAGCCAGTGCCTCTACCCCGGCAAAGCTGCCCGCCTGAAACATCACCGACACCATGTAGCTGACCAACAGCGCCGGCAGCATGACCAGCGCAATGATGCGCCGCGCCTGATACTTGCCGAACAGACGCACGGTCAGATCCGTTGCCAGGAAGATGAACGGGAAACTGAAGGCACCCCAGGTGGTATGGAAGCCGAACAGGGTCATCGGCAACTGCACCAGGTAATTGCTGGCGGTGATGATGAGGATGTGAAACAGGGCCAGGGCGACGAGTGCGCGCTGCGTCTGGGCAGACGAGAGGAGTAACATTGCAGGTCCTTTTTGGATCAAAGCCGTCGTCCAGGGGTGAGGGAACCCTGTCACGAGCGTGTTGAGGTTTGCGTCGTCGATTCTGACATCAGCTGCCATGGCCTGACATCGGCCTTGACGCCTTGTCGCAGCGATTGAGCGTTACAGGCATGCGTCAGCCGACATGCTTCACTGACAACCGCCGCAAGGCTTGCACGTTGCCAGAACGCAAAATGGCCGCGCATCGTATCACGATGCGCGGCCATTGACAGGTACCTGCGGGGAAAATCTGGCCAGATGGTCAGGCCGTCAGTCTCCCCCGGCGCCCCTTATGTTGCAAAGACAGCGATGCAATGAAATCCATGCAATGAAAGCGAGTGTCAGAGTCACTTCTTCCAGATGCTGGCATCGACCTTGCCCTTGAGCTCCGGGAACTGCTCCGGATCAAAGGTCGGCTCCTTGCCGGCCTTATGCTGACGGTCGTAATCCTTGAAGATACGGAAGGCCAACGGCGACAGCAGCAGGATGGCGATCAGGTTGATCAAGGCCATCGCGCCCATCGACAGATCAGCGAAGTTCCAGATGTTCTTCAGGCTGGCGACAGCACCGAGCATGACCATGCCGAGCACGGCGAAGCGATAGACCATGATGACGGCCTTGGCGTTCTTCTTGCCGGCGATGTACTCGATGTTGGACTCGCCATAGGAGTAGTTGGCGACCAGCGAGGTGAAGGCGAACAGCAGAATGGCGATGGCCACGAAGCCGCCACCCCAGCTGCCGACCTGTGAGGACAGCGCTGCCTGGGTGATCTGGATGCCGTCATTGCCGCCATCGTTGCCCAGGGTGCCGCTCATGATGATGATGGCCGCGGTCGCGGTGCAGATGACCAGGGTGTCGATGAACACGCCCAGCATCTGGACGAAGCCCTGGGACGCCGGGTGCTTGGTGGTCGCCATCGCGGCGGCGTTCGGGGCGGAACCCATACCCGCTTCGTTGGAGAACAGACCCCGCTTGATGCCGTTCATCATCGCCTGGGCGATGGTGTAACCCAGCGCGCCACCTGCGGCCTGCTCAAGGCCGAAGGCACTGCGGAAGATGGTGCCCAGCGCCGCCGGCAGCTCGGTGATGTTGATGGCCACGACGAAGATGGCCAGCAGCAGATAGAGCAGCGCCATGATCGGCACGATCAGCTCGGCGGTACGCGTGATGCGCTTCATGCCGCCGAAGATGATCGGCACCATGACCACGACCAGCACCACGCCCATGATCCACGGCGGCACGCTGAAGGCCTGCTCCATGGCCAGTGCGATGGAATTGGACTGCACGGAGTTGAAGGCCAGGCCGAAGGCGATGATCAGGCACACGGAGAACAGGATCGCCATCCAGCGCTGACCGAGGCCCTTCTCGATGTAGTAGGCCGGGCCACCACGGAAGGTGTTGTCATCGTGGGAGACCTTGTAGGCCTGCGCCAGGGTGGACTCGATGAAGCTGGTGGACATGCCGACCAGCGCCGTCATCCACATCCAGAAGATGGCGCCCGGGCCACCCAGGGAAATCGCCACGGCGACACCGGCGAGGTTACCGGTACCGACGCGCGCCGCCAGAGAGGTAGCCAGTGCCTGGAAGGAAGAGATGCCGCCTTCGCTGCCCTGACGAGACGTGGCCAGCAGCTTCCACATGTGTCCGAAATAGCGGAACTGGATACCCTTGGTCATGACCGTGAAGAAGAGACCCGCTCCGATGAGCAGGTAAATCAATACACTGCCCCACAGCAGGCCATTGCCTGCATCGATCAACGCCAGAATCGGCGCTGGAATGATGGACGTTGTTTCCGACATGTCGGTCTCGCTTTGGCGGGTTTTTGGTCTTGTCGACGCTGCCAGGGCAACGGAAAGCCCATGACTTTCCTGCGACTGACAGCGAGCAACCACTACGATGGGGTTGCTCGACATGCTTTGGTGAGCGCCATTCTTCATATCCCACGGGGATAAGCAAGAAGAGCCCACTGTAAAGCGGACTTCTACGCCCGAATTCTAGGGGAAAAATAGCGCAATGGCGGTGTTTTTCACTGCGGCCTAGACTTTAGGTGAACACGGTAATGTTTCACGTCTTGTTTGGCTCGGGCATAATGCGCCCCCTTCCGGAAGTCGCCGCCTGCCAGTGGCGGCCCAGGACTTGTCGGGCGCAGGCTCGCGACTCATCGGTTGCCGTTGCGCAACGGCGATCCCGCGAGTGTGCGCTGCGATCAGGCGGTGCAACTCCCTGACACCCACGCACCATAACCGCCATAACGGCACCCGGTAGCGCGCTTTGTCCCGGCGCCTGCCTTTGATTACAGGTGATACATGGAACTGACCAGCTACGCGGCGTCCCCGCTTTCGCTGCTCGCCCCGATCATAGCCATCGGTCTCGCAATACTGACACGTCGTGTCATGCCCTCCCTCGGGCTGGGTATCGTGTCAGGCGCCCTGCTGCTGAATGATTTCTCGCCGCTCGTCACGCTGCACTATCTCTGGCAGCAGCTGGTTGCCGTCTTCATCGAGATGCCGGACAGCGGTCAGCTTGCCGAGGCCAGCCTCAACAGCTGGAACGTCTATATCCTGCTGTTCCTGCTGGCACTGGGTGCCATGGTCGGCGTGATCACGCTGGCAGGCGGCACCCGTGCCTTCGGCAACTGGGCGCGGGCACGAGTCACGACCCGCCGTGGCTCGCAGCTGATGACCGTGCTGCTGGGGGTATTCATCTTCATCGATGATTATTTCAATAGCCTGGCCGTGGGCAACATCTGTCGTCCGCTGACCGATCGTCAGGGGCTGTCGCGCGCGCGCCTGGCCTATCTGATCGACTCCACCGCCGCGCCCGTCTGCGTGCTGACGCCGATCTCCAGCTGGGGTGCCTACATCATCAGCCTGATCGCCGGTATCCTGGCGACCCACCACATCACGGATGTCAGCCCGTTCGGTGCCTTCCTCGAGCTGTCCGCCCTCAACTACTACGCGATTGCGGCGCTGGTGCTGGTGATCGCCTCGGCGTGGTTCGACATCAACTTCGGTGCCATGCGCCGTCATGCCATCGCGGCGCGCGACGGTGAGCTTTTCGATGCCAAGCGCGGCAATCCGCCGGGCAACACCCACGTGGAAGAGTCCGAGCGTGGCCGCCCCATGGACCTGCTGATCCCGATCATCGTGCTGGTCATCGCGACCTTCTTCATGATCGTGCAGACCGGCGCCAGCGCACTGGCCGCCGAGGGCGAGGCCTTCGGTCTGATTCGCGCCTTCGAGCTGACGGATGTCGCCAAGTCGCTGATCATCGGCGGCGCCATCGGCCTGCTGGCCGCGGTAGTGATGCTGCTGCGTCATCGCATGGGCGCTGGTCGCAGCCTGAGCGCCATCGCCCAGGGCGCCAGCTCCATGCTGCCGGCCGTCTATATCCTCGTCTTCGCCTGGTTGCTGACCGGCATCATCGGCTCTCTGGGAACCGGCCAGTATCTGGCCACGCTGGTCGAGGGCGTCGTGTCTCCAACCTGGCTGCCGATGCTGCTGTTCGTGCTCTCCGGCCTGATGGCCTTTGCCACCGGCACCAGCTGGGGCACCTTCGGCATCATGCTGCCCATCGCCGGTGACATGGCGGCCGCCACCGAGCTCGCCATGATGTTGCCGATGATGGGCGCGGTGCTGGCCGGTTCCGTGTTCGGGGATCACTGCTCGCCGATTTCCGACACCACCATCCTGTCCTCGACGGGTGCCAGCTGCCATCACATCGATCACGTGATGACCCAGCTGCCCTACGCCCTGCTGGGTGCCGCGATCTCGCTGATCGCCTACCTGGTGATGGGCCTGACCGACAGCACCCTGTTCGGCTGGTTGAGCCTGGCGGGCCTGCTGGTCATCAGCATTGCCTGGCTTGCACGCCGCGAGATGGCCAATCCGGTCGTGGCACGCACCTGATGCAATAAATGCTGCCTTGCTGAAAAAAAGCCCCCGCCATGTCTCATGGCGGGGGCTTTTCATTATTGGAGCAGCGCGAGCCGCGTCATGCGTCCGCGATATCACTGCATCGGTTCATGCGCTTCGGTTCATGCGCTTCGGTTCATGCGCTGCGTGCCTCACTCGCCTGACCGACGCCGGCCTCGCTCAGCGCCTCACGCACATCTTCCAGGCTTGAGGGGTCATCTATCGTCGAGGGCACCTGGTATTGCTCGCCCGCGGCGATCTGACGGATCATCTTGCGCAGTATCTTGCCGGAGCGCGTCTTGGGCAGGCGCTCGACGATCAACACCTCCTTGAGCGAGGCAAAGGCCCCGATTTCCTGGCGTATCCGCTGGGCAAGCTCGGCGCACAGGCTGGCTTCATCCCCCTGCCAGCCATCCTTGAGAATCACCAGCCCCAACGGCATCTCGCCCTTGAGCGAATCCTCGATGCCGATCACCGCGCATTCCGCGATCGCGGCGTGTGCACCGAGCACCTGCTCCATCTCGCCCGTCGACAGACGGTGCCCCGCCACGTTGATGACATCATCAATGCGTCCCATCACGAACAGATAGCCCTGCTCATCGAAGTAGCCGCCATCACCGGACAGGTAATAGCCGGGGTAGGCGGCAAGATAGGCAGCATGGAAGCGTCCGGGGTCCTGATAGAGTCCGGTCAGGCAGCCCGGCGGCAACGGCTGACGCAACACGACATTGCCCTGCTCTCCCGTGGGTACTTCATCCCCCATGCCATCGAGAATCTGTACATTGAAGCCCGGCAACGGCCAGGTGGCGCTACCGGCGCGTGCCTCGACCGGCGCCTTCACCTCGCGGCTGCCTTCGGTGAACATGTCGAGGCCCAGCAGGTTGCCGGCGATGGGCCAGCCGGTTTCGGTCTGCCACCAGTGATCGACGACCGGCACCGGCAGGAGATCGGCGAGCCAGTGATAGGTCGGCGGGTCCAGTCGCTCTCCGGCCAGGAACAGACTGCGCAGGCTGGAAAGGTCGTAATTGGCCATATGACTGGCTTCCGGGTCTTCCTTCTTCATGGCGCGAAACGCCGTCGGCGCAGTGAAGAAGCAGTTGATGCGGTATTCCTCGATCAAGCGCCAGAAGGCTCCGGCATCCGGGGTCTTGACCGGCTTGCCTTCATACATGACGGTACTGGCCCCCATCAGCAGCGGGCCATAGACGATATAGGAGTGGCCGACGACCCAGCCGATGTCCGAGGCCGCCATGAAGGTATCCCCGGGGCGGGTCGCATAGAGAAGCTCCATTGAATAATGCAGTGCAACGGCGTAGCCGGCGTGATCACGCACCACTCCCTTGGGCTTGCCGGTAGTGCCGGAGGTATAGAGGACATAGAGAGGTTCGCTGCCCAGCATGCTGACCGCTTCGGTGGCCTGAGCGCTGGCCAGACATTCGTGCCAGTCATGATCACGCGGCCCGAGTGTCGCCCGCTGCTGTTCACGCTGCAGGATCAGACAGGCTTGCGGGGTGTGCTCGGCAAGCTCGATGGCTTCATCCAGCCAGGGCTTGTAGGGAATGATGCGATCGACTTCCACCCCGCAGGACGCCGCCATGATCACCTTGGGCGCGGCGTCATCGATACGTACCGCCAGCTCCTTGGGGGAAAAGCCGCCGAAGACCACTGAATGCACCGCCCCGAGACGTGCACAGGCCAGCATCGCCATCATGGCCTCGGCGACCATCGGCATGTAGAGCACGACACGATCGCCCTTCTCCACCCCGAGATTGCGCAGCGCCCCCGCCAGCAGGGCCACCTCATCACGCAGCTCACGAAACGTGTACTGCCGCTTGCTCTGGGTGACCGGCGAATCCCAGTACAACGCGATCTGGTCCGCGCGCCCATTGGCGACGTGATGGTCCAGCGCGGCATGGCAGATGTTCATCTCGCCATCGATGAACCAGCGTGCATGCTGTTGCTCATCCCAGGCCAGAATGGACTGCGGCGGGCGAAACCAGGCGATGCGTTGCGCCTGCTCAGCCCAGAAGTCTTCTGGCGTCTCGTTGGCTCTCGCCGTCAGAGCTAGATAACGCTTGCGTGCACAGGAGTGATTGGCGTCGGGCATGGCGTACCTCGTGATCCACGAATGTCTTTGTGGGCATCTCTTGCCTGTCCTGATGCAAGGCCTTGTCTCCGGGGCCCGTTGGCCGGACCTCTTTTAATATCGTGTCCCGTCCTGAATATAGTTGACACGTTCTGACCTATCTTTAGGGAGAGCGTGATGAACCAGCACGTTAAGCGTACCCAGCGCGATTACACCTTGGCTTTTAAGCTCGCCGTCGTCGAGCAGATCGAGGCTGGGGAGATGACTTATAAGCAGGCTCAGGCCCGCTATGGCATACAGGGACGGTCCACAGTACTTCGATGGCTGCGCCAGCATGGTCATCAAGACTGGAGCTCTCCCCGGGATGTCAAAACATCTGGGAGCTACGTCATGAAAGAAGCCCTTCCACAGACACCTGAACAGCGCATCAAAGAGCTTGAAAAGCAGCTTGAGCTATCGCAGCAGAAAGCCCAATTCTTCGAGACGGTGGTCAATGTGTTGAAGAAAGATTACGGGATTTCGGTAAAAAAGCTGCCAGGCAAGCCCTCGCGGACAAAAACGTAGCAAGTCTCAACGTCAGCAAGGTTTGCCGATTTCTCGGTATCAGCCGGCAGGCTTGGTATCAGACATGGCGTGCCCAGGAATTGCGTGCGACTCAAGAGCAGCAAGTCATCAACTTCGTGCATGAGATACGCCGTAGCTGAAGTGGACCCCATCCTTTGGACCACCTGACGGGTCGTCTAAGCTCGGATCAGGTCATCATCGGCGTCAGGCCGCCTGGATCAGTGGTTGAGAGAAGTACACTTCATCAGGTGTAGCATCGTCTA
>NZ_JADPPY010000042.1:0-22217 GCF_018340035.1 Cobetia sp. MC34
TCCGGGATGGTCATGCTCATAGGCGGCGCCATCTTCTTGAGGATGGCTTCCTTACGCTCTGTGGAATAACGCACGTTGATCACCTCTCAATCCGTTTAGGTGACAACTACGCTGGCAGATAGGGGACTTGCATAACACTAAATTACTAACTTGGCGGAAGTCTTTTCCTTTGGGGAACAAGCAATTGGTGTTCTTGTTGCTCCCACGCAGCCTAGAGCGATAAAAATCAAAGAAATCCATCATCGCCGTTACGACCTTAGCCACCGCTTAGCATCCGGAGAATTCCGAGCCATTGTCCAGTACAGCGTGATGATCTGGACTGCCGCCGCGCCTAGACCCTAGGCAGTCTTGCCGCCAGTAAATGGCAGCTGCGACGCTCAACTAGTGTGACCAGGTCTGATTGCTTGTGACACTGTATTACGGTGTCACCCACCCAGTGGTCGATGAAGCGTCGATCATCGACCTTATCTGGGCTCCACTCATCACGCAGCCATCATGCTAAACAGGCGCTTTGTCCACTTGGTGGCGGTACGGCACCTTACAGGTACCGCTTCTTTTTCAAACCTCAGAGTGTTCTGAGTCGACCATCCTTTTTGGGCGTTCTACCAACACAAGTTTACTGTTTACAGCGCCTACTGCCATCATATTCTATTATTCTTATAAAGCAGCTTCAAGAATACGGCGAGCATCATCGGGTGTGATGGATTTATGTTCACCAAGCGCAGTCATTCCGTGATTTCGTAAAGAATCAACGATATAGTCGATTCCGGCAGCATCAACACTATAGTCGCCTAATCGAGTCTTGATGCCCATCCGCTCAAAGAAATCACGCGTTGCTTCGATCGCAGTATCAATGCGTTCGACATCAGATCCTTCACGAATATCCCAAACATTGCTGGCATACTGGAGAAGTTTCTCACATTTGACCTCGCGCTGATCATACATTAATGATGGTAGCACAACCGCAAGCGTACGGGCGTGATCAGTATCGTTCAGTGCGGTAATCTCGTGCCCGATCATATGAGTAGCCCAGTCCTGAGGTACTCCTGCACCAATGAGCCCATTCAAAGCCATTGTTGCAGCCCACATCAAATTGGCACGAATATTATAATCATCAGGTTTCTCAAGCGCCTTGGGTCCAAGTTCGATCAATGTACGCAGAAGGGTTTCGGCAAAACCATCCTGAATCGACGCAGCAGCTGGATAGGTTAGGTATTGTTCGATCGTATGAACGAAGGCGTCAACTACACCGTTGGCAATCTGACGCGGTGGCAAGGTGTAGGTCACCTCGGGATCTAACATGGAGAACACCGGGTAACAATGAATACTGCTAAACGGCAGTTTAGCTTTTTTTTCAAGATTGGTAATCACTCCACCAGAATTCATCTCAGACCCAGTAGCAGGTAGCGTCAACACAGAGCCAAACGGAACTGCTTGGGTAATGACTGATCCATGTGATATAAGAATATTCCAAGCATCACCATCATACTTTGCCGCCGCCGCAATAAATTTGGTGGCATCGATGACCGACCCCCCCCCAACGGCTAGCAGGAAAGTGACGGCATTTTTGCGAACTATCTCAACTGCTTTTAGCGCTGTAGCATAGCGTGGGTTAGGTTCAATGCCTCCAAACTCAAGCATTACCCTGCCAGCAAGAGCTTCGCGCACCTGGCTTAGAACGCCAGTACGTTCGGCACTACCACCGCCATAGAGAATCAAAACTTTCGCATTAGCGGGGACCTGATCTTTCAGCTCTGCAATGCTACCTTTACCAAACAGAATTCGAGTAGGGTTGTGAAAATCGAAATTCTTCATATCAGTTTCCTTCAGTTTCAATATGTAAGCGGATATCGATGTTTCCGCGAGTAGCATTGGAGTAGGGGCAAAGTTTATGTGTCGCCTCGACCAATCGCTGTGCGTCCTGTCGGGCCATGCCCGGTAAGTGAGCAATAATGTCAAGGTCAAGCGCGTATCCACCATCGGATCGTTGGCCGATACCCACTTCAATCGAAGTTTTTGCCCCCTTGACATTCAGCTTGAGCTGCCTTGCGGTAATCTCCATCGCGCTGTCAAAACAAGCGGCATAGCCAAGTGCAAACAGTTGTTCAGGGTTTACGCCATCTTCATCACTATCGGGCCGAACCATTTGGACCGAAAAACTGCCGTCGTTCAGGGTTGAAATTCCTGTGCGCCCGCCCATTGCAATTGCAGCAGTTTTGTAGAAAATTTTCATGAACTATCACTCCTTATTCGACCAGTCGACTATCGAATGGTTAAAAAATACCTTGAGGGCATCGTTTTTCACGTCACTATTTAGAACGGTGCGTCAATATCAACCACCGAAATAAGCTTGTGGTTGACAAACTCCCTGATTCCGAGCCCGATCAATTCTCGGCCGTAGCCCGACCGACCAATACCACCAAAAGGCAAGTCTGCCTTAGTAAGCGTTAGGAGATCAGAGTCATCGGCCAACGCATCTGCAATCTGCGACCAAATATTTCTTTAACCAGCGATTGTAACGCATATAGACGGTATGCCGACGCCCGAAGGAGACCAGCAGGTCACGCTCAGGAGCTCCAATGCGAGCGATCGACAGGACAGCTTCATTAAAGAGGCCGGTTGTCTTTGGCGGTCACACCACAGTCAGTCACTTTATCGGGAAGAAGAGACTCAAGTGACTCCCACTGGTTATCACGCAGCATCATTCGGACATTTATCCAAACCCCGTCATCCCATATTAGGCACGTAAAAAGTAGTAATTATCAACACTGTCAAACTTACTAATAATTTCATTGTTTTTTGCCACCAGACATCTTATATACCATCAGTGATACCACTCGTCCAGCCAGTGGAAATGATATTAACTGAGTGACTGGGACCAATACTAACACTTCAATAAGAACCATTAACGGGAAGCTTAACCCCTTGGTTAAGGGAGACAATATAGCCAGCACTATTAGTAAAGTCGGATATAGCCCTATACACCCCACTAATAACCTTCTTCGAATAGAATTTGCCCTATGATGCCAAGACTTTTCTCTACTCCGCTTCATGAATGCCTCTTCATTAGAGAAATGATGATAATTTCGATTCTGCGCGATTGAAGCGCTCAGAAAGGAACTTCTATCCCACTACTACTAACTGACGAATATACGGTCACCACGATGACTGGTGGTCACAGTTAATGCCTGAAAGTTAGATAGAAATGATGAAAAGTACGTCCTTCGCATAAAAATCAGGCTCTTGTGCCGCAAATGCTGCTGTTGAGGACCGATATCTGCGACAAAAACCTTTATATGACTCCGGAAGCGCTCTCATGAATAAGCCGGGATAAGGGATTGTACTTGGCTAATACATTGTCAGGCTCCTCTGACCTCAAGGTTTCCATTACGCACACGCAGCTCCACTGGCCGCGTCCGAAATGCGAACGCGACCAGTAATGCCTTATGGCCGGTAAGAGGGATAGTCGGTGTATCCCTTGTCAGTACCGCCATACATCGTCGCTGAGTCTACTGCGTTGAGCGGCCAGCCTTGGGCGATTCGCTCAGGCAGATCCGGGTTGGCAATGAAGGGACGACCGAACGCAATCAGATCTCCCCAGCCTGCCTTTACCACGCGCACACCGCGCTCCACGGTATATTTACCGGCATAAAGGACCTTGCCACTGAAGTTGACGCGTACGTCATTACGGAAAGTCTCAGGCAGCTCTGGTGCGTTGTCCCAATCGGCCTCGGCAATCGAGACATAGGCAATTCCGATCTGTTCGAGAACCCTGATGGCCTCGATATAGGTCTCATGGGGATCATCCTCCACCAGCCCCAGATAGACGCGATCTTCCACGGTGCTGGTGAACAGCGGAGCGAATCGCACCCCGAGCCGTTCCTTGCCGACCACATCAGCAACGGCCTGAACCACCTCGCGCAGGAAGCGCAGACGATTTTGCAGCGAGCCACCGTATTCATCGGTTCGCCGATTAGTATGCACGGAAATGAACTGGTTAATGAGGTAGCCGTTGGCGCAGTGGAGTTCGACACCATCGAAGCCTGCATCGAGTGCATTGCGGGCTGCCTGGGCGTAGAGCCGTACCAACTCCTTCACTTCGGCAGTTGTCAGCGCACGCGGCACCGACGGCTCCGAAAGTGCGCCCTGGTTCGGACCGGTTTCGACGAACACCTTGACGTTGTCGGCAACGATTGCTGAGGGCGCGACGGGTGCCGCACCGCCGGGTTGCAGCGAGTCGTGCGAAACCCGTCCCACATGCCAGAGCTGCGCAAATATAATGCTACCTTCAGCATGTACCGCTGCCGTGATTTTGCGCCAGCCTTCAACCTGTTCCGAGCTGTGAATACCGGGCGTCCAAGCATACCCTTGACCACGCGGCTCGATCTGCGCGCCCTCGGTGACCATAAAGCCCGCCCCTGCCCGCTGACGGTAGTAGGCAGCCATGAGTTCGTTCGGAATGTTGCCCGGCTGGGAACTGCGCGAGCGGGTCAGCGGCGGGAGCACGATCCGGTTTTTCAGAATGTAAGGCCCCAACTGCGTGCTTTCAAAAAGTATCTCTTTGCTCATATTGAAAATCCTAAATGCTTAAAAATTTCGATATTAGTGAAAAAAACTTGACTATGAATCGCACTCAAAACACACCGAACGGTGCTTCGTTCAAGCTGATGTAGATGTTCTTCTTCTCGCTGTACGCGTCCAATATGGACTTGTGAGTCTCGCGGCCGAGACCGGACTTCTTGTAGCCACCGAACGGGGCGTGGGCCGGAATATCATGATAGGTGTTAATCCACATACGGCCAGTTTCGATGGCTCGCGCCACACGGATTGCACGGTTGATGTCCTGGGTCCAGACTGCACCAGCCAAGCCATAGTCGGAAGCATTAGCCAGCGCCACCACTTCGGCCTCATCCTTAAACGACAGCACGGTAACGACCGGCCCAAATATCTCCTCTTGGGCGATGCGCATGTCGTTGCGCACATCAACGATGATCGTCGGCTTGATGAAGTAGCCAGCATCGTATTCACCGCCAGTCAGTCGCTCACCACCTGTGAGGATGCGAGCTCCTTCTTCCTTAGCCAGCTCGATGTAGCTCATGATGCGATCTGTATGGATTTGGCTGATTTGGGCACCCATCTGTGTCTTGAGGTCGAGCGGATTGCCAACGCGAACCTTTTCAAAGCGTTCCTTGAGCTCGCCGACGAAGCGCTCGTAGATCGTCTCGTGCACGAACAAGCGAGAACCAGACTCACATACTTCGCCTTGGTTCCACAGAATGCCAAGTGCAGCCGCTTCGATAGCCCGATCCCAATTGGCATCGGGGAATATGATGTTGGCCGACTTCCCGCCAAGCTCTAGTGTGGCCGGAACGATCCTCTTGGCTGCTGCTGCTGCCACGACTTCACCGATACGCGTTGAGCCGGTGAAGGCGAGCTTGGCGACCTGAGGGTGATCGAGAATCGCCTGCCCAACCTCTGTGCCCAGGCCAGTGACAATGTTGACCACGCCGGCAGGAAGCACCTTGGCGAAGATCTTTGCCATTTCCAAAATCGTGACCGGCGTCATCTCTGATGGTTTGATTACCACCGTGTTGCCCATGGCAATCGCCGGGGCAATCTTCCAAGCTGCCATCAATAGCGGGAAGTTCCAGGGGATGACTTGGCCGACCACGCCGAGTGGTTCGCTTAGCGTCAGACTCATCGTCTGGTGGTCAAGCATGGAAGCTTCGTCCGAATGGCTGCGTATCGCACCGGCAAAGTAGCGGAAATGGTCGATGGCCAACGACACATCTACTTGGGCCTCACGAACCGGCTTGCCGACATCTAGGCTCTCAAACGCCACGAAACACTCAGCATCGGCTTCGAGCAAATCAGCAATCTTCAGCAGCGCGTTGGCACGTTCGGCCGGAGAAGTCTTGCCCCAGGAGTTAAATGCGCGGGCCGCCGCTTGGACAGCACAATCCACGTCACCAACCGTGCCGCGCGGGATATTGGTCAGAAATGCACCGGTGGCCGGGTTGGTAGAGTCGATGGTCTCGACACTTTCACCGTCAAACCATTGATTGTCGATGAAATGACCATAGTGGCTGTCGGGCGCATGGCTTGAAGTGGTTTGGTTGGGCTTCAACACAATGAACTCCTTTGACTTGGTTAGCCTACAAACCCATCATAGCTAGATATCGAGATACGTCAATACTTAAATTTTATGATATGGGTAAAATATAGCATCCGCCTCTCCTTATGTATGAGAGTGTTGCTCGAGTCACGTAAGCTCTGTATCGAAGGCATCGGCCCTCAAGTGAAGTGGACCCTATCCTTTGGACCACCTGACAGGTCGTCTAAGCTCGGATCGAATCATTATCGGCGTCAGGCCGCCTAGGTCAGTGGTTGGAAGTTGCTTCATCAGGTATATCATCGTCCAGCCCTTGGTGGGGCCGCTCCGTGTTGTACCAAGCGAAGCAACGCTTCAGATCCCTTCGCAAGTGGACGCCATTCTCAAATGCCTTCAGCCCGGCTTATTCATGAGACCGACCTGAAAACGAAGATAACGGATGGTATTCTCTTGAAAAATCAGTGCTTTACGCAAAGAGTCTGACTCAAGAGTACTACTCGCCATGGGTGAAAGCCTATCCACCTGGACGCCTTCCAGCAACGGCTCCGTCCGTGTCGAGCTGAGCGGCCAGCGAACCACCAGCGACAGCGGCGCCCTGCTGCTGCGTGAAGCCCTCGACAACAGCGGCGTGATCGAGGCGCTCGAAGACAACCTGGTCGATCGGCGCCACCCGCTCCGTATCCGCCACTCGCTGGCCAGTCAGCTGCGAACCCTGGTCCTGCAGCGCGCGATGGGCTGGATCGACCTCAGCGACACCGACACATTACGACGTGACCTACTCTGGCAGCTGGCCTGCAGCGATGCCCGCGGCATGACGCCACTGGCCCTTGACCGACCATCCCAAGCCACATTGTCGCGACTGCTGACCTGCCTCGGACGCAACGACAACATCGATGCCGTACACGAAGACCTGCTGCGACGGGTGGTCTGGCGTTTGACCTCGCTGAAGAACGGCGAGCGCCCCAAACAATTGACGCTCGATATCGACGGCCTGCCGATCGAGGTCCACGGTCACCAAGGCGGCTCGGCTTATCATGGTCTTTACGGGGCCCGCATTTATTCGCCGCTGATCGCCTCGCTGGCCGAAACCGGCGACATGGTGGGCGGCCTGCTACGCGAGGGCAACACCGGCCCGGCCGAGAACGCCGATACCTGGATCCCGCACCTGGTGAAGCGACTCAACGAGAGCACCGGCGCCAAGGTTCGGGTGCGTATCGATGCCGGGTTCACCGACAACGACACGCTGGAAGCGCTGGAAGACCGCGACATCGAGTACCTGGGTCGGCTACGGAGTCATAAGGGTCTGCAGAAACTGGCGTCCCCGCACCTGAAACGGCCACGAGGTCGACCCCCCGAGCAGCCTCGGGAATGGTGCCATGATCTCGAGTACCAGGCCGGTACCTGGCCTGAGCCACGTCGCGTGGTACTGGTAGTGCAGGAACGCCCCGACGACCTGCTGCTACATGCCTGCTTCCTGGTCACCAACCTCAACAAGTTCGACTGGCCGCCGGAGAAGATCCTGGCACTCTACCGCAAGCGCGGCAGCGCCGAGGCCCATATGGGTGAGGTGAAGTCGGCCCTCGACGTGCATCTCTCGTCGACGGATCGCGGCACCTCCACGATTCAGGACGTGATGGCTCGCAACGAGGTGAGCCTGCTACTCAACCTCTACGCCTACCAGGTTTTGCATGGTTTGCGGTGCCTGCTGGAGCGACAGACCCGGCAAGGCTGGAGTCTGAGCCGGATGCGCGAACAGGTGCTCAAGATCGCCGCTACGCTGTCACTGCATGCAAGACGCATCACCATTCACCTTGGTGCCGCCGCCGACAAGTGGTGGCCCACGTTGCTGAAGGGGCTGCCACGACTGACCGCGCTGAGTTGATACACGGCGAGACCGCCACAGTACCAAGAATAGAGCGACCGCAGAGGCGGCCGACGATCACGCCTGCGTTGACGGCTGAGACAGATTCCTGAAAGTTATAAGAAGGCGACAAAACAGCGGCATTTGGGCATATCTCACCGGGCTTTCATGGCGTAGATACCGATCCTGATGAGAGAAGTCGCCAGCCAGCCGCTTCAGACCGCTCGTTCCGAGTCCTCATGAATGAGGCGGGTTTAAGACATGCACGGGGCCGGAGTGACGGCGGCATCACGACCAAAATCCATTTGATCTGTGATCGTCTCGGCTGGCTCATCGCCATCAGACTGTCGGCGGTGGAATAGTCGGATACACGCTACTTCATGCCTACCCTGGAAAAGGTTCATCTAGCGGGGGATCCTGGTCGGCTGCGAAAACGTTGCCGCTACATCTTGGCAGACAAGGGCTATGACAGTGACGAGCTGCGCAGTTACTGCGACCGTGTACGAATCAAGCCGGTAATCGCTCAAAAAAAGATGAAGCGGAACTTCGGCCAGGTCTCCCACGTGGTTTCGATAAACCCATGTACCGTCAGCGAAATATCGTGGAGCGCTCTTTCTGTTGGCTGAAAGAGTTCAGTCGTATTGCGACGCGATATGAGAAGTTGGCCCGTAGCTTTTATGCGATGGTATGCGTAGCTTGCATACGGCGCTGTCTACGAGCCGAGTTTTCCTAAAGAACCTAGGGGCGGGCCGCTCATGCAAGCAGGCTCGCCCCTTGTCTTTGATCTCACAGCTCATCACCCGCTCGGCGCTCATGACAACCATGAGTGCCGCCTTCCCTACCACCGTGGAGTCGTGACGGGTATCATCCCCAGCCCATTCATCGCAGCCGAGGGAGGTTTCCATGCCGATCCTGCAGAGCATCATTCACCGTATCGACAAGGGCAATAGCGAGACGCCGGCCCAGCTGGTGCCTGCCGCCACCGCCCTGCCGGCATCCGATGCACTGGAGGATCTGGTGTCCGGGCTCAATGATGCCTACCACGGCAAGGCCAAGAACTGGGGCCGTTTCAATGAAGACGCGCCTGCCGCCTTCCCCTCCGAGCTGGCATCTTTCCTCGCAGGTGATACCGATTTCGCGAGCCTGACCCAGACGCTTGCCAGTCGACTCATGACGTTGATCGATGACAACCTCCCGACAGGCGGCCATCTGCTGGTGGTGGATCACCAACAGGGCGAGACGCGTCACCTGTTCATGGCGTTGCTGCACCATCGTGATGGCTTCGCGATCGACGAGTCCCTCGCGGTAACGCCCGCCCGACAGCTCAACATGACCCAGATGTCGCTGGCCGCACGACTGGATATCAGTCAGTGGCAAGGCAGCTCGACGTCTCACCCCTATCTGTCCTGGGCGCGCGATCGCGGACGCACCAAGCTCGCCGAAGCTTTCGCCGAGACGCTGGGCGCACAGGAGCAGCGGGATGCCGGCCAGGAAACCCGCACCCTGCTCAAGGCGTTCAGCGACTATGTCGAGAAGGAAGACATGGCCGAGGAAGCCAGCCGGCAGAAGACCGACACCCTGGTCGATTACGCCACCGATCAGGCCAAGCTCGGCGAGCCGATCACGCTGGACCAGCTGTCTGAGCTGATCGATGAAGAGCACCCGCAAGCCTTCTACGATCACATTCGCAACAGTGACTATGGGCTGTCACCGGAAATCCCGCCGGACAAGAAGACGCTCAACCAGTTCAAGCGTTTCACCGGGCGCGCCGCGGGCGTCTCGATCAGCTTTGATTCGCACCTGCTGGGCGACTCGGTGGAATACGATGAGGCCAGCGATCGTCTGATCATCAAACAGGTCCCGACGGGCCTGCGCGATCAGCTCAAGCAACGCTGAAGCCTCTGATCAGACGACATCACCTGATGCACATCCGGCAGACACGCGAAGGCCAGGCATCTGCCTGGCCTTCGCGTGTCTGACAAGAAACCGTGTGCCCCGGCCTTTATAGCCCTTCGAGAATCTCATTCATCTGGGCACGCACACTCTGCAAGCCATTGCCGGAGAGATACCAAAGCCCCGGGGATAGCACGGTGACACCAATGTCCGCGCCGCCAGCATCGGCCAGCGCGGCCTCAAGCGCGTCAGCATCCATCGGGGTCTGGCCAATGGCAGCACTGCGATCGACCACATAAAGAGCATTCGGCGCCATCTCGGCAATATTCGCTGGCGTCAGCGGGTAGAAAGTACGCGCACCACGGCTGACCGGCTCCACGGAATCCGGCAACGCCGGCTGTTCGATCTGCAGCAGCTCAGTCACTACCGGCTCGTTACGCAAAGCATAGCGACCGTCATTGTGAGTCACGACCAGCACTCGAAGATCGTTAACGAGCCCCTCCCGTGCCGTATCGATTGCAGACTCAAGCGCTGCAAGATGATCGTGCGCCTTTTCCTCAGCATGATACGGGGACGCCAGGCTCAGCACCTTGTCACTAAATGCTTCGAAGTAATTGCCTTCTTCGAGAGTGACATCACGCGTCTCCGCCACAGCCTTGAGCGCCTCAAGCGATCCAGACTGACGGCCGGTGACCAGAATCAGGTCCGGCTCCAATCCCGCGATCGCCTCGACATCAGGCTCCTTGAGTCCGCCGACATCTGCTCGATCTTTGATCAAATGCGACACATAGGCGGGTGCAGACTGATGTGGAACCCCGACGAGATGCTCGGCCAAGCCCAGCTCATCCAGCGTATCGGCAGCGCCCCAGTCCAGACTCACGACGGAAGGGCCATGCTCTCCTCCGGCGACTTCGTGTGCCTGTGCACTCAAGGGTAAAGCAGCCAACAACAGAGTAGAGACAGACAAGGTGAGCCCAGTGACGTTCATCGACATCCCCTTCATTGAATAATAATTAATATCATTTGTGTTTACGATCCTAGCACGGCTATTTCCTCAAAATCATGCAACTGTGCGTTGCACAACCCGCAATTTACGAACGACTCCAGGCCATCACCAAGGGTTGCGTAGAACGCAACTCTGACAACAAAGAAACACACCTAAACTAAAAAACACGAATGTTTATCATTTGTTTTCGTAAATACGAGAAAAAGATCGACACTGATGCGATGGCGCCTGTCGTGTTCCCTACCCGAAGTCGACGTCAACAGAGCACTCAGTGGCCCACAACCCTAAAAAACTCGTGGCTCAATAACGACATAATCGCGACCTCAAGGATCCAGGAACATGACAGTCCCCGCACTCCCCTTTGCTCGATCGGCCTTGGCTATCGGTATCGCCGCCGCTTGCCTACCTGCTGGCGTACAGGCTGACGACTCCAGCCAGTTGGAACCTGTGGTGGTGACAGCTTCCGGCTACGAACAGGTGATCTCGGATGCCCCTGCCAGTATCTCGGTCATTACCGGCGAGCAGCTCAACAAGCAGTCGTACACGGACATCACAGATGCCATGGATAATGTGCCTGGCGTCTATGTCACGGGGGGCGGGAATTCTCAGGACATCAGTATTCGAGGGATGGACAACAGCTACACGCTTTACATGATCGATGGCCGCCCTCTCTCGGCTGGCCGCTCCGTCAATACCAATGGCAATGATGAAGGCAAGCAGATTGGCCTCCCCCCAATCTCGATGATCGAGCGAGTGGAAGTGATTCGCGGACCGATGTCATCGCTGTACGGCTCACAAGCCATGGGCGGCGTCATCAACATCATCACAAAAAAAGTGGCGGATGATTGGTCGGGGTCTGTCACGACGGAATACACCCATTCGCTCAACGACATCAGCAATGACGGGCAGCAACTGAGCTTCTATACCAGCGGGCCGCTCATCGAAGGCCTGCTCGGTCTCAAGGTCCACGGAAACTGGACCGGTTATGAAGAAAGCGATTACCAGGGCGGTAGCGACAATGCTGAAAGCATGCCCGACAGCGACACACGTCAAGGAGGTGCCGAGTTCACGCTGACACCAGATGAGGACAATGCGTTCACGCTCGGCTATACCGCCTCCAAGAAAGAATACACTCACAATGCTGGCGTGAGCATCGCAGATGATTCCGAAACCAGTCGTTATCGCTACGACAAGGATGTCTATACCCTTGGCCACAAGGGAAGTTACGGCAGCTTCCTCACGGACACCTATCTGCAGCACGACATCTCGGAGAACGTGCTGGATTCCGATGATGAGAAACGCGAAGAAGTCACCACGCTCAACAACCAGACCACGTACTTCTGGGGCGACCATATGCTGACCTTCGGCGGTCAGTACAAATTCGAGCAGCTGACCGATGAGACCAATGGTTTGCTGGATTCGAATGTCCCGGGGGCCGTCGATAACGTCGATCGCTGGATCGCGGCGCTATTCGTCGAGATGGAATGGAGTCTGACCGAGGACCTCAACGTCACCACCGGCTTGCGCTACGACGATGACGAGCTGTTTGGCGGACATCTCTCGCCGCGCGTCTACGCCAATTATCACCTTGACCCGCAATGGACACTCAAGGGCGGGGTTTCCACGGGCTATAGTCAGCCGAGCCTATCCGCTGCGACAGAGGGCTTTGGACGTCGAACCGGTCGGGGCAGCGCTGTCATCATCGGTAACGAGGAGCTGGATCCGGAAACCAGTACCAACTACGAGCTGGGCACCGTCTTCCAGAACCAGTCTGGCACGCTCAGCGCCGGCGCCACCCTGTTCTACACCCAGTTCAAGGACAAGATCTCCGAAGACCGCCTCTGCCAGGGCCCGGATGAAGGTTTCTCCGATCCCGCCTTCCGCGAGTGCAGCTATGCCGGCACTGATTACTATTTCGTCAGCACCTACCGCAACATCGACGAAGCTGTCATGCAGGGTATCGAGCTGTCACTGGACTATGCCATCACGCCAAGCGTGAACCTTAGCTCCAGTTACACTTACACCGATTCCGAGCAGAAAAGTGGTGAATTCAAGGGCGAGCCCTTGAACAAGATTCCGGAACATATGCTCAACGTGGCGCTGGACTGGCAAGCCACTCACGACCTGAACCTGTGGGCACAGGGGAACTACCGTGGCGAAACCAGTGATTATCTGTCACGGACCAGCATGAGCGAAGGCACGCCCAGCTATACCTTCTTCGATGTGGGTGTCGTCTATGCCTTGAACGAGAACGCTCGCGTCAAGGCTGGCCTCTACAACATCGCCGACAAGGAAGTCACCAATGATACCTACGGCGTGGTACTGGATGGCCGCCGGTTGAACCTGGGGCTGACCATGGACTTCTGACCCTCAACTAGAAGCATTCATGCTGACGCGACAAGGGGAGCCGAGGCTCCCCTTGTCGCGTTTCAGTTCATAACCTAAAAATAGGACGTCAGGCATGAGGGCCGGTGTCATCATCAGCATCTTCCATCAGATCCACGATACTCGCTGCCATTTTCCTCCAAGAACCACTCGCGGAAAGCTTGCACCTTGGCAAGTGTTTCAATTGCAACTTGCAGCTCCGCAGCGGAGTTATTCACCGATGACCCATGACGTGTTGCGAGTGGGTTACCTGGCAGTCGTTCTCAAGGATTGCTCGAACCTGTCCAGGAAGAGGTCGGCTTCCGAGCGTTCGATGCACAGTGGCGGGCGAATCTTCAAGGTACTGCCGGACTTGCCGGCCCCGCCGATCAACACGCCATTGCGCTTGAGGTCGTTGATCAACGCCGTGGTGCGCTGGGCGTCCGGCGCTCCGTCACGCGTCGGGTCACAGAGGTCCAGCCCCAGGAACAGCCCGGCGCCTCGTACATCGCTCACCTCCTCGAAGCGTGCCTGAATGTCCTGCAGCTGTCGCTTGAAGTACTCGCCCTGACGCTCTGCATTGGCCATCAGGTCTTCCTCGGCGATCACGTCCAGCACCGCCGTGCCCGCCGCCACGGCGACCGGTGAGCCGCCGAAGGTATTGAAGTAGCCCACATCAGCGTTCAGGACCGCCAGCAACTCCTCGCGTGCCGCCAGCCCGGACATCGGGAAGCCGTTGCCCATCGGTTTGCCCATGGTCACCACATCCGGCGTCACGCCGTGGCGCGAGAAGCCCCACATCCCCTGCCCCGTGCGCCCGAAGCCGGGCTGGACCTCATCGGAGATGAACAGGCCGCCCCGGGACTGCAGGAGTTCGACCGCGGGCTTCAGGAAACCTGCGGGGTCGGCATAGATGCCATCGCTCGAGAAGATGGAGTCGACCAGCAGCGCCGCGCATCCATGGCCCCTCGCCTCCAGCTGTTCGATGCCGTACCGCACCTGCTCGGCGAACCAGACGGCCGGGTCTGCCTGCTCACTCATCCGGGAGATCGGCAGGATATGTACGTGATCCGGCGGCGTTCCCTGTTTGTAGGAAGACGGTGAAACTTCCGTCACGGCGGCCGTGTTGCCGTGGTAGGCCGCCTCGGTGACGATGATCCCCTGCCGGCCCGTCCAGCCACGCGCCAGCCTCAGCGCCATGTCGTTGCTTTCACTGCCGGTACACATCATCACCAGTCGATTGAGCGCGCGCGGCAGCGTGTCCAGCAGACGCTCGGCATAGCGATGGATGCCTTCGTGCAGATAGCGGTTGTGCACGTTGAGGGTCCCCATCTGTTCAGCGACCGCCTGAACCACGCGAGGATGGCAGTGGCCGATGGACGGCACATTGTTGTAGACATCCAGGTAGCGCTTGCCTTGATCATCGAACAACCAGACCCGCTCGCCCCGGACGATGTGCAGCGGCTCCTCATAGAAGAGCATGGACGTCGGCCCTACCGTTTCCAGCCGCTTGCGCACCAAGGCGCCGATTCGCGCATCAGCCTTGTCGATATGCGCCATGCTGAAGGCGTTCTGATCCAGAATCCCGCGTACCTTTTCCATCACGCCATCCTCACCTTGTCATTGATTGTCCGATCTGTACCTGTCCGATCAACATCCGCCTGATCGTCGTGTTCCTGCATGCCCAGTGTCTGCACGACACCTTGCTGGCCCTCTCGTGACTGGCCCCCTCGTTGCTGAACATAGCGCCGCGCCATGATGGCCGTATCCCGGCTGAAACCATCACTCAGTGTCTTGCCTTCCTTGCTCTCCTGATGCGTGGCCAGCCAGGCACACAGCAGAATGCGACGCAACATGATGAAGGTATCCAGCATTGCCTCATCCGCGGACGAGAACTCGGCCACCGAGCGGTACCCCTTGATCCAGGCGTCTCTCAGCTGCGCGACGCACGGATCCATCTCGTGGAAGCTGATCGCGGCAGCGAAGTCATAGGCATACCAGCAGAAGCCGCAGTCATCGAAGTCGATGATCGCCATGCTGTCCCGTGATACCAGCAGGTTGGTCAAGCGCAGGTCGGCATGGACCAGCCCGAACTGCTCTGGTGCCGTGCCATAAAGCGCGATTTCCGACTTGAGATAGGGGATGGCAGCATTGATGGCCTGGGCCTCTTCCAGCGTCATGCGCGGCGCATTTCGCCAATCGCCCCACAGTCCACGGGGTGAGATCATGCTTTCCAAGTCCCAGCGCTTGCGCACGAAGCCTTCCGGCGGCTGCCAGCGACGGCTGTGTTCGTGCAGCGTGGCAGTCATCGCGCCCAGCCGTTCGAACCACTGCGGCAGACCCTCGTCGATATCCGGCTCACTGCCGACCACATGCTCGAAGGCCACCACATACAAGGATTGCCCGCCGGCGGAGATGCTCAGCACAGGGCTGCCTGTTGTGGTCATGACCGGCGCCGGCGTATTGATCCGTGCCGTCGTGCGCAGGTCATCGATCCAGGCCAACTCGGACTCGATCTCCTCCCGGCAGTGATAGTCCGGGCGGTGGACCCGAATGATGATCCTGCGCCCCTCCTCGTCGTCCTCGGCCAGAAAGGTCGCGTTCTCTGACATGGTCAGCAGCGAGATCCGCGAGGTTTCCGACATGTGCCACTTTTCCAGGCAAGTGACCAACTCGTGTCTTGTTTGATTTATCAGAGCTTCCGTATACATCTCACCACCTCGCTGACATGGGAAGACCGGGGATCTTGCGGTCTCGGTGTCACACTTCGTCTGCAGCCAGAAGCCAATGGCCAATCTCACGACCCACGATCTGGCTCACGGCATGACTCTGTGCGCGAAAGTTGCATGACTCAGACTAACGACAGCGCGAGGTGATGCGTTATCAGCATCCGGCAAAGCTGAAAAAACCAACAAGAACAATGAGTTGATTGATCAATACACGAAGATGTATCACGAACGGACGACAGTGATGCCACCTGGCAGCACGGGATTTTCGAGCATGCACCAGGCAAGTGCACACGGGAGGCATGGGACGTCAATGAACAGGCGCATAACCTGACCGACTGGTCGCAACACTACGATCAGTACGGTCAGGGCGCCTTCTACGGACGTATCGATGAACTCCATCTGCCGGGAATGCAGGTATTCAAGGAATACACCAGCCAGGCATTGGACCAGCAATGTCATGTCTGGCCGGATTCCCTGTGGATCGGTATTCCCGCCGAGCGACAGCCCTGCCGGATCAATGGCTACGCGCTTGAGAAAGGCGACATCATGTGTCAGCCGGGCGGGCAGGATTTCGCGCTGACCACGCCCGATACCTTCGCGATCCATTGTCTCGTGTTGCGGCGTGACTGGCTGCTCGAGGTCGCGGGGGAGTCGGCACTGACGCTATTGGAAGGGGATCCTCAGCACATGATGCGACTCGGGGTGACGCAAGGGACTCGGCGAGGGGTCACCTTCCTGATGGACCGCCTGATCAAGCGACAGGGGCCGGGATTCGAGGTTCAGGTGCATCAGGGCATTCTGTCACTGGCTGTTGCCGCCATTCTTGAGGAATGGACACCTCTCACCGACCGCTACCCCAGCTATCACCATCGACGGCAGGTAGTGGAGCGCGTACGCGAGCATATGAACCGAGGGGAGCCTGCACCGGTCAGCATCGAGAGCCTCTGTCGTATCGCCCACGTCAGTCAGCGGACACTGCACAATAGCTTCACCAGCATCCTTGGTCTCAGTCCGATGCAGTTCATCCGCTTCAACCGACTCAATCAAGTACGGCGGCGGCTTTGCGATCCCCTGTCAACGAGCACGATCGGTCAGATCGCCAGCGACTGGGGGTTCTATCATCTGGGCCAGTTTGCCCGGGACTATCGCCGTCTGTTCGGTGAGAGTCCCTCGAGTACTCAGGCGCGTTATCGGGCAGGATGAGGTGTGCGATGGCTACCCCGATACTGCTCAAGCTGTAAGCCGAGGGGACCTGCCCACTCGACCACGTCAACTGAACACTCAGCTGACCTCTTCCAGCAACCATTCCCGGAATGCCTGCTCGTTGATGTCATTGGCTAATGACCCGCCAGGTAGACTTGCTTGATCACAGAGCCCTCACGACCCTGACGTCGAGGGTATTCGGCAACTGAGCCCGGCTTCTTCCAGCAACCATTCACGGAATGCCTGTACCTTGGCCACGTGGGTGACCTCGGGTCGATGGATCACGTAATACGCCAGGGAGGAGGCACACATCACTCCATCAAACGGTCTGATCAAACGCCCCGACACAAGATCATCGTGAACCATGACTCCACGCGCCAGCGCAATGCCCTGACCATCGATCGCGGCCTGCAGCACTGCAGCAGAATTGTTGATCTGCAGACCGCGCGATGAATCAGCATCCGTGAGACCGGCTCTCTTGAACCAGCCGTTCCACGAGGGAAAACCGTCATGGCCTTCCATGGACAAGTCATGAATCAGTGTCTCATCCAACAGGGCTGCGGGCGTCTTCAAGCGCTCGGGGTCACGTAGCAGCTGTGGCGAGCAGACGGGGTAGACCTCTTCATGCATCAGCTCCTGTGCCACCACGCCCTTCCACTTGCCCGGCCCGTAGCGTACCCCGATATCCACCCGCTCCCGTGAGAAATCGACCGGCTTGTGGTTGGTATCCAGATGCACATCGATGTCAGGCCACGCCGCCTGAAAACGGTGCAGGCGTGGCAACAGCCATTTGGCGGCAAAGGCAGGACTGACTGTCACCGTCAGCACGCTACGCCGAGTGCCATCCTTGAGACGCTCCACCCCGAGTGACAACTTCTCAAATCCGGCGCGGATATCGGGTAGTGCCTGCTCTGCAAGCTCTGTCGGGATAAGGCGTGTCTTGCCGCTGTTGGCACGATGAAACAGCGAATCGCCGAGCCACTCCTCTAGCCCACGCACCAGCTGACCGACAGCGGCAGGCGTGACGTGTAACTCCTCTGCCGCAGCGGCAAAGCTCTTGTGGCGGGCGCTCGCTTCGAAGGCACGCAAGGCATTCAGATGGTTGGGCGATGTCATGGCGATAAAGTTTTTCTTTCCCTACTGCCTAGTTAATCTCGTTTGTTGAATGGGCAATCAGCTTCCAGAATACCCGCAATCACCGATCGTGACACCTTGACGGTATGTGTGCAGTCCTGCTCATGCCCTGACGCTCGGGTGTGATGACCGCCAGACATTGAAAAAGGTTTTCTTCCCCTCTCGCCTACGTGGAGATGCTCTACATGCGCCTCAATGCCGACTTCTCACGACGTGCCAGCATCACACCCGATCACTACCAGTGGGTTCCGTCCCCGGAGGGAGGCGTCGAACGCATGATGCTGGATCGTATCGGGGAGGAAAAGGCAAGGGCCACCAGCCTGGTCCGATATGCACCAGACTCCCACTTTTCAGCGCATGAGCATCCACAAGGCGAAGAGATTCTCGTGCTGTCCGGCACCTTCACGGAAAATGGCTCGCTCCACTTCCCTGCAGGCTGGTACCTGCGCAACCCGCCAGACTCGCGACACACCCCCAGCAGCACCGACGGCTGCGTGATCTTCGTCAAGCTGCGGCAGATGCCGTCCGAGGAGCATGAGGCGGTACGCATCAACACGCGGGACCCGGCCAACTGGCATGAGCAGGATGGCCGCGAGGTCTGCCCACTGTATACCAGTGCCACCGAGCAGGTGAGCCTGCAGCGCATGGCGCCACATGCCGAGCTTCCGCTGATGACAAACACTGGCGGTGCCGAACTTCTCGTGTTGGAGGGCTGCCTGCACCCGGGGCACGAGTCCTGCCCTGCCGGCAGCTGGCTGCGCTTGCCAGCCAGCGAACCGCTGATGCTTTCCGCCGGTACACAGGGGGCGACCTTCTACCTCAAGACAGGGCATCTGGCCATTCAGGAGACGCCATGAGTCAGCACTCATCAAGAGTCATCATCATTGGTGCCGGACTCGCAGGCCTGTATGCGGCCTGGCTGCTGGAACGCCGAGGCATGCGGGACTACCTCGTGCTGGAGGCTCAGTCAGACCCGGGTGGAAGGATCGCGTCCCTGCTGCCAGCAGGCGTCGACACCGGTACGAGTCGGCGCCTGGACCTGGGGCCGACCTGGTTCTGGCCTGAGCATCAGCGCGAGATGGGACAGCTGATACAGACACTGGATCTGGAGTGCTTTGCACAACAAACGGCAGGCGACAGCCTTCTCGAGCGCGCCACGGACAAGAAACCTCTGCGCACCGCTGGCGTCAGGGATTCGCTGACCGCCATGCGTGTGGTGGGAGGAATGGAGGCGCTGATCGAGCGACTGCGTCGCGATATTCCCGCGGACAAGGTATTGACTGGGCAGGTCGTCCGTCATCTCGAGCGCTTGCCAGACGGGATTGCGCTGAGCGCAGAGGATGGCAGCGGACATCGCATGAACCATGAGGTGGAGCAGGTCTTGTTGGCCGTCCCGCCACGTCAGGCTCTCCAGCATATCCAATTCACGCCGGCACTCCCGAGCGCTCTGGCAACACAGTGGCAGCAGACCGCGACCTGGATGGCTCCCCATGCCAAGTATCTCGCGGTCTACGATCGTCCTTTCTGGCGCGAGACCGGCTTGTCCGGTACCGCACGCAGCACGCGTGGCCCGATGGTGGAGATTCACGACGCCAGTCCAATGGAAGGCTTAGGTGCACTCTTCGGATTCGTGGGGGTACCGGCTGGTTACCGACGTCAGATCACGCCGGAGGCATTACGTCAGCACTGCCGCGTACAGCTGGGTCGCCTGTTTGGCCCTCAGGCGGCCAGTCCCCAAAGCGATGTCCTCAAGGACTGGGCTACCTCACCCTTCATCGCGAGCCCGGCAGACCTGGAAGACGTGGCATCCCATGTCTCGGTGCCGCCACCGGAAGCGAATGAGGGTCCCTGGCATCAACACCTGTTCGGCATTGCCAGTGAATGGTCGCCGCAATTCCCGGGTCACCTCGCGGGCGCCATCGATGCTGCCACCCAAGGTGTCAACCGGATGCTGACCGCACGCTAGACAGAAGGCTGAGAGATAACCAGACACCCGCACCGACAGACATTGAGCACGACCCATTGACTTCCCCCACTCGTCACTTTGACGAAGACACACAAGGATCCCCATGACTACCGTATTTTCCCCCGAGACGCTGAACGCGCTATGGACCTGCTTCGTGATGGCCCTGGCGGCCAGCAGCATAGCGATCTCGATCACCCAGGGTGAGCTGTTCGCACCGTTGCGTCAGTACGCACAACGCTTTGGCCACATGATCGGCCACCTCTTCCAATGCTTCTTCTGCATCAGCCACTGGGTGGTCTTCGCTGGCATGGTGTTCTATCACCCGACCTTGACGAATAGCGGCTTCGTCCTGGTGGACTGGATCCTGGCCGGTTTCTTCACCTTGACGCTCTCCACCCTGGTGAGTGGCCTGCTGTTCAAGGTGCTGTTGACCGGCATGGCGAAGAAAGTACGCGACAAGGAAGTAAAGGAAATCTTCGCGGCCAAATGAACACCGGGTCATGCCCCTGACCACATCGCACCAACTGACTTGCTCAGCCAGGCAATTCATTTCAGGGCTCACACGTGGCGATGCTCCTACTGCATCGCCCATCCCCGCGTATCGCCACTCCCCATCATCATTGCCCCGCCCTGCGACAGACTCCACCACCACGAGCGTCCCGGGGCATGGCATTTTCTGGACACAGGAAGCCCCATGTCACAGTCAAATTCCTTCCCGCAATCAGGCACCACCCTATCCGCCTCCCCCTCCCTGGCGGCAGGTCTTGAGACAAAACCACGTGTAACTCCCTGGCAAGACGGCGATGCCGTCCCTGCTGACCTGCTGGAAAGCATGCAAGCACGCCGCCCCAACCGAGAGCTGATCGGGATCGATCGCTATCTGCTCAAGAGTGTGCCCCTGGCCACGGGCTGGAATGGGCTGCTGGGCCGTGTTCGCAAGGACTTCGCGCTCAGTCTGGAATATCGCGAGTTGATCATGTGTCGCGTGGCCGTGCTCAATCGGGCCGAGTTTGAATGGCAAGTACACCAACCCGCCTACCTGGAGGCCGGCGGCACACAGGAGAAATGTGACGCGCTGCGTGAGGAAGGCATTTCAACTCGTTTCAATGAAGAAGAACGTGCACTGCTGGCGTTGACGGATCAATCAACCCGCCAAGTGGAAGTCGATGGAGCCATCATCGAGACACTAAAGACCCTGTTCGGTGAACAGCAGACTATCGAAGCCGTCGCCACGGTTGCCGCCTACAACATGGTCTCTCGCTTCCTGGTGGCCTTGGCCATCTGAGGGGGCTGCTGACACATCACGTTCAACAAGCAGTGCTCGTCGTGTGAGGGGGCATCCCCGTAGTGAGAGGTGCTGCTGTCCGGCATAGCGAAGAAAGTACGTGACAAGAAAGTGAAGGAAAACTTCGCGGCCAGATAGCCTCACCCTTTTCAAGGCGCAGACAATGACGCCCCACGACATGCGCGTCGTCGCAGTCTTGAATGTTGTCGCCATAACACTCTCCCCCCCCGCACTTCTCACGAAATCAAATAACGTTCGATACGAACCGGAAGGTGATATTTACGACCTCTCTTTCATCTGCTAGATTCAGTTTATCGAGGCAAAATCCTCGATCGGGTTTGGCGACTCGAATACCTCTAGGCGCATAAGCGCCCCAGACCATGGTTGGCGCTTTTTTTGTGTCTGCCATGCGTTATGGCGGTCGTGCGTGGGAGACCCTCGGGTCTGCCGGTTTCCTAGAGTGCCGGTTCGCCAACCTGCGTACGGCCGCCCCCATCACTGTTTGGCGACAGCGGGTGCGGCTCCTCAACTCTAGGAGCAGGGAAAACGCATGAAAGCTTTCAGACCGCGAGAATGTCAGCAAGATATGTCTCAACCAGTGCCGCTTTCTTCTGTTTCCGCCGAATTCCGCCTTTGAAAGATTTCTCTCCTTTCAGGTAATTCA
>NZ_JADPPY010000043.1:0-21555 GCF_018340035.1 Cobetia sp. MC34
TGGATGACCGTTCAATCATGGCTGCCCGGGCAGCTGCTCGCCGAATGGAGAACGACGATGCGCCGACTGCTGAGTGGGCTGACCGGCCTGTGCCTGATGCTGCTGCTGAGTGGCTGCAGCGCCTTCGGGAGCAAGCCAGTGGTGATGCCCACTGAGTGGCAGTGCACACCTGAGGTGCCGAGCTACCTGCTCAATCCGCTGCCTGCCCCTGATCGGCCAGTGGCCTCCAATCGCGATCTGCTCAGCCTGCTGGCCGACTATGAGTCACAGCGCCGCCGCTTCAATGCTGACCGCACGGCGACGGCATCGATCCTTGAGCGCCTGGCCGATGGCCCTGATGGGGCCGAGCAGACGACTGAGTGAGGTAGTGATAGCCATGAATAAGCGAATCGAATCCTTGATCGAGCAGCTGCTTGCCGAGCAACGCAGGACGAATGAGTTGCTGTCCTTGCTCATCGAGTCATTGGCTGATGAGGAAGATGACGATGGGCAGCCCTTCGTCGCCACGCACTTGGATGGCACCCCCGTCTGATGAATCGCCCTTGGAGTTCGACATGCCTACCAAGCCTCCGCGCCCGTGCAGGGCTCCCATGTGTGGGGGCAAGACAACGGCGGCGCATGGCTACTGCGATGAGCATGCTGACCGTGCCATCAACTGGGGCAAGAGCAAGCGAGGTGGGCAAGGGCGAGGTGGTCGTCCGTGGCAGCGTTTGAGGAATTCGATTCTCAAGCGCGATCGCTACCTCTGCCAGCCATGTGAACGCTCGAATCGCATCACTCCGGCCGCCGAAGTGGATCATATTATTGGCAAGGCTCAGGGCGGCACAGACAGGCCCGACAACCTCGAGGCCATCTGCAAGGCATGCCACCAGATGAAGACAGCGAACGAAGCTCAGGCGGGATTCTCGGGCGACTGA
The DNA here is from genome assembly GCF_018340035.1 of Cobetia sp. MC34. NCBI lineage: Bacteria > Pseudomonadati > Pseudomonadota > Gammaproteobacteria > Oceanospirillales > Halomonadaceae > Cobetia > Cobetia sp. MC34. The sequence continues at coordinate 918 of NZ_JADPPY010000043.1, forward strand.
CGTGGATTCCTGCAGGGTGGGGGGTGGGTAAATCTCTCCAGCCTCACCAAGCGGACACCGTTCCCAATAGTTTTTTTTTCATACCCGCGAAATTGAAAAATCAGCCTAGCGCGAAGGATTCTCAGATGACACGAGGTCGCAAGCCCAAACCAAGCCACTTGAAGGCGGTGCAGGGCAACGCCGGCAAGCGTGCCATCAACCATGACGAGCCCGAGGGCGATGCACTCGATGAAGCCCCGCCGGCACCCGACTGGCTATGCGAGATCGGCCGTGATGCTTGGGACAAGCTCGCGCCTTGGTTGGTCGGCTCCAAGATCCTGACGCGCTCTGACCTGCATCAGCTCGAGGCCTACTGTGATGCCTACGCCACCTGGCGGCAGGCTGTGGTCGAGATCCAGCAATGCGGCCTGGTGCTGGAAAGCCCTGCCACCGGTGCCCCCATCAAGAACCCAGCTCTGACCGCGAAGAATGAGGCAGCCCGCCAGATGACGACCTTCGGCAGCGCACTCGGTCTCGACCCGTCCAGCCGAGCACGCCTTGCCGTGCCCGGGTCCAAGGACGCCGCCAACCCCTTCGCCGAGCTGCTGGGTGGCAACAAGCGATGACACTCAATGGCCAGCTATCCCAACGTCAATGCTGCGAACAAGTACGCTCGGGACGTGGTGGCTGGCCGGATACCCGCTTGCAAGTGGGTCCGCCTTGCCTGCCAGCGTCATGTCGATGAACAGAAGGCGGCCAAGACGCGCGCCTTCCCCTACCGGTTCGATCGTGACGCCGCCGAACGGGCATGCGCCTTTATCCAGCTTCTGCCTCACACCAAGGGCAAGTGGGCGCGCGAGCGCAAGCTGATCACCCTCGAGCCCTGGCAGCTCTTCATCTTCAGTGTACTGTTCGGCTGGATGAGCAAGCGCAACGGTCAGCGCCGTTATCGTGAGGCTTACATCGAGGTGCCGCGCAAGAACGGCAAGTCAGTCATCGCCGCGGGGGTGGCCACCTACATGCTGGCCGCCGATGGGGAATACGGCGCCGAGGTCTACTGCGGTGCCACCACCGAGAAGCAGGCCTGGGAGGTCTTCCGCCCAGCCAAGCTGATGCTGCAGAAGTCACCGGCCCTGATCAGCGCCGCCGGCATCGAGGTGATGGCCAAGAACATCAGCATCCCCAGTGACGGCTCCCGTCTGGAACCGATGATCGGTGACCCGGGCGATGGCTCCAGCCCCAGCTGCGCGATCGTCGATGAGTTCCACGAGCATCAATCGCCCAGCCTCTACGAGACCATGCTGACCGGCATGGGCGCCCGCGATCAGCCACTGATGTTCATCATCACCACTGCCGGCTTCAACCTCGCTGGCCCTTGCTACGACAAGCGCCGTCAGGCACAGCAGATGCTCGATGGCGTGGTCGATAACCCTGAGCTCTTCGCGCTGATCTACACCATCGATGAGGGCGACGACTGGCAGTCACCGGACGTGCTGCGCAAGGCCAATCCCAACTTCGGTGTCAGCGTCAGCGAGGAATTCCTGCTCAAGGCGCAGCGCGACGCCATCCAGTATCCCAGTCGCCAGAACTCCTTCCTGACCAAGCACCTCGATGTCTGGGTCTCGGCACGCAGCGCCTGGCTGAACATGGCCACCTGGCTGGCGGCCGGCGATGACTCGATGTCGCTGGATCAGATGGAGGGCGAGCCCTGCTGGCTGGGCGTTGACCTGGCCAGCAAGACCGACATCGCCGCCATCGGCCTGATCTTCCGCAAGGTGCGCGAAGACGCCAAGGTCGAGTGGCGTGCCTTCGTGCGCAGCTACCTACCGGAAGGCGCGATCGAGCGCGCCAGCAGCAACCGCGCTGCCTATGAGGGCTGGGTCAACTCCGGCCACCTGATCATCACCGATGGCGAAGAACTCGACTTCGAGGTCATCCGGCAAGACATCCTCGATCTCTCCAGTCGCTTCGATGTGCAGGAAGTCGCCTACGATCCGTGGCGGGCCACCCAGCTCGCCCATCAGCTGATGCAGGAAGGCGCCCCGGTCATCGAGTACCGCAACACGGTCCAGAACATGAGCCCCGCCATGCGCGAGATGGAAGCCGCCGTCACTGGCGGTCGCTTCACGCACCCGGCTGACCCGCTGCTCACCTGGATGGCCAGCAACGTGGTCGCCAAGGCCGACGCCAAAGAGAACATCTACCCGCGCAAGGAAGCCGCCGATAACAAGATCGACGGCATCATCGCGCTGCTCATGGCGTTGGGGCGTGCCATCACCATCGATGTCGAGCCACCCAGCCTTCTCGACTCCCTCTCAGACGACGACTTCCTGGTCATGTGACATGCGAAACCTACTGTTCGACACCCTCGGGCTGGCCGGCTTCGCCAGCCTGACGGGCGGCCTGTACCTGCGATTCGGCCTCGCGGACGCGCTGATGGCCAGTGGCAGCCTGCTACTGGTGTTGGCACTGCTCGGCGCACGCGCCATGCGTAAGGGGGCCTCATGATTCTCGATCAACTGTTCTCCACCCGCTCGGTCGAGAACCCGGCAACACCGCTCACCGGTCAGACGCTGGCGGACTACCTGCATGGCGACTCCAGCATCACGGTCAACCAGCAGAGTGCCATGACGCTTGGTGCGGTCTACGCCTGCATCTACGTGCTGTCATCCTCGCTGGCGCAATTGCCGCTGCACGTCATGCGCAAGCAGAACGGCGTCATCACCGCCGCCACGGACCACCCCGCGTATCAGCTGCTGCATGACGAGCCCAACGACTGGCAGACCAGCTACAAGTGGCGCGAGACGGCCCAGTCCCACGTGCTCGGCTGGGGCAATGGCTACACCGAGGTGGTTCGGGATGCGCGGGGCAATGCCGTCTCCCTGCAACGCCATTGCCCATGGAACTGCAGCCCGGTGAAGCGCGGCAACCGCTGGCTATATGCCGTCACCGATGAAGATGGCTCACGCGCAGTCGCGACCGAGGACATGATCCACGTTCGTGCACTCGGCTCGCACGATCGCACCGGCGTCAGCGTGGTGCGCCAGCACGCCGAGACCATTGGCCTCGGGCTGGCGGCCCAGCGCTACGGCAAGGATTTCTTCGAGGGAGGCGGGCGCCCGACCGGGCTTGTCACCGTCAAGGACAGCTTGAACGCCGATAGCTGGAATCGCCTCAAGGAGACCTGGGCCAAGGCCGTGGCCAGTCTTCGCCAGTCCGAGAACAAGACGCTGATGCTCCCCGCACAGCTGGATTACAAGTCGATCACCATTGCGCCGGAGGACGCCCAGTTCCTCGAGACGCGCAAGCTAAACCGCTCCGAGGTGGCCGGCATCTTCAATGTGCCTGCGCACATGATCAACGACCTGGACAAGGCCACCTTCTCGAATATCTCCGAGCAGGCCATCCAGTTCGTGCGGCACACGATGATGCCCTGGGTCATCAACTGGGAGCAGGAGATCAACCGCGCCATCTTCACACCCACCGAGCGACGGGCTGGCTACTACGCCAAGTTCAACCTCGCAGGGCTGCTGCGCGGCACCCCCACCGAGCGTGCCGAGTTCTATCACAAGGCCATCACCGATGGCTGGATGGACCGCAACGAAGTCCGCGCCCTGGAAGACATGAACCCACGCGATGGCCTCAGCGAAATGCTGATCAGCGTCAACGCCACCCCAGCCAGTCAGCTGGGCCAGTCAACCTCGCCCGAGGACTCCACATCATGAGTGAGACAGAAAAGCGCGCCCTGACGTGCGAGGTCCGCGCCGAAGCGGGCGAAGAAGGGCAGCCGTTGCGGATCATTGGCCACGGTGCCGTCTTCAACAAGCGCAGTGAAATGATCATGGGCATGTTCAAGGAGCAGATCGCCCCCGGCGCGTTCGACAACGTGCTGGGCGATGACGTGCGCGCCCTGTTCAACCATGACCCCAACTTCGTGCTCGGCCGCACCCTCAGCAACACGCTGTCGCTGTCCGTGGATGAAGAAGGCCTGCGCTATGAGATCGACCCACCCGATACCCAGTCGGTGCGTGATCTGGTCATGGCGCCGCTGGCACGAGGTGACATCACCGGCTCCAGCTTCGCCTTCCGTGTCGCCCCCGATGGTGACGAGTGGGGCGAGGACGAGCACGGCGTCATCGTGCGCACCATCCACCGATTCAGCCGCCTGCTGGATGTGTCCCCCGTGACCTATCCGGCTTACCCCGATGCGGGCGCCGCCAAGCGGTCGCTCCAAGCCCGTTGCGATGAACTCCGAGAGATCACGCAGCGTGCCGTCAATCAGCGCCGCGCCCGCGAGCGCTTCCTTGAACTCATCAATGCCTGAGCCCGTGGAGGCTACATGAAACTCTCTGAACTGAAGCAGAAGTACGCGGCCATCGCCAAGGACATGCGCAAGATGCATGAAGATGCCGGCGACACCGAATGGAAGGATGAGCAGCGCAGCCAGTGGCAGTCCATGAAGAGCGAGCTGGATGGCCTGCAGGACAAGATCGATCGCGAAGAAGCACTGCGTGATGCGGACCAGCGCTTCGTGCGTGACAACGAAGAGGAGCTGCGCGGCCAGTCTCAGACGCCGGAAGCTGGGCAGTCCCAGGGCCCGAGCGTGGATGAGCAGCGTGCCGCGGCCTTCGATGCCTTCGTGCGTGAAGGCATGGGCAACATGAGCAAAGAACAGCGCGCGATCATGCGTGAGATGCGGGCTCAGGCAGCGGGCGAGAATGACAAGGGCGGCTACACCGTCCCGACTACCATGCTCAACCGCATCCATGAATCCATGCAGGACTATGGCGGACTGGCCTCGGTTGCCCAGATCCTGAATACCTCCGATGGCGCCACCATCGAATGGCCGGTGTCTGACGGCACCGGGGAAGAGGGCGAGCTGCTGGGGGAGAACACCGCTGCCAGTGAAAAGGATGTCGAGTTCGGCATCCAGAATCTCGGCGCCAAGAAGCTGAGCTCCAAGGTCATCCGTGTCTCCAACGAGCTGTTGCAGGACTCGGCCTTCGACATCGAGGGCTTCCTGGCCTCGCGCATCGGCTCCCGTATCGGTCGCGCCGAAGCCAAGTACCTGGTGAGCGGTACCGGTGCCGGCACCCCCCAGCAGCCCAAAGGCCTCGCCACCTCGGTCACTGGCACCGTGGCGGCAGCCGCTGCGGCCAGCCTGAACTGGAAGGACATCACCAAGCTGATCCACAGCATTGATCCGGCCTACCGTCGCGCCGCGAGCTTCCGTCTGGGCTTCAACGACAACACTCTGCAGAAGATCACCGAGATGGAAGATGGTCAGGGTCGCCCGCTGTGGCTGCCGGCCGTCGCGGGCCTGGCACCGTCCACGGTACTCGGTCAGTCCTACTTCATTGATCAGGGCTTCGAGGATATGGCCGCGAGCAAGAAATTCATGTTCGCCGGTGACTTCCAGCAGTTCGTGATTCGTCGCATCAACTACATGACGCTCAAGCGCCTGGTTGAGCGCTATGCCGAGTTCGACCAGACGGCCTTCCTCGCCTTCCATCGTTTCGATTGCGTGCTGCAGGACACCGCCGCCATCAAGGCGTTGACCGGCAAGGCGGCCTGATTCTCACTCACTACCTGACACAAGGGCCGCCATCGCGCGGCCCTTGCCTGTTGGGGCCAACCCCATGAGGCATGCCGATGCTCGAGCTGGACATCATCAAGCTGCATGTCCGGCTGGAGCCGGACTTCTCCGAGGACGATCAGCTCCTCGAGACCTATTCCAATGCGGCTCGTCGCGTCATTGAAGGACGCACGGGGCGCACGCTGTATGAAACCCACGACGCCATTCCGGCAGAAGGGGATGAGCACGCGCTGGTCATCGATGACGACATCACCACCGCCATGCTGCTGCTGATCGGCCACTGGTACTCGACTCGTGAGGCGGTAGTGATTGGTTCAATCTCATCCACGGTGCCCATGGCTGTGAGCGCCCTGGTCGATCACTACACCTACTACCACTTCGCATGAGGTGATTATGCGTGCTGGAAAGCTCCGCCATCGCGTCACACTTCAGTCGCCCGGAAGAACGCAGGACCCAGCGACAGGGGAGATGATCGCGGGATGGACCGACGTCGCCACCGTATGGGCCTCAATCGAAGCGCTGTCGGCCCGTGAGTTCATTGCCGCTCAGGCAGCCCAGTCAGAGATCACAGCTCGTGTGGTGATGCGCTATCGCCCGGGCGTCGAGGCCACCATGCGGCTCAAGCATGGTGCTGACGTCTACAACATCCACGGCGTACTGCCGGACCCCGACAGCGGCCGTGAGTGGCTGACGCTGCCTGTCTCGCGAGGTGTCAATGATGGCGGATGAACTTGTCTTCTCTCTTGCCGGTGCAGATGCACTGAATGCCAAGTTGGCTGGGATCCGCAAGGATGTCCGATACAAGGGTGGCCGCTTCGCGCTTCGCAAGGCGGCCAACCTGGTGCGAGATGACGCCATTGCCCGGGCCTCGCGGCTCGATGATGAGGCGACTGGGCGCAAGATCGCCGACAACGTTGTCACGCGCTGGAGTGGCAAGCACTTCAAGCAGACGGGGAACCTGAAGTTTCGAATCGGCGTAAAGGGAGGTGGCAAGACAGGACGCCGCGGCAACCCTGATACCGGGATCGGTGGAAAGACACCGCACTGGCATCTGCTCGAATTCGGGACTTCGAAGATGGTGGCTAAACCCTTCATGCGTCCGGCGCTGGCCGAGAATGCCCAGGCCGCCTCCAACGAGTTCGTGAAGCAGTACGGCAAGGCGATTGATCGCGCGATTCGGCGGGCAGAGCGAGAGCAGCGCCGGCGCGAGCTCGACCAACTCCTCGGAGGTGGCTGATGTATCCCCCTATCTTCTCGACGCTGGCGGGCAGCTCGACAGTGAACTCACTTCTTGGGCAGGCCTCGCCGCGTATCTATCCCGCTGGCCAAGCCCCCCAGGGTTCCGAAAGTCCGTATGTGGTGCACCAGCTGGTCACCGGCTCCCCCGAGAACTACCTGGGAAACCTGCCGGACCTCGACAGCTACACCGTCCAGTTCGATGTCTACGCTGCGACAGTGGGTGACGCACGCCGTGTAGCGCTGGCAGTCAGAGATGTGATTGAGCCGCTGGCTCATGTCGCCCGCTGGGGTGGCGAAACAAGAGACGACGCAAGCGGCTTGTGCCGATATTCCTTCGATGTGTCGTGGCGAGTTCCCCGATAAATGAAAGCCCATTCTCCCGCTATCCGCGGGCACAGGAGATTCCATGAGTGTTCTGACACAAGGCACGCAGGTGTTCGCATTCGATCCTGCCGACGGCACCGTGATCACCATTCAGTGTGCCACGACCTTTTCTCCCGGCGGCGCACCGGCTGATCAGATCGAAGACACCTGTCTCGAAGAGACCGACAGCCGGAGCTACAAATCCGGTTTGCGTACGCCGGGTCAAGCGACTCTCGGTGTCAATGCAGACCCCAGCAAGCAGAGCCACATCACCCTGTATGAATTCTCCCGGCAGAATCCTAGCCCGGTGTTGAAGTGGGCAGTGGGCTGGAGCGATGGTACCGACGCCCCGACGGTCAATACAGAAGGCGATGACTGGGAGCTGCCGGCGGGCCGTACCTGGTACACCTTCAATGGCTACGTCTCTGACTTCCCGTTCAGCTTCGAGCAGAACAGCATCGTCGCAAGCGAGGTGACGATCCAGCGCTCTGGTTCGTCCGGCTGGACACGCAAGACTGAGAATATGGGAGGCTGAGAATGAAACTGAGCTTGGACAGCTTGGCTGCGGCGGGGGCATTTGCCCCCTCCCAGCTCGTGGAAAAGCAGGTGGAGTTTGACAACGGGGAAGAGGTGGTCGAGTTCACCGTCTTCATCAAGCCGCTCTCCTACCGCACGGCCGTGTCAGAGATCACCGCAAGCCAGGCCAGCAAGGACCCGCTGGCGGCTCGTATCGCCAATAGCATCTGCGACAAGAGCGGTGCCCCGGTCTTCTCGATTGAAGACATCACCGGCGAAAGCGATCCGGAGCGGGGAGAGTTGTCAGGTGCCCTCACCATCGCGCTGCTGTCTGCCATCACGGAGGTCAGTGGCCTGGGAAAGCGCAAGAGCCGCTTGGCTTTGAAGAAGAGCTCTGGCACGAACTTGTCCTCAACGGCGTAGGTGGCCGGACGATAGAAGAGGCCAAGGACCGGATGACGTATGCCGAGTTCTTGAGCTGGGCGGCGTATCGCAATCGTCGAGGCAGTTTCAATCAGGGGATGCGAGTCGAAGCCGGCGCGGCGCTCAACGCTTCAATCCTTGCCAACGTCAACAGCAAGCGCGGCGGCTTCAAGCAAGTTGACTTCATGCCGCATGCCGAAGAGGCCCCGATGTCGCTGGAAGAGGCGATGGAAAGCTGGTCGTGACTGGCGCTTCAACAACATCCTGCCTTATCCCAAGGTCTCGATTAATATCAAGATAGACTGGTAAGACTGGCCATACTTATTTCAAGTGGCGATGGAGAGCTGCGTATAAGCACGCTATATTGATGGCTTCAATAAATAGAGGACGTTTATGGAAGCCATCATCATTCCTATCTTCTGGATTGTCTCTTACCTTCTTCCGACCATAATCGGAGCGGCGAGAGGGAAGCAGAACTTGCTTGCAATTGCAGCGCTCAACATATTGCTGGGCTGGTCTTTCATTGGCTGGGTCGTGGCGCTGGTTTGGGCGTTGACGAAGGATGCTCAGCAACCTAGTGCTGCTGGCCAAAAGCCATCTATGATTTCTGTCAGCGAATCAGAAGCTCGGCTTTCGAGGGCAAGAGTCTGGATTGCCGTCGTGGTTGTGATATCAGCGCTCGGTTTCTGGATGAGTCAAGTTGAACATATTCCTGAAGATTCTTCGCCACCAGCCTCGTCAATAGATAATCAATAAGGCCGCCTCCGGGCGGCTTTTCTTTTGCCCGGAGATTGACCATGGCATCACTCGGCCAGCTCACGCTTGATCTCGTCGCCAACATCGGCGGATTCACGGGGCCGCTCAGCAATGCGAGCAACGCGGCCAATCGCGAGATGGCCTCTGTCAAGAAAGCCTTCAAGGGCGCAGCAACAGCCGCCACCGTTTCAGTAGCCGCCATGACAGCAGCCAGCACCGCCGTCATCTCGCTTACCAAGAATGCCGCCGATAACGCCCGAGAGATCACCAATCAGTCCCGAGTGGCCAACGCTACGACGTCTGAATTCCAGAAGATGGCCTATGCCGCCAACACGGTCGGCATCGAGCAGGACAAGCTGTCCGGCATTCTCCAGGATTTCAATGACCGCATCGGTGACTTCAAGGCCACTGGCGCTGGGCCGATGGTCGATTTCTTCGAGCAGATCGCACCCAAGGTGGGGGTCACTGCCAAGAGCTTCCAGAATCTTTCGGGACCGCAAGCACTGCAGCTCTATTACGACAGTCTGGAGAAGGCAAATCTGTCCCAGGCTGACATGACCTTTTACCTGGAGGCAATGTCCGGCGACGTCACGTCTCTCATCCCGCTACTGGCGGATGGTGGCGCAGGCTTCAAGGCAATGGCCGACGAGGCCGAGAGCCTGGGCATCGTGCTGTCAGACCTCGATATCGCAAAGCTCAACGCGTTTGCTCGTGAGTTCGATCGCATCCACGCCATCATCTCGACCACCGGTAACCTGATCGGGTCAGAGCTATCACCCTATCTGACAGTGCTGGGTAATGACCTGGTCGAGCTGGCGGCCGACGGTGACGGGTTTGGCGAGGCAGTGCGTGGTGCAGTGAATGGATCGCTGACGGCGCTGGGCTATCTCGGCAATGCCCTTCACGCTGTCGAGATTGCCATGAAGACGATGCGCGCCATCGCCTTTTCGGTTGGCGAGGCCTATACCGCGGTATTCGCCGAGGTGATCAATGCGGTGACCTTTCTCGCCGATCAGATCGCTGGCTCATTCAATCTCATTATCAAGGGCATCAATCTCATCCCGGGGACGGATGACATCCCGCTGATCGCTTCCTTCCAAGAGGGCGGCTATGCCAAGGGCGTTCGCGCTGCTCGTGATGAGATGGCCAAGTTGGGGGCCGAGGCCCGCAAGTCGTTGGTCGATACGGTCAACGAGCCACTACCCTCCGAGAAAATTGAAGAGTGGCTCAAGAAGGTCAAGGAGGCCGCCGACCAGATCGTCGTCAATCCCAAGGTGGAAGTGGAAGTCGAGACCGACCCGAGCAAGCCACCGGCCATCGCTCCGCCTTCCAATTCAAACTCAAGTAGCAGCGCAGCCGCCGCGCGCGATCTCAACAACCAGCTTGAGCAACAGAAGGCCGCGTATCGCGGCCTCATAGACGAGCTTTACCCGCTCAAGACGGCCCAAAAGGAGTTCGCCGAGGACATGAAGCTCCTCGGCCTTGCCGAAGCGGCAGGCGAGGTGGATGACTATGCGGATGCGGTGCGCCGTCTTAAGGAAGTCTACGCCGAGCAGGCACAGTCGGGCGGCGGTGGGAATGAAGCGCCATCCTTTGGCGGCCTGCCATTCGAGGTCGGCGGTCTCGGCGGCGAGATGGACAAGATAATTCAGGCGCAGGAAGACCTGGACGAGTGGCGAGAGGACCAGCTTGAGTCGCTAGAAGAGTTTCGACAAGCCAACGCAGATCTTAATGAGCAGTGGGATGAGCGCGAGTTGGAGATCGCCGAAGAGTTCGCAGAGAAGAAGGCGGCTCTGCTCAAGGCTCGCGACGACGTTGCCCTCGCATCCGCCGAATCGACGGCAGGTAGCTTAGCCGACATTGCCAAGGCAACGGCAGGCGAACAAAGCGCTGCCTACAAAGCGATGTTTGTCACTCAAAAGGCGTTTGCCATTGCAAGTTCCATCATCGCGGTCAATGAAGCGATTGCCCGTGCCGCTGCTAGCGGCCCTTTCCCTTACAACCTTGCCGCTATGGCGTCGGTTGCCGCCGCGACTGCGGGGCTCGTGAGCAATATCACCTCTGTCGCAGCTCCCGATGGCATGGCCCACGACGGCATTGACTCAGTCCCTCAAGACGGCACTTGGCTGCTCCAGAAGGGCGAGCGGGTCACTACTGCCGATACCAGCGCCAAGCTCGACAAGACACTCAGCGACGTTCAGCGCAACCAGTCAGGTGGTGGCAACGGTGTCACGGTCAATCTGATCGAGGACGCAAGCCGCGCCGGTCAGTCGGAATCCAGCAGTGAAGGCGATGAAGACACGATCAATATCTTTGTGGCGAACATCATGGCCGACGGCAAGGCGCACAAAGCGCTGACGTCGAAATATGGACTCAAGACAAAGGGCAGCTGATGACTGTATTGCAGCGCGTCTATGCGTCGGCCCCTGCCGACCAGATCCTCCTGCCAACACTCGAGATCGCCAGCGACGCCTCGCCTTCGATCTACACCTGTGGCGGGTTCGAGAATCACATGCTCACGTTGGAGACCGGCGAGGAAGTCGAGTTCATTGCCTCGGCCCTGACGGTCGCGCTTCCCCCTCGCAATGCCTCCGGCCAGCAGAACCTCAACTTCGCCGTCGAGAACGTCACCGGGCAAGCGCAGCGGTTCGTAGATGAAGCGCTAGAGGCGGGCGTCTCTATCCGGGTGATCTATCGCACCTACCTGGTGAGCGATCCGAGTACGCCCCAAGAGCCCCCGCTGAACATGGTCGCCAAGACTCCCAAGTTCAAAGGCCCGACGTTGCAGGTCACGGCAAGCTACGCCGACATCATCGGCCGTGCCTGGCCGCGGCGGCGGTATACCGCCGAGTTCGCCCCCGGCCTGAAGTATCTGTCATGAACGAACTCAAGCCCTATCTGAAGACGCGGTATGAATCAGGCGGGCGAGGGCCAGAAGCGTATGACTGCTGGGGATTGGTGCGAGCGATCCGCGCTGAGGTCTTCGGACTGCGACTGCTGCCCAGCTGGGGGGCAATCCACGCCGACGATAAGCGTCGCCTGACAGCCGCCTGCTTGCGGGAGGCGAGGTCGTTCACCGCTGGCGAACCTGAGCCCGCCTCCATTGCCACCGTCTGGCGCGGTCGTCTCTGCATTCATGTGGCGATCGTGTTCGAGATCAATGGCCGGCTGGCGGTCATTGAGACAGGCAAGACCAATGGTGTGCGCTGGCTCTACCTGCCGGATTTCGAAGCCCAATATCTCAAGGTGGTCTACTACTCATGATCCTTGTCTACCCATCAACGCTGGAAGGCGAGCCGCTGGAACGTCATGAGGTGTTCGAGGGTACGCTTCACGATTGGATGCTCGCCAACGTTCCCGATTATGCGGCGGCTGATTACCACCCCGTAAGCGCAACGGTCGATGGCGTGGTGGTGCCGCCCGAAGATTGGAACACGGTAACGCTCGATAAAACGATAGAGCTCCGGCCTCAGCCGGGAGATCCGGTCACGATTGCCTATGTCGTCGTGGCGGCGGTCATCGCTGTAGCGGCGTCAATCATCCTCGCGCCCAGCATCCCGAGCACCAGCAACAAGAGCAGCCGGCAAGGCCGGTCACTCTATGAGGTCAATGCCCAAGGTAACCAGGCAAAGCTCGGTGACTTGATCCCTGAGCTGGCTGGCCGGCACCGCATGTATCCGGACTACCTCAATGCCCCGCGCCGCTACTTCATCGACAAGACTACCCAGGCACTCGACATGCTGCTCTGTATCGGGGTAGGAGAGTTCGAGATAGCTCTCGATGAGATCCGGATTGGCGAGACGCCGATTGGTGCACTGGGCAGTGGTATCGAATACGAGATATTCCAGCCGGGTGAGACCATCACCTCACATCCTGCCTATCGCTGCTGGTACAACACGCCCGAAGTCGGGGCGTCTACCGGATCATCTGGCCTGCGCCTGCGCTCAACAGAGAATGCTTCTTACGACGGTGCGGTGAGTGCCAGTGGAAACCGCCTGACCTTCACCGTCCCCGAGAACTGGGAGGAAGATCAGTGGCTTTCGGTGCGTCTCTATCGCCCCGTCACCGTCATCAATGGCGGCACAGAGACCACCGAGACAGAGGTCGTCACTGCTGCGACAGTCACTAATGGCGCCCAGAAAGAAGTGGTCACCGGCGTTACCGTGACCCGTGACCCTGCGACAGGCGAGATCACTGCCGTTGATCAGACGACGGGCAATGTCTACGACGGCGCTGTCTCTGACATTCAGACCAAGACACTGACTCAGGCCACTGAGCTTCCGGACGTCATCCGCGGGGATTGGACCGGGCTGAATGTCGGCGACAGGATTCGCTTCTCAAGTGAAGACCTGAGCGGCACCTTCATCATCGCCACGCTCGCCGGTAACGACATGACCGTCACCTCGCTGGCGGGCCAAGATGTCACCGGCCTGCCACCTGGCGACTACATCGCGGCAGTAGATCTACAGGGTGTCCGCTATCGCATCATCGAGATCGACGACGAGCTCGGATATATCGGAGTGCAGCGCCTCGATGAGGACGACAATGTCGATGGCCGCTGGTCGTCGTTTCCCGCCTTCTCTGGCGACGGGAATATCAGCATCGTCTCTGATTCTCCAGGCACGTGGAGCGGGCCGTTCCAGGCGTGTCCAGATGATGAAGAGACGAACAGAATCGAGTTCGATATCTTCGCCGCCAACGGGCTCGGCAAGCTGAATGATGATGGCGATATCCGCAATGTTCAGCGCACGGTGGAGCTGCAGTATCGGCCTATCGGAGCCAGTGAGTGGCAGTCAGTCACTCGCAGCTTTGCTGCCAACACGCGCGACCAGATTGGGTGGACATTCGGTGTCACGCTGTCGGAGTCGATGACGCCAGAGATTCGGATGCGCAGGACCACCGTCGAAGACACCGATACCAAGGCCCTCGACAAGTTGGACTGGTACGGGCTGCGCTGCCGAATCCCCCACAAGACACGCTACGCCGATGTCACCACGCTGGCGCTGACGATCAAGGGCAGCAACACGCTCGCCTCACAAACCGAGAATCAAGTGTCGCTGGTGCCGGTGCGCAAGTTGCCTGTCAGGGAAAACGGTGCTTGGGCACCAGCAGAGCCGACGCGTGACATTGCCCCCTGGGTCGCCCACATCGCTAGAGATGCAGGCTGGTCCGACGATGACCTCGACTACAGCGAGCTCGACCGGCTCGATGCCGTGTGGCAATCACGCGGCGATACCTTCGATTACGTGACCGATGACGATTCCACTGTGAAGGAATCGATCAATAGAGCGCTGACAGCTGGCTTCGCTGAGCTGACGATCGACAAGGGGAAAATCAAGCCAGTCAGAGATGAGCCTCGTGGCGAACTTCCTCAGCACGGCTATAGCGCGCAGAACATGCTGCCTGAGTCATTCTCCAGAACGATCACGCTTCCTCAACCGGATGACGCCGACGGCATCGATGTCGAGTACATCGACGAAGAGTCGTGGACGTCTCAGGTTGTCGAGTGCCGCCTGCCGGGCGACACCGGTGCCCGAGTCGAGAATCGCAAGGTCGAAGGTGTGCTCAGCAAGACGCGGGCCTGGCGGATCGGTATGCGAGAGCGCCGCAAGCAGCGCTATCGCCGCGAGGCCTACGAATTCGAGACAGAGCTCGATGCGCTCAACTCCTCTTACATGAGCCACATCGCCATCACGGATGACGTGCCTGGCTACGGATCATCAGGCCTCGTCACCAGCGCCGTCTCAGTCAGTCAGGGCATTGCACTTACTTTGAGTGAAGACGTCGATTTCGATCCCTCATCCAACCAAGTGCTCGCATGGCGCCGGCCCGAAGGCACGCTGTCTGGCCCTCACGTGGTGCTGAGTGCCAGCGGCAATGTTGTGGTGATAGATGACGACGAGCTGCCGGTGGTCGATTGGTCAATGGAGCCGCCGTACTACCAGTTCGGTGAGCTAGAGCGCTGGGCCTATGACGCGCTGGTGCAAGACTTGACGCCGAATGGCTTCGAGAGCGTCACCGTCACGGCAGTCAACAACGACCCGCGAGTGTTCGCGGATGACGACAGTGAGCCTTCCTGATGGCGATAACTTATCCAGAAGGTCTGCCCTCGCCGCTGAGGGCGGACTACCAACTTCAACTGACCTCCCCGCTCCAGCGCACCACGATGGACAGTGGCAGGTCGCGGCAGCGCCGTCGCTTTTCGAACGTTCCGAACGTCGCATCTTTTGCATGGCTGTTCACCAGCCCCGAGGCGATGCTATTCGAGGGGTGGTTCCGCGACGATCTCCTCGATGGCGCGGAGTGGTTCGAATGCCCGCTCCGGACGCCACTCGGAATGGAGATCTACAACGTCAGGTTCGTAGATGTCTACAGCGGCCCGCTTCTCGCTGGATGCTCAAGCTGGCGTTACACAGCGCGACTGGAGATGCGAGAGCGCACCACGCTGGATCCTGATTGGTCATCAATCCTACCCGAATTTGTGTTGGGCGCGGAGATATTCGACTTGGCGATCAACAAAGAATGGTCAGACTTCTAGAGGGAATATCACGTGGCAAAATACAACACTGGCAATCCAATGCCGTCGTCCAATCCAAAGGATCTCTACGACAACGCGGCTAATCTCGACGCAGCAGTCAATAGTCAGAACTCTTCGTTCACAGATCGCTTTGGGGATCTTCGCCCCACGCTGAAGGGAGCGATTGACCCGACCGGCTTGGCGACTCAGGCCGCCTCTTCTGCGCAGCAGGCAAGCGTCGCCAAAGATGCCGCGTTCGTGAACGCCGACGTTTACGCGACCGTCCAAGAGGGTCTCGACAACACGGCGAGTGGCGAGCAATTCCAGGTTGTCAGCGGGACCGAGATAATTCGTTATGTCGATTCCGGCGGCACAGCGACAGAGGTCGCGCGCTACCCTGCCAGCGAGTTGATCCGCGAGACCAGTTCCTTGATCGAGCGCAGCGGCGCAGGCCAAGACGTCGTCTTCGCGATCAAGGATGCCTTCAACCGGACGGGCTTGTCGCTGGATGCGGCAGGCGTATTGAGGGCGCTCGAACTCATGGCAGCGAACAGGCTCGCCGTCGGCTCCTCGGAGCTCACCCATTCGCAGCTTTCCAACGGCGGCTTTACGGTGGAGTCGCCCAACGGCCCCGTCATGCGCATCGACGCTGCTGGCACAACCAATTTGGCGGGCCTCAAGATTCGCGGCGTTCCAATCGACGACTACGCCGCAGGCTACGGACACGACCTTTACGGCATGGTCCACCTTCCGATGTATGGCCAATCGCAGTCCGCTGGGGTGGGCGGCTACCCTGCCATCAATAAGACGCCCAGCGATAACGCCTACATGTTCAAAGACGGCATCTGGAACGCCGCCGACGGCCTCGACGACAGCGCGCCGGACTTCTATGATCTGGCACCGTTGCGCGAACGCGATGTCGGTTCACGCGGCCAGACCGTCGCCAGCACGTTGGTGGAGAAGATCGTCGAGCATCACCCCGACCGCGCCTTTGAAATGTTCGCGACGAACAGCGGACGCGGCGGCGCTATCAACACTTTGGTTCCGGGTACGCAGCAGCACGACCGGTTGATCAAAGCGATCCAGAAGGTCTACGGGCACGCGCAAGACCTAGGCCTCCCATACTCCATGCCGATGTTCTTCTACTGGCAAGGCGGAAGCGACGAGAGCGCAGGTACCGACCAAGAGACTTGGTTCAATAGTCTTCTGAGCATCTGGGACACTGTGGTGAATGAGATCGGCCGACTCACTCGGCAAGATCTCACACCGCGCAGCATCCCAATGATGCTATTCCAAACGGTGAACTGGAAGCATTACTCCAATGGCACGGGCGATGTCGGCAAGGCCCAATTGCAGTTTGCGGAAGAATACGACAATTGCTATTGCATGCCCGCCTATTGGGCGACCAACGTCGACGCCGTTCACCACGACGCCATCACCTACGCGCGCTGCGGTGGCTACCAAGAGGTGTTCTTGCGCGAGGCCGTGGTCAACGCCAACCCGCGCTTCGACGGCGTACGGCCTCTCGAATGGAAGCGCGACAACGACATTCTGACAATCGAGTTCTCGGTCGCCCACGAGCGATTGCAGTTCTGGAGCGGCCCCGCCGACGCCCAGATAACAGACCTTACATTCAAGGGCTTCAGCGCCTTGGATGTGGACGGTAACGACCTGCCGCTCGTCGGCGTCAAGATCATCGGACGCCGCCACGTCGCTGTCCAAGCCGAACGGCCTTGGCGCGTCGGCGACATAATCCAATATGCGGTGACGGACGGCGGCCTCGACGGCGACGGTCGCATCGCCGGTCAACGCGGCCTGCTCTTCGACAACAATGGCGACCGCGACGAGATCGAGATACAAGGCAGCATGTACCCGCTGCACATTCCGTGCGTTCAATTCGAGAAGGAGGTTCACTAACCATGGCCGGAATAGTCATCAATGTCGGCGGCGTCTTCGCCAATTCGCTTCGTGTTTCGCCGGATCTTCCCTGGACGTCTCGGTTGACGGTCTATGCCGTGCCCGAGTTCGATCCCGCTGGCGGCGTCCGCAATCTCGGAACGCTTGACTCTGGTGTCGTCGAAGGCACTCCCATCATCAGCAGTGGCCGCCTGTTAAGTTCGGATCTTGAGTCGCGCGTCGTGTTCGGATCTGGCACCCCAGACGCGAACGGCCTTTACCTGCCGGTCTTTGAGGGTGGGTACGTCATCGCCGCCGTGACGAAGAACCTGCAAGCAGGCGGCTTCGGCGGCTTCATCACCCGCGACCAAGACGGGGAAGGAAACGTCAACGGGCGCTATCTCGTCGCCGACGAACCAGAGGCAGGCGAACCAGAGGGAACGGTCGCCGTCGGCCTCAAGAACGGCAACGGCGTTGAGATGCGCATCCGCGTCCCGCTTGAGACGGGCCGCGAGTACGCCATCTTGGGCGCGTACTACGCCAGCGGCTGCGCCGAGAACACCGGCTTCAAAATTCTCTGGATGACGTCCGATGGCGAGTACGGCATCCAGGACGAGACGACCCCTTCCAACTCGCCTGTTTGCGACTTCGACTCTGACGGTAATTTCCGCAAAAACCGGGTCGAGTGGGGGAGCAATGCGAACGTCAGCGAGTTCTGCGAGTCCAGCCAGTTTGCGTTGTGGCGGACGTTCCTCGACGACGCCGACTTGATTGCCGCGGCCCGTGCCATGCTCGGCATAAGCGAATAAGGAGGCCGACATGCCCACAACACTGACGGGGGTCTTGTACGACCCCTATAACGCACCCGCCGTGGATAGCGCCATCCGATTTACTGCCGAGAGCACCAGCTATGAGGTGCTGAAAGGATTTGTTGCGGAGGCGGAGACGGATTCTTCTGGCGAGTATTCGCTAGAGGTTCGGTTCGGAACCTATACCATCTCGGTGAGGCAGAAGGAGGTGGACGCATGGCGAATTATCGTCACGGGAATCCTTGTCACCGAGGATGTGACGGCTGACGATCTAAATGAGCTGATTGTAAACGGAGTTGGGTGGGATGATTACACCCCAGAGGTGGTGCAGGCTGTGCGCACCTACAGCGAGGCGGCAGTAGACGCCGCAGCCGCAGCCGCGAGCGCGTCCGGCAGCGCGGCGTCATCTAGCACCAGCGCGGCAGATAGCGCGTCTATCGCCATCGCCAGGGCCAGCGCGGCAGACGCATCGGCAACCAGCGCAGCAGGTTCGGCAACCAGTGCAGCAGGTTCGGCAAGCGCCGCCAGCGTATCGGCAACCAGCGCCGCAGATAGTGCGGCAGCCGCTGCGCAGTCAGCAAGCGATGCGATCATTCCTGCTGCTACTGAGACCGAGATCGGCGGGGTGGAGGTCGCCACCACAGCAGAGGCGCTGGCAGGCACTGCGGGAAAGTTCCCCGATGCGGCGGGCGTCAGAGGTGCGTTCGAGCAGTACGGACTGGGCGCGACATCGGGCGCAGCCGCGGCGGGAGGCGATGCCAACGCCGCGACGCTTTCGGGATTTTATGTTGTGGATGCTGACTCCGCGGCGTCAAACGCCCCAGATATTGCGAAATGGGGCAGCGGAAAGATTGTCATGATCACCTCTAGGGCATCCAACGCGAATCAGCTATTGCAAGTTAGCGCCTACGTCGTTGGAGGTGATGGTGGAGCGTCCGGCAGCCTGTACTGGCGCAAGCGTTGGCAGGGGGCCTATGCGGACTGGGCGGCAGTGAGAGACAGCAGCAATACCGTCATCGACACCAACGGCTTCGTCAAGGAAGCGTCCCCAGTTCTGCGCCTGCACGGCGACGGAACGGTGACGGGTAACGGCCACCGAGACCTCGCTGACGCAACAGCAATGCGCATCAGCGAAGGCGTCTATGAGGTTTATGGCACGCTGGGCTTGGCATCGTCCGGCTGGACTGTCCAGACGCCAGAGGATGCCAATGGACGGCGTAAGGTGTTTGTAGAGTACGACGAGGCGGATGGCGTTATTCACGTCAGTACTTTTGTGGCCGACTACACCAACGGCGCTCCGGTCAAGGGCGATCCGATGGACATTACAGCGGGGCGCTGGATTGATATTCGCACCAATGAAACGCCCGCGGAGGAGCAGGAGCCGCCACAATAGCGCCCCTCCGTCGCACATGTGAGACAATGGTGTCTCGCAGTCAATTCTACTCACAAGCTATACGATCGCGCACGAGCTACGACCATTCCAGCGTGGTCGCAGTTTGGTCGCAGACTGCGACCAGATAACGCCCATCATGTGGCACATGGAATGTGCTAAGTGGCTGAAATATCTCGAAAGACCCGCTGCCAGCGCAGTCCACGAAATGCCAAAAACGGATTCAAAATCCGCCGTGCTGCAACTACAGTTAGGCTGAGGCTTGGCGGTTGAGTGAAGCTGCTTGATCCTTCGCCCCGCTCCTGATGTTCTCAGAGTTGTATTGTTGTGCGTACTTATTTCGCGCCCGCATGTAGGTTTTTGTGTAGGTTTTTCTCTGAAAATCACTTCAACCACATGATTTTGATAGACATTCGATTCCCTTCACCCGCTCCAGATTCTTCAAAAAAGCCTCCCGGATGGGAGGCTTTTTGTGTTTGGGGCACTACTGCCTTATTTCACAGCTTTACTTTTGTCTTTAATTTCTGCCAGGGTTGTTGTTCATAAGTTTCATTTCTCTATTTATTTAGCAGATAGGTTCTGTAGTACGACTTTGTATGAAAATTAGTTCTGCTTTATGAGTTCTTGATATGTGCTTCTGATTATTCTGTTAGCCTAATGTTAGCAAAATAGTTTATGTGTAACTGGTTTTTATCGACGTTGACGTAACTTCTCGGCCAGTGCCGCTAGTTGCACATCGTCCCCGCGAGGGCCGTCGGCGCTGACGACGTAGCCATCGTATTCGGTCATGTAGTACTTCATCTTCGAGTTTCTGGCCTGCCATTCGCCTGGCTGGGTGCCATGTAGCGGGATGAGTTTGGCGTGTAGGTGGTTGACGCCGTAGCCCTCGAAGATGATGGCGGTGCGTGCTACCCCGAAGTAGGCGTCGAGCTTGCGCGCCATGCGGCGCGTGAAGCGCATCAGGCCGAGAATCACCTCATCCCGCCTTATTCACGAGTGCCCTGATCAGGCGGCTTGAAGTGGCTGACCGTTGGGTTCTCGCACCAGGGGCGCTATCTACGCCGTAACGGCCCGCTGAATCATGCCCAAATGCTGCTCTTCTGTCGTATCTATATAACGTTCAGGAATTAATCACGCCGTTAAAGCAGCCGTCA
>NZ_JADPPY010000044.1:0-20409 GCF_018340035.1 Cobetia sp. MC34
ATTATATGATCGGTTACTACAGCAGCCTCAGGCCGCACAAGCATAACGATGGGATACCGCCGAACTTGGCAGAAAAGAACTACTGGAATGCTCAAAGCTCGGTGGCCAAAAACACTTGACCACTACAGGTATAGACCTTTACCAGAAACAATTCGCCGTCTGATAAAGGCGTAGCCGAGGTGAGTCCCTTCATGCTCCCGGCAGTCCGAAGATGCGAGATGGGGAATACCCTGCGGCGTGGATGTCGCAAAAAGACCGGAGCGGGACGAGTGATTCAGGCGCGATGAAGCAGTGCAAGCATTTCTTCTCGTCCCGACACCTTGTCACTGGAGCTTGTGAGTCCTCAATAGAGATGGACTGTCTGGAAACGGGCACGCGACGCCCCTTGTGCATCCATCAGCGTCAGTGTCTTGCCTTCTATCTGCCAGCCCGACACGTCATTGAGTGTCGCGAGGAAATCGCGTTCGAGCGTTGCTACTTCACCGGGACATGCCATTCGCGTGATGGCCAGGCGGCCGAAGCCGAGTTCTTGCGCATCATGGTGATATTCCCCCATCAGGCGATTGCAGCCGGTGGAGCCGGCTACTCGCGAGTCTTGTGTATGTAAGACGATATGGGCTTCACGCTTGCCTTCCACCACGGGTGTTGGCTGGTTGTCGAGTGTCACCAGCTTCCAATAGGTGTTCTCCAGTGGCTCGTCGACACCTTGATAATCCTCAGAGGATTGAGCGCCTGCGCAGCCGCCCAGGGTGAGTGCTGCGCTCATCACGGCGGCCCATGTCATCACTTGCGCTTGTTTCATGCGGGTGTCTCCCTCACTAATAGGGTGTCTACGGCGATTCGGGGCTGGGCTCCGGTAGCGCTGCAAGCCCTCGCAGATAGCGTCATCGCCAGTGTGGTCAGCTGATGCGCGGTCATCGCCAGCGTGGTCATCTGAAGCGTTGTAGGCTGAGTCAGGAAGACGCGTTACGCATTCTGAAACAATCGCCAAGGAGTTGTCATGCCAGCCACCCGCACGCCCTCGTCCGCCAGGGAGCGGATACATCTGTGGTGGGATCTGTTCATCATCGTGCTCGTGATCGCCAATCTGGCATTGCTGCTGTTCGATAGCCTCTTCCTGATTCCCCCGCTGAACACGGCCTTCGAGGCCGTGACACCCGGGTTGCATGCGGCCTATGAGCAGAATATCCACGCCAATTTCCTCTCTATCGACCTGGCATTCGTCGCCGTCTTCCTGCTCGATGTGCTGGCGGGGTGGGCAGTGGCCATTGCGGAGCGGCGCTACCACCGCTGGTTCTTCTATCCCTTCGTGCACTGGTACGACGTGCTGGGGTGTATCCCGCTGAGCGGCTTCCGCCTGTTGCGTGTGTTGCGTGTGATCTCGCTGTTGTTCCGCCTGCAACGTCTCGGCTTGATCGATGTACGCCGCTGGTACGTCTACGGAGTGGCGGCCAAGTATCTCGATATCCTGCTGGAGGAGCTGACGGACCGTATCTCCCTGCGCATGCTCGACAACGTGCAGCAGCAGTTGCGCGACAGCGATGACCTCTCATCTTCGGTGATCGAGCGTGTCGTGGAGCCTCGCAAGCAGGCCTTGATCCGTGAAATTACCCAGCGCCTCGAGACCATGGCGGGGGATGTCTATACCCAGAATCGCGACGATACCCTGCGCTATGTGCGGGGCCTGGTCAGTCGCACCCTCGCCGAGAGTCCGGAGCTTCAGCGTGTCTCGCGCCTGCCCATGGGCACCCAGCTTACGAAAGGGCTGGAAAGCTCGCTGTCGGATCTGGCCTGCCATCTCGTCGATGAAGCGCTGGTCGGCCTGCGTTCCAAGGAGTTCTCGGCGCTGGTGGGGCACCTGGCAGAGAGTGGTTTCGATGCCTGGTCGCGCACTGACCCGAGGACGGAGCAGATCACCGAGCAGGTGCTGATCGACATGCTGGATCTGCTCAAGGAGCGGATCGCCGTGAAGAGTTGGCAGAAGAAATACGAGTGACGTGATGCACCAGCGTCATCCTGATAGGTAACTCGCGGCGTTCGGGATGAGATGGGTCGAGGTTTGGCGCACGGGAATGTGTTTGCGAGAATGCTGATACATTCATCCCACGCCGAGAGTCTGTGAGCCGCGAGTGTCGTCGCGCAGCGATAGCGCGGCCTGATGACACATCAGCGTCTCGCCAGCGTGGGAGCCGCGACAGGAGGTCAGTGTCATGGCGAATCCAACACGCACTGAGGTAGCCAAGTCAGCACCGGGCGTTCCGTTCGACCCGGCACAGGTGGCTGTCATCGAGCAATTCGGCGGCAGCATCACACCGCTGGAGCCGATAGGCGCCGAGGTGAGGGGAATCGATCTGTCCGCTCAGGACGCGCCGCCCGCGCCAGTGCTTGAGGCGCTGGAGCAGATCATGGCCGAGCGCGGCTTCTTGGTCTTCAAGCGCGATACGCCCCTGGAGGCCGATGACTTTCTGCGCGCCAGTTGCTGGTGGGGCGGCAAGGAGCTGCACAGTACCCATGGGATGCATCCGGCCACGCCCGATGGCAACCGGCACATCTTCCGACTGTCGAACGATCGCCGTCACGGCATTCCCGGCGTCGGGCCGCAGTGGCATAACGACGGCAGCTTCAATACCGATACGTTCTCGCACTCCGGCTACCACATCATCCGCCCGGCCGAGAACGGCGGCGGTACCTGCTTTGCTCATCAGGGCGCGGCCCATGACGCCTTGTCTGCCGAGCGTCAGGCTTTCTGGCGCCGTCTTGCTTCGGTGAATTCCTCCTCTGGGGCCGTACATCCTGTGGTACACGAACACCCCATCACCGGTCGCAAGTGCATCTGGCTTCATCTGGGCATGACCGGTGCAGTGATCGAGAAGCTACCCGATCAGGATGCCTTCCGGCTGCTGACCGCCGAAGAGCTGACGCAGCTCTGCCGTGAGTACAACGCCATCCTGAATGCCGGCTTCACCGAGGGTTACGCCCTCGACTTCGAGTACCAGGAAAACGACTGCGTGTTCATCGATAACCTGGCGGTCGCTCATAGGGCCGCGCCCGGCGCGCACTTGCCGGCACAGGAGCAAGGCCTGCGGATCATGCATCGCAGTACCGTGCGTGGCACTCAGGATCTGGCACCTGGCTTCGGACTGCCGCTGCAGGTGGATATCCATGGCCCCAGCCCGCTGGAGAATGGTGTATGGCAGGGCGGCGGTATCGGCTTTCGTTGGGAAGAGAATATTCCGATGCAGAACTGAGGCTGGCGCGCTCAGGTAAGACACTTGCAGCGGGACGTGCGTTACAGCGAAGTGAAGGCTAGGGCAGATCAGGGGTAGATCAAGGTGCAGACCTAGTTTCAGAGGAAAGACCAGAGTCCGTGAAGAGTTGGCATTAGCAACACGAGTGATAGGGTGGGGATATCACCCCGGCCAAGCGCTGATGGGGCAGGGGAGGCACGTCAGCCGTGCTGGCCAAGAGCCTGTCCGATCACGTTTCAGGGAGAGAACCAGACTCGTAAAGGAAGCCATCATGTCATCTGCCCATGACACCGTCATCGAAAGACCCGATAGCCTGCATGCCAAGGAGTGGCTACGCGCGTACCAGCGGGTACGCGCCGCCACCGAGGCGATCTGTGCGCCGCTGCATAAGGAAGACTACATGGTGCAGAGCATGGCAGATGTCAGCCCGCCCAAGTGGCACATCGCCCATGTCACCTGGTTCTTCGAAGCCTTCATCCTGAAGCCGTTTCAGCCGGACTATCAGACGCTCGACCCCGCCTACGATCACCTCTTCAACTCCTACTACGAGACCCATGGCGTACCGTTCCCGCGCGCCGAGCGTGGCACGATCTCGCGCCCGACCGTCGACGATGTCTATCGCTATCGCGCGCACGTCGATCAGGCCATGCAAGCGCTGCTTGAGAATCCGCCACGGGAACATCTGCCCGAGATTCTTCGCCGCTTGGAGCTGGGGCTGCCGCATGAGCAGCAGCATCAGGAGCTGCTGTTGATGGACATCAAGCACATTCTGGCGCAGAACCCACTGTGTCCGGCCTATCGGGATGATCTGACTCCGGGATTGGCACCAGCCCCTGCGCAGGAGGTGCCGTCGCTTGGATGGCTGGCCTATCCAGCCGGGGTTCGCGAGATCGGCCATGATGCAGCCGAAGGTGGCTTCGCCTACGACAACGAGATGGGCCGACACCGTCAGTTCGTCGAAGCGTTCGAGATGGCCGACCGTCCGGTGACCAACGGCGAGTTTCTCGCCTTTATGCAGGACGGCGGATACGCCACCCCCGAGCACTGGCTGGCGGATGGCTGGGCGACGGTCAAGGCGGAAGGCTGGCGGGCGCCGCTTTATTGGGTCGAGCGCGACGGCGCCTGGCATCACTACACGCTAGGTGGCCTGGTGCCGGTGGATCTGAATGCGCCGGTCTGCCATGTCAGCTTCTTCGAGGCCGATGCCTACGCCCAGTGGGCGGGCGCGCGCCTGCCCACCGAGGCCGAGTGGGAGACAGTCGGTCAGGATGTCCCTCTCTCTGGTAACTTCGTCGATCAGGATTATCTACAGCCAGTCGCGGCCGCGAAAGCCGACGGCATGCTGGGTCAGATGTTCGGCGATGTCTGGGAGTGGACGGGCAGCGCCTATCGTCCGTATCCGGGCTTTCGCAAGTTGCCGGGCAGCCTGGGAGAGTACAACGGCAAGTTCATGTCCGGTCAGATGGTGCTGCGCGGAGGCTGCTGTGCCACGCCGGCAGACCACATCCGCGCGACCTATCGCAACTTCTTCCCGCCCGAGGCGCGCTGGGCGTTCTCCGGCTTCCGTCTCGCCAGGGACGGTGGGGCATGATGGGCTGACCCCTTTAGAACGCGCCTCCAAGCACCTTCATCTGCCGCTTTCATCTGCCGCTTCTATCTTCCAACCCGTAAAGGAGTCTTCATGGCCGACCACCCCGAACCGCGTGTCACGCTGCACCCGCTATCTTCGCGGGTGCGAATCCTGGTCGGTGAGACGGTGATCGCTGACACTGGCAACGCGCTGGAATTGTGCGAGAAGGGCTATCCACCGAGGCTCTACCTGCCGCGCGCCGATGTGGCGATGGCGAAGCTCTCGGTCTCCAGTACCGTCACCCATTGTCCCTTCAAGGGTGACAGCACCTATTACTCGCTATCAGACCTTTCTGATATCGCCTGGAGTTACGACCAGCCCATCGAGGAGATGCAGGCGATCGCCGGGCGATTGGCGTTCGATACCGACAAGGTCACATTGGAGATGGAGTGATTCAGGTGAATGACTCGCGGCCAACCTGCTTCTCTTGTCGGCGCATAAGGTCCCGCCGTGCTCTTCCTCAGAGATAAACCGATAGAGAACAGTGGCTTGGCGTTCGCCAGATAGTTAGAATCCTGCAGTTTGCTGCACCGCGCTCCGCCATCGGGTGCGGTGCAGCCTTGCCTTTCTCTTATCAAGACTCAGTACTCCGGTTGGACGAATCACCTTGCTTGATTCCTTTCCGTACAGGCTGCACCAGGAGTCATGACAGTGGTTGTCCCTTCGAACATCGCGCCGGTGATGAGTGTACTGCTATGCCTCGTGCTGGCGTCCTTCGTCAGCCGTTATCTCAAGTCTCCCCGCATGAAAGGCCGCATCGGCGAGTGGCGAGTGCGCTGGATGGCGCGCCGACTCGGCAAGCAGGGTTATCGGGCCTTGCACAATGTCACCCTCGAGACCGCGAACGGCACCACCCAGATCGATCATGTGCTGCTGTCGCGTTTCGGCTGCTTCGTGTTGGAAACCAAGAACATGAAAGGCTGGATCTCGGTAGTTGTCAAGAAATCTGTCGCCTCTGAGTTCCTTCAAGCCGCCTGTTTTTCCGGTTCGGCGACGGTGACCTGGAGCTCCCGCTCCGGGTTAAGCGACACGGTGCCAACCGGCGTCCAGTTGCGGGTCTTGCCGCTCCAACGGGCGGGGTTGGCCTCACGGGCTGCCTGATTGATGGCATGGCGCTTGGCCAGCACCTCGGTATCTTCTCCAGCGTGGCGCTGTGCCGGTGTTACCAGACGGATCCCGCTGTGGCGATGCTCGTGGTTGTACCACTGCACGAAGCCGGCCACCCACTGGCGGGCATCGTCGACCGTGGCGAACCCATCACCGGGGTAGCAAGGGCGGTACTTACAGGTGCGAAACAGCGCCTCCGAGTAGGGGTTATCATTGGAGACCCGCGGCCGACTGAACGATGGCGTGATGCCCAGCTCATGTAGCTTCTCCAGCAGCGTCGCGCCCTTGAACGGGCTGCCGTTGTCCGCATGCAACACCAGCGGCTGACCGATGATTTGCTCGGCCAGGACCGCCCGCTCCAGCACGCTGCGAGAGTTATGGGCCGACTCGGCCAGGAACACCTCCCAGCCAGTGATCTTGCGGCTGTAAATGTCGAGCATCATCACTAAGTAATAGTGCTGCCCCTTGATTGGGCCGCCCAACCATGTGCAATCCCACGACCACACCTGGTTCGGCGCGCTGGTCTGGTAGGTCGTGGGCTTGGTACGGCGCTGAGGAGCTTTGCAGCGGCCTCGATGCACCATTTCACGGTGCTTGTGCAGGACGCGGTAGAACGACGAGGGGGATGCCAGGTAGCGCTGCTCCTCGTCGAACAAGCGCACCACGATCTGCTCTGGCGGCAGGCTGGCGTACTCGGGACGATGGCACACATCGAGGATTTCCTGCTCTTCGGCCGGTGTCAGTGCGTTAGCCGGCACCGGCCGGTCGACCAAAGGGCGCTGGTCCTCGCGTAACTCGCCGTCGCGCGTCCAGCGCTGGTACGTTCTGGCAGTGATACCAAGCTCGCGGCAGGCGGCCTCCAGTCGGGCACCCTGGGCCCGGGCTTCTTCGATCAGCGCGATGGCGCGTTGGCGATCTGGGGTGCTGATCATGCGTCCTCGTCCCCCCAGATCGCCCTCGCCTTTTTTCTGAGGGCCAGTAACGCCGCAGTTTCTGCCAGGGCCTCGTTCTTGCGGGCGAGCTCCTTCTCCAGGGCTTTGATGCGCTTACGCTGCTGCTTGGCCTCGTCGGCCTCACGTTGGCGTTCCGAGTGGGAGAGGCTGGCGGCTTGCTCGCAGTCGTGGCGCCACCGCTCCAGCTGCTCGGGATAGATACCCCTTCGGCGGCAGTATTCCGCCGTCTCCTGGGCGTTCATTGAGGCGGTCTCGATCACGGCGCTGAACTTGTCCTTGGACGACCAGCCATCGGCGCCCTTGCCCAGAGCATCCGGCAGGCAACGCCCCTCGGCGCGGGCTTCCTTGCGCCACTTGTAGACGGTGCCCAGCGAGATCCCTTCCTGCTCCGCGATCACCTGCGGGGAGAGGTTGTGGGGAGGCAGCAGCTTGGTCACCACGGCTTGCCGGCGCTCCTCGGAGTAACGAGGCATGAGTGTCTCCTTTCGCCCCCTTGTCGGTTTATAAGAACAGGATATCAGAGGGTGCGACACTCATCCTGACACTGGGGGATCTTCGGCAGTGAGCACGAGGCGAACTGGACCCAGCAGTTTCCTCGCCAGTCGTTCAGTTTCCAGAACCCGCTACGTCAGAATTACCGCCACCTCAAGGCGTTGGAGACGACGCTTGGCGTGCCATTCGAACACCTGCATTCGGTGATCATCTTCATCGGCAGGGCCAGGCTCAAAGGTGAGATGCCGTCCAACGTGACGCGCGGCACTGACTTCGTTCCCTTCGTACAGTCGTTTAAGACCCCTGTCTTCAGCGAGGCGCAGGTCGAGGCCATGCACGAGGCGCTGCTGACAGGGCGTCTGGCACCGACTCGGGCGACGCAGCGTGCCCATGTACAGCATCTCAAGCAGCGCAATGATTCACAGGCGAGACGTGAATGCCCGAAATGCGGCAGCCGGATGGTGCTGCGCACTGTCAAATCCGGTGTGCGTGAGGGCCAGCATTTCTGGGGATGCTCGGCCTATCCGGAGTGTCGTGCGACACAGGCGGTGTGATGACTGCCTTCACGACCCCGAACGAGGCAACATTCAAACTTGAATTTCGCTGACAGGCACTACCATCGCTCGGCACGGCGGCACTGCTTTTGAATGTGTTGACGTTGCTGCTGCAACCTCGTCCAGCCTTTGCCTTCGAGACCAGCTTGCTGTAGCTGCTCCTTGAGTATGACTGAGTCGGATAGATCAGCGAGCGTGGTAACCATCTGTTGAATTTGGCGCTTCACAAACGGATAACTGAATCGGCACTCATCCGAAAAGGCCTGCCAATCGCGCGGTAGCAGCTGCATCGAATTGAACTCCCCGCCGAGGGAGAAGGCCATGTCTGAATCGTAACCGAGCACTATGGTGCCAACGAGGTCATAGGCTGGGGCGATCTGCCAACGACCTCGGGAGTCCTGTAACAAGGACACGTTCTTGGCATGGCCGTCACTGTTGCCAACCAGCACATTGAATATTTGCCAGCGAAGCAGCTGCTGAATGGATGCCGCTGAGGGTCGGCAGGCTTCGCGGACTGTTTGCACGATTTCTCCGAAACGTGGCCCACCGTAAGCCTGGTATTTCTGATTCCGCGACACGCCCATGGCCTGACACAGATCCTCCTGATGCAAACGCTCGACGTGTCCGCTTTCAATACCCAAGCGATCGTAGCGTTCGACCATCAAGTAAGGATGTCGGCCGGCATAGACCATCGTGGTCCTCGGGCAGGCTATCCCCCCCAAGCGTGCCAGATTGTTCAGATACAGCTCATTCAGAATGACTTGCTCACGCCCTTCGACGGCGAATTTCAGAATATGGGTAGAGGGTTCGATTCCGATAGGTAAGTAGAGTGTATCGTTCCACAGTCGCACAGGAATCTTGTCCTGCGCGCCGGCCAGCGAGAGACGAGGGCGTTTGGCCAGAGCTCCTTCGTTCATCAAGGCATACCGCTCGCGAGCACCTGCCCATTGCGCAAGTCGATCGAGCGGCAACTCGCGGTAGTTGTCATCGAGGGATGACGGTAGGGCTCTTGACGGCGGCATGTGATCGCTCGGAAGGATCGTCAGCGCACCAGCACAATCGCCGCCGATGGTCGCCAGTAGCGAGAAGTCGTCGTCTGGTATACCCAGGCGCTTGATCAGCGCCGCCCGGGCTTGCTCTTCAGGCAGCAAATTTGCGAACCAGTGATGCGCCAGAAGGTCTTGGGGCTGCCAAGCCTTTTGGCTTAGTGGCAAGCTGTACGAAATGGCATGCCCGTTCTGTCGCCAGGTATCGTTGTATTCGAAGCCCATCAGTCGGCCATCCGTGCCGCGCCACAACGTCCCTACATGCTGCGTGTCGCGCCATACGTTCAACGAATCCGGCAATATCATGATTCGGATCCCTCCGGCGGAACAGCGGACAGCTCGATGCCTAGCGTATCAAGTACGATCAATATGCGACCCAACCCGCAGCTGTCACGGCCGTTTTCCAACTCACTCAGAAAGCGAATGCTCAACCCGCAAAGACCTGCGAGGGTTTCAAGATTTAGCCCTTGCTGCTTGCGAGAGCGGCGAATCAACTTGCCAAGCGTTGCGGCATCATGAATGGGAACTGCTAGCGATAGAGGCATGCTAAGACCTTTCACGATAAGAAAGCGGGTTGTTGCAAACAATTTAGTATACTTAAAAATTTCCCTATAGGGATAATTAGTTAGGTATACCGGAGTAGGCCTTAATTTTTCCCTATAGGGAAAATAGTTGGTGTGCGGGTTGCAAGTGCTGCAATTTTTCCCTCTCAGGACAATTGAGGGCGATCAGGTTGTCAAAGTATCAAGGAGATCATCGCACCACGCATGAACTGCTAATGCTCCATCCGTGTGTACAGACTCGGACGGCCCACTGCACCTCCTGATTCATCCCGACCGCCGGGCGTGAGATGGCGCAGGTGGACTCTGAAGTGCAACACCGCAAGTGATGGAGGGTGATGCATCGGGGTTGGGCTATCTCTAGCTCGCCGTCCACCTGCGCTTCGGCTTCGATAGGCGACAGCCAGTATACGAGTATGCGGCCTTCGCCTTCAGCGTCGCTTCATCAGCTCCAGAAGTACCTCACCATGTATCTCACCCAGCACGTGCGTGTAGTGATGTGTCAGTGTTTGAGAGTTGCGGTGCCCGATCAACTTGGCGAGTAACTCGAGACGGTGACCTCGTGCCTTGGCATCTTTTTCCAGTACGTCGTAGACCGCTCGGCGGCAGTTAGCTAGTGCTGCTGGAGTGAAGGACCAATGTCCTCGGCAGGCGGAGGAGAGACGATCGAGGAGCTGCGGGTAGTCGTCGCTGTAGAGACGAAGTACGAGCCACGAGATCGCGTTGTGCCTCAAGAGATGAAAATCGAAGTGGATGTCCTCCAGCTTCATTCCGGGCGTGAGGGCACCTCGGAGAGACTGCCGGGCCCATGCCATGAGCGGGGTCAGCAAGCTCTCTCTTGAATAGCCCAGCGGAGAGCCTTCTGGCCCCAGCAAGGCAATGTTCTTCAAACGCTGCTGGCCAGCAAAGGACTCTCGGCGCCTATCAATCCACTCTCTCACCAACGTCATCAACTCTGGGGATATCAGAAGATGAAGAGGAACGCTGCGCCGAGCATTTGCGGTCTTGCCAGCATGGATTTCTATGTAACAGTAGGTGGGGCCGTCATCTCCTGGCTGATTGATGATGACGTCATGTAGTGTCAATGCCATGACTTCTCCTGCTCGCAGGCCCCCGTAGTAGCCAAGCAGGAAGGCGATCAGCCAGCTGCGCCGTAATCCACTCCGTCTTCGGGAGAGCGCTCGGGTCAGATGTTCCGCCTCGTGCGGCATGATCAGATTTGTACGCAATGTACTGATGAAGCGACCTCCCTCACCCTGTACGGGGGGAATACCCGTTAATCGATCGTTACCTTGGCAGAAGCTGATGAACTGATTGAACGTCTGGAAGAAGTTGTGGGACGTCGAAGTGTCCCAGCCTTTCTGAGTCGGTAGCTGTTCGCTGATCGCCTCCATCAGTTCTCCATCCCAGAGCGTCAACCATGGGATATCGGGCAACATCATCATAGAGGTGGGCGTCAGTCGACTCAGGTAAGTCCTGAGCGTGCTGGCTTTGTTGCCTTGAGTGCTCGATTGATAAGAAAGCCATAGCAATATCCAGAGTGGATAGCTGTCCTCGCCCAGCATGTGTATCAGTCTCTTCGCGTAGCGAGATGTAATGGTGTCATGCCGCTGGATCGCGGGTTCCCCTCTGGGGGTTATCAGGCCTTCATGCTCCAGTTCAGTGATATACGCATACAGTTGGTTGCCTGCTTTCACATACCAGTCTGTTGAAAGTTGATCCTGCCAGTATCGAGGGGAGGTTGATGGTGACGATTCGTTACTCCTGACGCCTCCTCCCATAAGGAGTTCAGGGGTGTGAAGATCGGTCTCGATATCTTCCGGTTCAGAGACATCCATTGCGCCGGAAGCGCTTGACGTACTGGAAGTAGGGAGAGTTTCCGCCGAAAAAAAGAGGCTTTCGTCATGCTGCCAAGGAGAACGCCAGCTACACACTGGTAGGGGGTAGCGCCGAAGCAGCTGTGACCAGAGGGGCGCAGGGCCCAACAGTGTCGTGCACCGAAAGGCATGACGAAGCAATGAACGAACACGCTTCAGCGAAGCGGAGGAACCAGTCTTGCGTGGTGCCTGGCTATCTAGTAGCTGTGACAGACCGGTGACCAAGAGCTGATCCAGATGGGCAGTTCGCGCTTCCAATGGACTGTTTAGATCCAGCGTAGCATCCGAGGAGAACCACCATACATCTGCTTGCTGGGAGGAGGTGGCTGGTGATGGAACAGGGGACTGACGGCAAGCCCTGAGTAGCCTCCTGAGATGATTCGGGATTTTTAGCCGGTAATGGGCTGGATGTGATCGAGATAACCCTGGCAGACAGCCGACGAACCAATAGTGGGGGCCGCGCTTGGTGTTCAGGCGTGGCAGGTGCTCTGGGCTCAAGTTCAGCAAGGTATGGCGAATCACTTCTTCCTCCATCCCTAGCAGGGTACCCATGCTCAGGGCCAAGAAGAGAAGAGACTGCTCTGGCGTGCATTGGTTGGCGGGAATGCTCTGCAGGGCGCGTACCGAATCCAGCACCCGTTGCTGAACCTTGATATCTCGTGATGAGGTAGCCGCGGATGAGGGTCTGACCGGGCGTTTGATACTGGTTGGAATCGTAGCCTCGAAGTCAGGCTCTCGGTTGAGATGAGTCAGTACAAGCGCGACTTCCTTGGTGACCTTTCGGGAGCTGAAGTCAAGTTCAGTTTCCTTGGCAAGCTGGATGGCGTTGCGAATCAAGGCTTGTACATCTCGCTGGTTTAAGCGTGTGGCATTGTGTCGAGCGCGAGACGGCTTGGTGGAAGGCGCACTTTGCGCTCTAGCCTGTGCCTTGGTTACCTTTTTCTTATGCCGTCGCCAGGCGTAGCGCGCGACATTCATACGGAAATGTCTGAGCTCTTCAGAGGAGGAGAAAAGGCGATGATCTGGATCATCCCAGCGACGGAATATCCTACCCAGTGTTTTCGAAAGTTCGATCGGAGACAGCTTCGGAGTTGTAAGCTCTTGGTGCGTGGCCTGGGCAGGTACATCGGTTTTCTTCCGAAGATCAATGGTGGTAATAGCACTCATACTCTATCTCCTTGAATGGTTGGTCCGGCGTGCTGAATGGGCCATGGGAGGTCGTCTCTGTGAAGCAGATTCGGCGTCAAGCCGCATAGTCTGGCAACGTCGGTTAGTGCGCTTCGTGTCGCCGATTGAATCAGGTTCCGATCACTGGACGGGGATTGGAGTGAATGTCCTTGGGTGGTGTGTCCAGCGAGCGCACTAAATTCAGCGTGAGAAAGTCGCGATTGGAGCGCGGTGATCATGCTGTGGCGCGTGATATTGGAAGGCTGGCGGCCCCACTGGCTCAATTCAGTTGCCAAAGGCGAAGGCATGAATGTTGGAAGATCCTTGAGCCACTGCCGCCAGTCAGCATGCTGCATGCGTTGCTGCGTCAACATTATTGTCGAGGCATTGAACTTCCATTGAACGGGGTAGGCGACTTGTTCATGCCCAAGAAAGTCTGCTTTGCCACCGTGGCGTTTCCACCATCGTTGCCATTCCTCCCGCCACTCATGCTGAAGCCGGAGCAATGCGCCAAGGGCAGGGACAAGTGGAATCTGGCGGCTTTCCTGTGCCCGAGCCGAATCCTTGTCGCGTAGCCAGAGCGTATTTTCCAGCTGCTCACATTGGGTTTTGGATCCAATTGGGCGAGCCAAGGTGCAGAGCTGCCATGCAAGTAAGGTCAGCGCTCCCAGTATCTGACCTTGCCGGGCAATGGCTTCGCCGACTGCCCGTAAGTCGCTACTACGATTCCCTTGTGAGGTAATCAATGAGGTAACCAGCATGGCGTGGTTCTTGGTAAGTTGCGTCAGCAAATGAAGCGGACGTTTGAAATAGCTCGGCTCCTGGGCTTTTGTGGATCCCACGGTGTGATCTTCGCGAGGTGTACGACAGTCTTCTTCTAACAAGGGAAATAGGCCAAGCGCAGCTTGAGCCGAGAGAAAAGCCTTCTGAATCTTGTGCAGAGGTATCGTTCGATACGTTGCCGGGGCAGAGAGTGAGAGCGGGAGCTCGCCTCGCAACCAGGTCGCGATCACTTCATCTTCACAGGCAGGCACCACCCAATGATGATGACTGGCAGACACGCGCCTCAACGTCAGGGTACTTCCCGGGCGATTATCCCCCCAGCGCTTGAGTTTTTTCTCGATTATAGATTTCAGTGCTTTGTAAGGCTGGTCGCCGGGGAGCCATATCTTTTCGGCTATGAGTGAGTGATTGAGAGCGTTGGGCAAGGGCAACGTGATGATGGTTTCGGTAGGTGCCTTGTTGACAGAGTAGTGGAGTAGCCCCTCCTCCGGTGACCAGCTGGGAATTTGATCCAGCGTCTGGCAGATGATCCACTCACGATTGCTGTCGCTATTGAGGGGCAGCTTGGGGGATCGGGAGATTACCGTCGTCTGCAGCAAGCGCTCAGGTGCTATTCCACTGCAAAGTAGAATGCTAAGAAATGCCAAGGCTTGTCGGTTTGCAATGGCACTCTCAGATTCTATGAGAAATTCCTCATCTTTCGGTGGTTGGAAGATACGTAAAGCTGCTAGAACCTCTTCTTGTGGGCGTAGGCTGATGTCTGCAGATGTCTTGAGACTGCGGGCCTGTTGCAAGAGCTGTACGCTCTCAAGGTGAAGCGCCTGATCGCCTTGTGAAAGCAGCGTGTTATGGAATAGCTCTTTCACTGGGTCGAGGGGTGAGATGCTGCTTTGGCTTAGGTCATTAGATGATGATTCATTCTGATGTTCATTGCCATCCGTGAGCTCTTCATTGTCCTCTATGAAGGTGTAGTCAAGTGCTTCGATTGACCTATCGAGGGAACAGGAATCGGTGTATTCAGCGTGGATTTGGTAAGATTTGTCACTGGCCCAAAGTGGCGAATCACGAAGAATGGTATCGATATGTTGGCGTCTTTTTTGATTTTCATTGCGAGCTCTATGCTGTTTTCTTATTGGGCTACGAGTGAGCTGGCTCGGTTGATAAATTTCGTCAAGCAAAGCGCGTGTTGCTTCCTTATTGCGCAGATGGTTGGGATGCTCCGATGGACGATCAGTTGCTGTATCATAGGCATGAAGAAACTGTTCGAGAAGCTCCAAATCAGCATCGGAAAAATGCTCGGGAGGAGGAACTAACTGCTCTCCCAGGGTAGGGGAAATGGGTCTGGGGAAACTGTTGTGAATGTCATCCAGATCACCCCAGTTAAGTAGCCGCTTAAGCGTCTTTCTAAGCTCAAGTATCTGGGTGTAGTATTTTATGGCAGAGCTACGTCTCACAGTATGATAAGGCTGACCAAAAATCAGTCTAAGCAGCCTTCGGACACTGCTTACGCGAGGGTCAGTGAGCGACTTAAATCGGTAATTTACCGTATAATGAAGGCAGTGAGACATTCTATAATTTCGATGTGTCTCGTCTTCCATAAAAAAATGGCTTTCTAGAAACTTTTCTACTTGGGGCACAAGGTCTGGCACCGAGTAATCGGCGGCAAAGAGGCGAGCACTGAGGCGATACTCTGAGGCAATCAAGGGTGGGAGGCTCCTCTTGAGCCACTCCGGTACAAGGGGCCAGCGGGACCCGATCGCATTGAGGTCGTAATTAGCCAATATTTGGTCAGGTAGTTGGTGTTCACTCACGTGAAAGCCTCCTGTTTATCAGTCAAGCGAACTTGAAAGTGCAAGTCCCATTTGCGGATTCGAGTCGGCTTCCTCCTTGTTATTCGAGTGCTTGCTTTTTTCTTTAGCGTTGCTTTTCTTATTCATATCAGTTTGCTGCTTCCTATTATCTTTTCGTTTACTATGAGCGTTTTTATTATTTGTTTCAGCGGCAGTAGCAGCGTGTACCGTATTCCTATCTTTAGATACACCGCCTTGGTGAGTATTTGTGTTTTTATTTATTTCGTTCATAAATTTCCTGATCGAGTCAACAGAATAACGATGCCTGAACATTGATGAGATTTGCCTGCGTTTTATTGGCAAGTTTTGTTGAGTGACTACATTGCTCCATGCGTGTTGTAATCTTTCATCACTAATGAAGTTTCTGAGTATATTGTTCCATAACTTCTTTTCGTTAATTTTGATATCGCCAGTGGTATGTAGGTTGTGGATATTGATCCATTCCCAGCCAAGCTCAAGCAGAGGCTGTAGCATCTGGTAATAGAATCTCAGCACCTGGACTTCATCTTCGTTGAGTCTGCCGATATCGATCTCGATGCAAAATACACTTTGTGAGACGGGCACTTTATGTGTGGATACGATGGCTTTGATGACATGAAAATTCACGAACTCCTCGGAAGTGTGAGTCGACTGAACGTTGCTGCGGAAGCGGACAGGCGCGAGTGGCAGGCTCTCTGTCGCGACCGTTGGTCGAAAAGCATGCTCCTCGTTCATAAGCTCGGCGGTGTCCACCTCGAGTACTCGCTGATGGATGACAAGCGTCTTGTCAGCGCTGATTTTCACTAGTGACGGTGTATAGGTAGCATCTGGCATATTGATGACTCCAACGATAGGCAAAGGGGGGCCGAGACGTATGAGAAAATCATTCGTCGAGTTCATGTCCAGCAAACGCGAGTAACTTTGAGTAGTGATGATCAGTCGAGCAATACACCCGACCTGTAGAACGATATTTCTGGGAGTGCCGCCTCCTGATATATCCAAGCTGAATCAGTGTGTACTAATAGCATAACTCAAGTGGCAAGAATCTAAGGTATCTTTTAACCGTCAAAATCGACCGTTTCGAGAGCATTAGGGCTTTTTGACGTCAAACTTGGTAGATATTTTGTATTACGAGTTCTTGAACGATTGCTTTTGTCAATTCATCGATTATTGAACGGTAATGCATTGCTCATGTTTATCAAAAGTCGTTGGCGCTGTTTTCGAAGGGGTCTGCGACCCGAATGTACTCCGTCAAGGTGCTGAGATGTCTGTGACCTGTCACGCGTTGTATCTGCTCCAGGCTCTTCCCCCGCAGATGAGCTTCAGTGATCAGGCCAGCACGCATGCTATGTGTGCTGAATCCGCGTGAAGCCAGGTTTGACCGCTCAAGCCCCCTGATCAACGCATTCTGAAAGGCAGTTCGAGAGAGTTTCGAGCCTCCTGGCCTGCCGCCCAGCGAGACGCTGCGAAATACCGCACCTCTCTGGATATGGGCGGCTTCCAGCCAGCGATACAGGAGATTGACGGGGCAGTAGGGGAGCGAGGTATCCGCATGGTGAATGGCTTTGACTTCATGTCGTCCTTCTTGATTGGTCTTGCTGCGGGAGAGCCTGACCAACACGCCTCGTGTATCCCATGTGAGGTGCTCGACACGAAGGTTGAGGACTTCGCTGTAACGAAATGCTCCATAGAACGTCAGGCAGAACATGGCGGCGTCGCGCAGATCTCGCAACTCGCTCAAATTCAGGCTATTCAGCAGCTGATGCAGATCATCTCTCATCAAGGCTGGTGCACGTTTCACCGGCACTTCATTGAGGCGTGCACAGCCGCGCATGACCCCCTTGATCATTTGCTCATTGCCCAGGGTGGGGCAATTCATGACAAGGTGCCAACGCCGTAACGAGCACAGCTGTCGCTTGAGCGTATTCGGTTTATAACCGTCCTCGAAACACCGGGTGAGGTAGTTGGCAATCTCCGTGTCGGTGCTGGGGAGGGTGCCGCCACGTCTGAGAAACATCCGTATGTCGCTTTGGAAGGCTCGGATGGTACTCGGTGCAAGGCTTGCCATGATCAGCTTTCGTGCCGAGACCGTCAGGCAAAGTCCCGGCAGAGAGTCTTGGTTTCCCTGATAGGGGATCACTTGCATTGCCTGATGTCTTCGTCTTTGAGGCGGGTGGATGCCTGTCGGTGGTCTGGACACCATGAGGGATCTCCATCGATATCGAAAAGTTGGAATGATTGCCGATATGCGCTGTGAGGCGGCCATCGAATTTCACGCTATCACCCTTCGTAAATCAGCCAACCCGAAATGCATGCTCCAGAAGGCATGGAGAGTTAAGAGTCACGCATATACTGGGTTGTTCGAGTAATGCCACTAGCAAGCGTACGATTCGTGGGTGTTGTGTTTAGGATTTGATTATAAAAAAGTGAAATCATCTTCTGTTCGATTGGGCGTGGCTGCTGAGTCGCCTCCTGTAATCAGAGCGATACCAGGCGTGCCAAGAAGGCGTTGGAGAACGCCACATCATTTGCCAGATCGAGAGTTATCTCTCGTATTCCCTCTGACAGGCTCACACACTCACTCATGGGGGCCTGAGCATGTAGCGCGCCATGCATTTCAATCGTGGGTAGTTCTCCGCTTGTGCCAGGATCGTTGGAGCCTATCGAATCATTGGCTGGAGAGACGTTTGGGGCGGGTAGTGTCGGGGAAGAGAAGGGATCCAGTTGGATCGCAGCATGCTCGTCGGGCAAGTCGTCAAAAAGCCGGTAGGCGTAGTGCCGTAACGTACTTTCGTTGAGCGCATAGAAATAGCACGCATCATCCTGTGCATGTCGACGCCGAATGATTCGGCCCAGCACCTGGCGAAAATACTGCTCGGTTCTGACGTGGCTGAGGTAGCAACATACTTGCAGGCGGGGAATGTCGATCCCTTCACTGACCATGTTGACGGAGACAATCCACGAGGTATGGCCGTAGCGAAACGCCTCAAGTCGTGCGTGCGCTCCTTCCGTCTGGCTGGTTACCAGGCACACCGTCTGACCCATCTGTTTCAGACAATCGGCGATGTCTTCTGCATGAGCAATGTTGGATGCCACCACCAATCCTGCGGCGGTCGGGTCTTTCTCCTGAAGCTGTCGTAAGCGTTGGCAGCTGACGTCCAGCAAATGCTGCTGAGGCCCCGGGTGACGCAGCAAGGCGGCGTAATGCACCCCGGGATGACGTAACAAGGCCGGGATGCTTTGGTAATACAGTGTCTCACGCTGCGCCTGCTGTTCTGCCACCAGACGTATATCGTCGTTATCTATCAGGTATATCTGGGGAGTGCGGCAGACATCATCCTGGATGGCATCACGCAGGGTATAAGTGAAGTCTGGGATCAGCGCGAGGCGGTCACTGTCAGCCGATGGCAGTGTTGGCACCGCTGGTTCCGATGTCGTGGCGACACCATGACTCGGTGCCATATAACGCAGCATGGGAAGACAGCTGCCATCAGTGCGCCAAGGAGTGCCTGACAAGGCGAGCGTAAAGCGAACATCGCGCTCCAATGCCAAGAGCGCCAATCCCCACTGATTGGCGCCGGTGGCTGCCGAGCTGGTGTAGGCGTTTTTTGCGGCGCAAGCTGTCGCGCCGGCGGCATGGTGGCTTTCGTCCCATACCAGCAAGACACGTCCTTGGCGACAGAGTTGCTTGAGGTCCTCCAGGCGGAAGCTGAGCGCTTGATAAGTCAGCGCGATACCGACATCCCCCAGCCGGCCCTGCATGGGGCGTCCCAGAATTTGCGAAAACGTTTCACGCGCACGCTCTACCACGGCGGAGGTGGGGCCCAGATAGATGACGTGATCAATGCTCCCGTCGAGAATCAGCTCCTCAGCCAGTACGGCTGCCATCAGCATCTTGCCCGCACCCGGAGTGGCCTGGCACAGGAAATGGGGTTGCTGATCCGAAAGCCGTTGAAGCGCTGTCTCAATACAACGCGCTTGCCAGGCTCTGAGTGTCGGGCTTGTCAGAGAGGGCAGTAATCGATTGATCTGACGCGGCGTCATGAGGCACCTCCAGCATGGCGTTTTGCAGAGAGCGCCAGCACGGCAGCCAGTTGTCCCTGGAGTTCGCAGGCGCGCTGAATTGCATCCTCCTGGAGTGGAGCGATGTCGGGTTTCGCCTCCGGATAGTCCTTTGCCAATTGATAGAGGTGCTCGGCTTCCGCGCTCGCGGCCCGCATGGATTTTTTCAAGGCTCGACGTTGTTCCTGCAGTGCTGCATCGAGCGGTAGATGCGATGTGCTATCGGTTTTCGACGTGGCAAGATCCTGTCGATTGCTCGGCAAGGGGATATCCGGTGAGCGCTCCGAAGTGCTATCGATGAGTTGATAGACGCGGCGGCGCTTGCCGATGGTGTCGGACTGAACAGCTTGACCATCAATGACCAGGCGATCGATCAGGTCTCCGACACGCTGCAGGACAATAATGGGTTTATAGCCCGCCAACTCTGGATGTTTCATCAGCTCGTTGCGGCAGCTGACTTTCGTGAAAGGAGTCGGTTTATCCTTCAAGGCTTTCAGCCACTGTTGGAAGTGCTGTTTGATCAACTGTCCTCGCCGATAAGCTGCTGCAGTTGAGGAATCTTGGAATGTGGGAATGCTCGAGGTGTGAGGAGGAGAGCGGTGCTGGCTCTTTGAAGTGACGGTAGATGACGAGTCGTGTGACGACGAGGTCTCAGGCGTCTGGGAAGACTCGGCTATTGCCTTGCCTGTAGCAGTGGCCGCAAGAGGAGTAGATGAGGGTGTTTGTGTGGTATGAGAAGAATTCGAGGTCATGACAGCACCTCGTTGCAGTTGCCAACGATACGTGCACGACAGTCTTGGGAAGGGGGGTCGGGATAGCCACCATAGGGGGTGGGCAGATCGGGGCTACGCGGAGATGCCGTAGTCTGAATGACCATGGTTGAAGCTCCTAGAGTCAGGGAAAATGCATGAAAAACCGCTCTACGACGGGCCTCGTAGCGCTTTACCAAAAGGACATCATCCCCCACTGTCACGCTAGTTGGAGTATCAGCGGCTGTTAGACTCTGAACCATATGGGGCGTGATGAGGTTCCGATGAAGTACTCCGACGAGCGCCGGGAGGCCATCCTCAAGAAGCTGCTCCCGCCGCACAACCGCACGGT
>NZ_JADPPY010000045.1:0-20365 GCF_018340035.1 Cobetia sp. MC34
GGCGGCGAGGGCTACCTTGGCTTTGAACTCACTGCTGTACTGTCGACGTTTCCTGCTCATGATCAAGCTCTCCTGGTCGGTCTGATCAGAGCTTAGCGCCTGGTCCGAATTCCGGGGACCACTTCACTCAGTGACTGACGGCTTCTTCATTGGCCACGAAACCGGCATCAGCGCACAGGCGGCTGAATTCATCCCAGTGCTTCATGACCTGCCAGGCGCCCGTGGTCCGCAGTACCTCGGCGTGGCCCGGCGGGATGTGGCTGGCGCCCAGATGGCCGACGACCTTGAGGCCCGCGGCCACGGCTGCCTGCATTCCCGTGCGGCTGTCTTCCACCACCAGACATTCCTCGGCGGAGCGTCCCAGCGTCTTGAGGGCGAGCAGATAGAGGTCCGGCGCCGGCTTGGGATTCATGACCTCATCGGAGGTGAAGATCGGCAGCTGCTCATCACCATTGGCCGCGGCAATCTCATCGAGAATGCCACGCAGCCCCGAGCTCTCGAGATTGATCTTCATGCGCTGCTCAGAGCTGTTGGACACGATCGCCAACGGCAGACGCTGATCGCGAATCCACTCCAGCGTCTCGCGCACCCCGGGCATGGCCTTGAGCGAGTC
The DNA here is from genome assembly GCF_018340035.1 of Cobetia sp. MC34. Classification (NCBI taxonomy): domain Bacteria; kingdom Pseudomonadati; phylum Pseudomonadota; class Gammaproteobacteria; order Oceanospirillales; family Halomonadaceae; genus Cobetia; species Cobetia sp. MC34. The sequence goes on from NZ_JADPPY010000045.1 coordinate 614, forward strand.
GGCCAGGCGGGCATCGACGAGATGGCGTACCTGGTCGAGCGCATCCACGGGCAGCGTGTGCTGACTGCGTGCTTCCAGGTCCAGCAGGATATCGCGCGTCATCATGCCCAGACAGCGGTCCAGCTCATGCTCGATCTGCTCTGCACTCCCCAGGTCTGGCAGCCAGACGGGAAGTTTTTCCTTGAGCACGCCATCAGCGATGATCTCGCTATCCACCAATACACCGTCACAATCAAAGATAAGTTGCTTCATGCGAGCTCCAATTCGAGAAAAGATGGCCGAAACACGTGATGAACAAGACACCTTGTCGCGCAAGGCATTGAGCGGCCACAAGAAGTGATATCCCTCATTGATGAGGGCAGAAAACTGAAAAGCAATCCCGACACTCTGCAGCAGACCTGGGCGAGGATTTTCCGAGGCAAGGCTGTCGGTAGGTGACTTGACGCGCTCAAGGGTAATGCACTGCAATGGCAACGTCATGACAGGAATTCTTGCCTTATCAAGACACCCATGCAGGAGGAAGTATGCGACATCGCCATTCCCGCACATGTTCACATCCCTCACACACGTCCGGCTTCGGCACGGGCCTTCTGGCCGGCGCCGCCGCGGCGACCGCTTTCTTTCTGGGCCGACGCCTCAACAGTGCTCGCAAGGTCAGTAGCGGCCATCCGCTGAAGCATCAGGTGCTCGATGCGGCCTCGCAGGTCATGCAGCGCAAGTATCCGATGGAAGCGATGAGTACCTACCTCAACGGCTTCCACCATTACGCCGATGACATGGGGCGTCAGGTGGAGGCCAGCCACTTCTGCATCCACCTGGAACATGATCTGCACCAATGCGTGATCTTCGATTCCAATCGCAGTGATGCCCGCTTGATCGGGATCGAATACATCATCAGCGCCGAGCGCTACGAGCAGCTGCCCGAGGAAGAGAAGCCGCTCTGGCACAGCCATCACTATGAAGTGAAATCCGGCATCCTGGTGGCCCCGGGAATTCCGGAACTGGCGGAGCGCAGCTACTTCGAGGACCTCGTCACCACCTACGGCAAGACCTTCCACACCTGGCAGATCGACCGCGACGACTTCCCCTACGGTATCCCGCAGCTGATGATGGCCTTCACCCGTGACGGTCAGATCGACGAGGAGCTGATGAAGCGCCGTGATGAGCGCCTGGGCATCAGCACCGAGGAGCGCCGCCGGAAGCGCGCCGAGATTCCGCTGCCCGATGTCAGCCCCAAGGCCAACGGTGGCCCGACACCACCTGACAGCGAGTCCCACCAGCCGCCGAAGGAGAGCCTGAACGACAGCCGCTGAGGCTAGGTCGCAGTGAATCAGCTACACGAAAAGGGACTCCCCCCACGACAAGGCGCCAGGAAGCCGCGATGGGCATCCCCTGGTGATCAGCTCTGGTTGTCGTGTCGCGGCTTGTCTTCGCGTGATGTCGAAGCCATCTTCTCGAGCTCCTCTTCACTCATGGAGTCATACATCGAGCGAGCGGCCCCGTCCAGCTCGCTGACCTTCTGCTCACCACGACGTGCTGACAGTGCTGCCCCGGCTGCCATCTGCTGTGCCTTGGACTTGGCTGGCATGATTGTCCTCCCTCTGGGCGAATATCGTGAACCATGATCGGCTGCCATGCGCTCGACCATGCCGCTTGCTGTCACTCTCCATGAGCCATGCGGTCCCCCTTCGCCCTTTTCAACCTCACAATGCCTTGAGTTTGCCCTCTCTGACCCAAGGCCATGCAGGAGAGGCAGATAGCCGTTCTCCGCGAGAACGCCTCCGGCCATCGAGCAGAATATCGCCAACGACCCACAATAATATCGCCATCCAACAGCGGGAGAGCCGCCATGCGTGACGTCGAATTTCCTCAACATCTTTCGCCCCATACTGCCAAGGATGACCTGACAGCGCTGGACGCCGAGCAACTGGCACACGGGTACCAACGCGGTGAGTTCGACCCGTTACAGGTAACCCGAGCGGTGCTCGATCGTATTGAGCGACTCAACCCGCTTGTCAATGCCTATGTACATGTCGCACATGACACGGCGCTGAAGGAGGCGCGTGAATCCACGCAGCGCTGGCAGGCCGGCAAGCCATTGAGTCCACTCGATGGCATTCCGACCTCACTGAAAGGCCTGACAGATGTTGCCGGCATGCCGGCGAGAGCAGGCTCCCTGATCACACCGGCTACGACATGCCAGCAGGATGCGCCGCCGGTCAGGCGCTTGCGTGAGGCAGGCGCGATTCTACTGGGCAAGACCAACACCCCCCGAGTTCGGCTGGAAGGCTGTCACCGACAACCTCGTGCATGGCACCACCAGCAATGCCTGGAATACCCAACTGACGCCCGGCGGCTCTTCCGGTGGCGCGGCTACTGCCGCCGCCCTGAACCTGGGCGTGCTGCATCAGGGCGGTGACTCCGGTGGATCAATCCGCATCCCCGCCGCCTTCAGTGGCATCTTCGGCTTCAAACCCACCTTCGGCTGGACACCGCAGTGGCCGCCCTCCAAGGCTGCCTTTCTGTCCAGCATCGGGCCCATGACCCGCAGCCCCCGTGACGCCGCCGCCATGCTCAATGTCATCGGCCGTCACGATGCCCAGGACCCTTACGCCAACCGCGGCCAACCCGAGGATTGGGGCGCGGATATCGGCAAGTCGCTGGCAGGACTGCGCATCGCCTACTCGCCATGTTTCGGGTCTGTCGAGGTCGACCCCGAGATCGCAAGCCTGGTGGAGCGCGCCGCACAGCGTCTGGCGAACCTTGGCGCGGACATCGTGGCGGTCGATCCCCCGGTCGCGACAAGCCTCGAGACGTTTCGCAAGATCTGGTTCACCGCCTCGCTGGGGCTCTGGGATGACTGCGATGCCCAGCAACGTGAACAGCTCGATCCCGGGCTGGTCGAGAATGCCATGTGCGCACGCGAATGGTCGTCGCTGGATCTCTTCAAGGCACTCGAGGAGCGCTACCGGATCACCCAGGCGCTGGAGCAATTCAATCAGGATTTCCACCTGTTGCTGACGCCCAGCGTCGCCGTCACCCCCTTCGCGCTGAATCACCAGGTACCCCCGGATAGCCAGATGCATGACTGGGAGGAATGGGCGCCGTTCTCATATCCCTTCAACCTGAGCGGCCAACCTGCGGCGTCAGTGCCCTGTGGCTTCACGTCTCAGGGGCTGCCCGTCGGCTTTCAGCTGGCAGGCGGCAAGCACGATGATGTGCGACTGCTGCGGGCAGCCGCTGCCTATATGGATGCCTACCCTACCGCGCATCCCGCCGAGCCCTACCGTCCAAGATGAGGCCGCGCGGCCGCACTGGCTGACCGGCGCCCTTCACATGCGACAACGCCCGCCACTGCCCCTTCATCAGGGCGGTGGCGGGCGTTGGCTGAGATGCCTGTCGTCCAGGCAAGAGGCTATTTCAAAGAGCTGTCTCAGAGGCTATTTCACAGGGCTATTTCAATACGCCCTGCAAAAGGTGATTCATATGAACCCAGCCCCGTGAACCGCCCCGGTTACTTGAGCGAATCCTGATTGCCGATGCGCGCCATCATCTCGGTGAACATCTGGATGTCGAGCATCAGGTTATCGACCCGCTTGAACTCCTCGGAGGTATGCCCGGTATAGGTCTCGCCCGGCATGGACGGGCCGAAGTTGATCGCATTGGGCAACAGCTTGGCGGTCGTGCTGCCCGCGGAGGAGCGCGGCTCGGCCTTCATGCCGGTGGTATCCCCGAAGATATTGAGCAGCGTCTGCAGCCAGGCACCGCTGGGATCACGCAGCATCCAGTCGCGAATCTCGACGTTCAGCGTCATGTCCATGCCCTGCTCGCTGGCATAGGCGTTCAGCTTGTCCTGAATTGTCTGGCTCAATTCCTCAGGTGATTTCTCACCGGCAGGCGCACGCACATTGACCGCGACCCGCAGCGCATCGTCCTCCCTGGCGAAGAAGGTCGGCGTCACCTTGAGCGGCCCCATGAAATCATGGGAATACGCGATGCCCAGCTGCTTGCCGTGATAGTCCAGCCCGTAGTTGTCGTTCAGGTAATGGATGGCATCTTCATAGGCATTGTCATGGAAATCGATGCCGGAGGTGGCAAGCAGGCCCGCCAGCCGTGTGACAGGATTGACGCCGTTGGCCGGCGCCGAGGAGTGGGCCGACTTGCCGGTCACCGTCACGCTGACCTCTTCGCCTTCCACCTCACTGGCGACGCTGAAGTCCTGGCCATGCTCCTTGACGTAGCGGCTGCCGAGCGTTTCAAGCTTGTGGCTGAGCGCCTTGGCGCCCGCTGCGTCAGCCGCGTGCAGCGTGGCGGTGGAGCGCTCCGGAATCTGGTTGGTCGCCAGGCCGCCCTTGAAGTCGGTGATCGTCGGCAGAGCATCGACTGCCTGATCAGATGACGCCTCGCCCGCCTTGGGCGTCAAGGGGAAGCGCGCATCGATGGTGCCGAAACCATTCTCGGCCGTGATCGCCGGATAACCGCTATCGAGCACGATATTGTATTCCGGCAGGTCATTTCTGGCCTTGTAGTACTCGAAGCCATCACCACCGGTCTCTTCCGTGGTCTCGATCATCAGGCGAATGGTGCGCTTGAGCGGCACCTCATTCTCCTTGAGCGACTTCATGGCATACAGCGCCGCGGCAATCGAGGCCTTGTCATCTTCGGTGCCGCGCCCGTAGAGCTTGCCGTCGATCTCGGTCATCGCGAACGGGTCGAGATGGGTACCGTCGTCGAGTGTCCAGCCCTCCTCGCCTGCCGGCACTACATCGCCGTGGGTCAGAATGCCGAACACGTCATCGCCAGTTCCCTCGAGCTCAACTTCGAAGACGCGGTTGTCGACGTTACGGAACGTCAGGCCGAACGCCTCGGCGCGCGCCTTGATCAACTCACCGAAGCGCGCGATTTCCGGGTTCTCGAATTGCGGCTTCTCCCCCACCTTGGCGGTCGGGATCGCGACCATTTCCTTGAGCAGCGCCTGGACGTCATCGCCGTACTGCAGACGGTTGTAGACCCCCAGCAGACGATAGATGTTGACGAAGGCATCGCCCTCAAGCGTCTCACCGGCCTGATACTGCTCGATGGCAGCCCTGACGGCCGTGTCCTGTGAATTGCGTTCGGCTACCTGGGTCAGAAAGCCATTGAAGTCCGGCGCCAGCTCCTGCCGGCCCTGTTCGATCAAGCTGACCAGCTGGGCACGCTTGAGCGTATGTTCACCCTGCGGTGCGCGCTTGCCCGTGTCATCGGCCGCCATCGGCTCGTCTGCGCTGACAGGCAGCGCGCTGCCGAGCCCGAGTGCCAGACCCAGCGCGAGGGCCGTCTGACGAGAGGTAGCGTGAGTGGCTGTGCGGGTACTCATGGGCATGTACATCCTTGTGTTAGGCAAGACGCCACGTCGTCAATGGCCGCAGAGACAAGCGATGAGGAGAAGACCCTCACCGACGCCCGGCGGCAGCTGACCACGCGACATCAAGACGGTTTCATCGGCCTTGCAGTGAAACATGAATGTCTTATACACAACCATCTTATGTACTAGGCCACGCCACGCCAACCCTGGCGAGAGGTGCCTGCCACTCTGCTCTCCATTGTGGCCTTGGTCCTCTTCGCCCCAGACGAGCGACTCAGTTCCAGCGCTTGAGCAGAATCTCGATGAACAGCTCCGCGATCGGCGACAGGGATTCACCGCGCCGCCGCAGCAGGCCAATGGTGCGATCGATGCGCGGTTCGGGCAGTTCACGCTGACATAGCACCTCGTGTTCCGGTCCCGGCATGGCCATCGACGGCAGGATGGCGACGCCCAGCCCGCTCTCGACCAGACCCAGTGACGTCGAAAGGTGCTGCACTTCGTAGAAGCCATCCAGATGCAGGCCGGCGGACAGCAGGGTGTTGTCGAGCAGAATGCGGTTGCCGCTGTCACGCGAGACCGTGATCAGGCGCACATCGTCCAGGTCGCTCCATTCCACGCGCTGTTTCTGTGCAAGAGGATGGTCACGCCGCAGGGCCAGCACGAAGGGATCACGATAGATGGAAGTGAAATCCACCGCCGGATGGTGGGCACTGACCATATTGATACCAAAGTCTGCCTCCCCCGAAACCACCCTTTCGACCCCTTCATTGGCGCTGACATCCAGGATGCGAATCCGGATACCGGGATAGGCGGTATTGAATTCGCGCACCACGCTGGGCAGGAAGTAGAAGGCTGCCGTGGGCAGGCAGGCGATGGTCAGCACCCCCTTGCGGTGAGTGGCAAGCTCGCGGACGCCGACCAGAGACGACTCATAATCTTCGAGCAACTTGCGGGCTTTGGGCAGGAAATCACGCCCAACGGGCGTCAAACGACTTCTTCGCGTGGTGCGTTCGAGCACCTTGGCGCCCAGAATTTCCTCCAGTTTCTGGATGCGGCGCGACAACGCCGGCTGCGAAATATGCAGCCGTTCTGCCGCCTCATTGAAGGAATGATTCTCGGCGACCTCGACGAACACCGACAGATCCAGAAACTCCAATCTATGCATGCAACTACCTTATTGTTTCAGTTTTCGGATTAATGCGCACAATGATGACAGTATAGGTTTTATTTGCATTTGATGCATAGATCATCGGCTGTGATGCTTCATGAAGGCGCAAACAGACAGGAGCGCGTTCCAACATGATGCATTCACTTCCTTGCATGATCCTACGTGGCGGTACCTCTCGGGGTCCCTTCCTGCGTCTGGATCACCTCCCCGCCGATGACGAAGGCCGTCGCGAAGTTCTGCGTCAGGTCATGGGCTCCGGCCACGTACTGCAGATCGATGGCCTGGGCGGCGGCAATTCGTTGACCAGCAAGGTCGCCCTCGTCGGGCCGCCCAGTCATCCTGAAGCTGATGTCGATTACCTGTTCGCTCAGGTCGACGTAGAAGGCGACAAGGTCGACTTCTCGCCCAACTGCGGCAACATGCTGGCCGCCGTCGGCCCCTACGTCATCGAGACCGGCATGATTGCGCCGCAGGGCGACCTGACGCGTCTGCGGATTCACAACCTCAACACCCGCACGCTGATCGACAGCCAGGTGCCAACGCCCGGCGGCGCGGTGGCTTACCAGGGTGACACGCGCATCAGTGGCGTGCCCGGCGTCGGCAGCGCCATCAAGCTGGGCTTCCTCGGCGCGGTGGGCGCCAAGACCGGCAAGATGCTGCCCAGCGGCCAGGTCATCGACGTGATTGATGGCGTCGAGGTGACCTGTCTCGACTCCGCCACGCCGGTGGTGCTGATCGAAGCGGCAAGTCTGGGCTGGGCGGGCAACGAAGCGCCGGCCGAGATGGATGCCAACCGCGAGGCGATGGCACGTCTCGAGCAGATTCGCCTCAAGGCGGGAGAATTGATGGGCATGGGCGACGTCAGCGGCTCGGTGCTGCCCAAGCCGGTGATTCTCTCCGCCCCGCGCACCCAGGACGGCACTCTATGCGCCCGTTACTTCGTGCCGCATCGCTGCCATGGCGCCCTGGCCGTCACGGGGGCCATCACGCTGGCCGTTGCGACCAGCATCACGGGCACCCTGGCCAATCGTGTGGCACTCGCAGCCGGCACTCTGGCACCGGATAGCCTGGCGGCAAACGTTCATCTGGAACATCCCGCCGGATTTCTGGATGTCGAGGTCGAGCATGCCAATGCCGACCCGATGACCCCCAGCCGCGTGTCTCTGCTGCGCACGGCACGCAAGATCATGAGTGGCGAGGTGTTCTTGAACCTCCCCGACTCGGTGGAAATGCCTGGGCGTGCATGACACGCCAGACGACCGCACTGGCAAGCGCCAGAGGCGAAGAGTTCGTCGACAGGCAACGAGCAGGTACTGCAGTATATTGATTTACAATGAATTTTCGCTAAACGAAATAGCCTGACTGCGCCGCCATGCAGATAGCGCATCACTGATCGACAACGCATTCCAACAATAATCAGGAGTCAGACCATGTCCATCATCGTGTCTACCCCCAAGCGCCAGACCCTCAAGCGTCATGCCCGTACCACCGCATTGGCCTTCATGCTGCCCGTCATGGGCCTGATGCCACTATCCTCAGCCGTTCACGCCGCGGCGGAAGTCCCTGACACCCTGACCTGGACCGTCCCGTTCGGTGTCGGGGGCGGCACGGACGTCTGGGCACGCTTCATGTCCAACTGGGTGACCAAGGACCTGCCGGGCAACCCGGCTGTCGTCATCGACAACGTCCCGGGCGGTGGTTCCATCACCGGCGTCAACCTGTTCAGCAAGCGTGCCGGCGATGACGGCGACGAGATGGTCGTCACCTCGGCCTCTACCCAGTATCCGGCCATGCTGCGCGACCGTCGCGTGCGCTATGACTATGCCGACTGGGAGCCGATCTTCGCCGCACCGACAGGGGGTGTCGTCTACGCCTCAAGCTCGCTGGGCAAGGACAGCGCCAGTGCGCTCGAGGCCCTCGCCTCCCAGGAAGTGAAGTTCGCCGGCCAGAACCCGACCGGGCTCGAGATGCCGGTGCTGATGGCCTTCGATCTGCTCGACTTCCAGGTCGACCCGGTCTTCGGCATGAAGAGCCGTGGTGAAGGCCGCCTGGCCTTCGAACGTGGCGAAGTCGCCCTCGACTTCCAGACCACCTCCGCCTACAAGAGCAACGTCACGCCGCTGGTCGACGCCGGCCAGGCCGTACCGCTGTTCAGCCTTGGCGTGATGGATGACGAAGGCCATATCGAGCGCGATCCGTCCTTCCCGGACCTGCCGACCTTCTCCGAGCTGTATCTGGCCCAGGAAGGCCATTCACGTGACGACGAGGCCTACCAGATCTTCCACAAGTTCTTCGCCTCCGGTTACGCCATGCAGAAGATGCTGCTGGTGCCGAAGGACGTGGATCCGGAACTGCTGGAGCTTTACCGCCAGGCCGCGCGTAATCTGGCCAAGGACCCCGAGTTCCTCAAGGAGGCCGCCGAGAAGGTCGGGCCCTATGGCCTGATGGTCGGCAAGGCCGCCGCGACCCAGCTTCAGGAAGCCATGCAGCTGAGCGAAGCCGAGCACGAATGGGTCAAGAACTGGCTGATGGAACGCCACAATATCCGCCTGCAATCTCGTTGAGGCGCGCAATCACACCCGTAACGGTCTGAACCCACGGGTGTGATGGGGACCCACTCACGGGGCTGCCGATCAGCAGCCCCGTGAGCCTTTCACTCCCTGCCTCACCATGCTCTCCCCGGCACCGCCTCTGAGTGTTAGAGAAGCATCTAGAGAAGAACAAGAGGTTGAGTAACGCCATGATCGACACTCTCCTGTCCAGCATTGGACACGTCTTCACGCTGACGCATCTGCTGTTCATGATGATCGGCATCTTCGTCGGCCTGCTGGTCGGTATCATTCCCGGCCTGGGCGGCATCGCCGGCATGGCCCTGCTGCTGCCCTTCCTTTATGGACTGGACCCGGGCTACGCCCTGGGCATGCTGATGGGCATGGTCGCGGTCATTCCTACCGGCGATACCTTCGCCTCTGTCCTGATGGGCATTCCCGGTTCCAGCGCGTCGCAAGCCACGGTGCTGGATGGCTTCCCGCTGGCCAAGAAGGGCCAGGCCGCCCGCGCGCTGACCAGTGCCTTCCTGTCTTCCCTGTGTGGTGGCGTGATCGGCGCCATCATCCTGACCGGCTTCATCCTCGTCGCACGCCCCCTCGTACTGGCCTTCTCGTCAGCCGAATTGTTCGTGTTGACCTTGCTGGGCCTGACGATGGTGGCGGTGTTGTCCGGCAAGAACCTGTTCAAGGGCACCGCTGCCTGCGGCCTCGGCCTGCTGGTCGGTGCCATCGGCGCCGCACCGGCGACCGGCGAGTACCGCATGAACCTGGATATCGACTACCTGTACGACGGCGTACCGCTGATCGTGCTGGGTCTGGGCATCTTCGCCCTGCCGGAAATCGTCGAGCTGCTGCTGGGACGTGGCAGTATCGCCAAGAACGGCAACACCGACCTGGGCAAGGGCTGGTCTGCCGGCATCAAGGATGTGGTCAAGAACAAGTGGCTGGTCGCGCGCTGTGCCGGTATCGGCAGCCTGATCGGGACCATTCCGGGTCTGGCGGGTTCCGTGGTCGACTGGATCACCTACGGCTTCGCGGTCAAGACCGCCAAGGACCCGAGCCAGTTCGGCAAGGGCGACATCCGCGGCGTCATCGCGCCGGAATCCGCCAACAATGCCTGCGCCTGCGGTGCCATGGTGCCGACACTGCTGTTCGGGGTGCCAGGCTCCGGCACGGCGGCGGTCTTCCTGGGTGGGCTGTTGCTGCTGGGCCTGGAACCCGGCGTGTCGATGATCACCACCAATCTGGACATGACCTACACCATCATCTGGTCACTGGCGCTGGCCAATATCCTGGGCGCGGGCCTGTGTCTGATGCTGGCGCGTCCGGTCGCGCAGCTGACGCGTGTACCCTTCGCCATTCTGGCCCCTGCCATCACCGTGCTGATCCTGTTCGCTGCCTATCAGGCCAGCCGCTCGCTGGGTGACTGGGCCGCGCTGGGCATGATCGGCATGATCGGTGTGCTGTTCAAGAGTGCTGGCTGGTCGCGTCCGGCCTTCCTGATCGGCTTCGTGCTGGCACCGGGTGCCGAGAACTACTTCTACCAGAGCATGCAGTTCCACGGCGCCGAAGCCTTCCTGCGTCCGGGCGTGCTGATCATCCTCGGCCTGATCCTGCTGGCCTTCTTCCTGCCGGTGATCCGCAAGGCGATCATGCGTCGTCGCCAGACCCATGAAGTGGTCGAGACCGCGCCGTCGCCGGAAGAGGATGTCTTGGAATCGCGTGGCTTCGGTGGCGTCGACTTCCTGCTGCTGTTGATGATGGGCGCAGCCGCCCTGTGGGCGCTCTACGACGTCAAGGACCTGATGCCGCTGGGCAAGGCCTTCCCGACGCTGGCCGCCTTCATCACGCTGCTCTCGGTGATCGCCGTGGTCTTCAACGGCTGGCGTCGCGGCATGATTCGCGTCAAGCAACCGGCCTTCAAGGCAGTGGGTGTGGTACTCGGCTTCTTCGTGCTGATCGGCGTCAGTGCGCTGCTGGGCTTCGTCTCCACCGCCGTGCTGTTCTGCCTGGGCTTCCAGCTCACCATCGCGCGCAAGTCGCCTCTGTTCGCAGGGCTCTTCGCGCTGGGCGTGGCAGTCTTCCTGCTCGGCATGCAGGCGGCGATGAACCTGCACTACCCGACGGGTCTGCTGGATGACGTGGTGCTGCCGATGATTCCCTTCCTGTAAGGCCAGCGGGCATCACCAGCACTCAACTCTCGAGTACGACATACGCAAGCGGGCACCCATTGGGTGCCCGCTTGCATATTGTGACAACCCCAAGCCCATTGTCAGGTGCTCGCCGCCATCACGACTCACTCGACGCGATGAAACCTGGCTCGTGCCGCCTGTGGCGACACCCCGAAATGACGCCGGTAGGCCGTGGCGAAGTTGCAGGCGTGGGCATACCCCACCTGATGCGCCACCTGCTGAATGCTCACCCCGCGCCGCAGAGCCTGCTCGGCACACCGCATGCGACATTCACGCTGATAACTGCCCAGTGACTGCCCAAAGGCCTGGCGAAACTTGTGGCGCAAGCCGGAGGGGCTCATGCAGGCCAGCCGCGCCAGTTCCTCCAGCGAGTGTGCGCCATGCGGCACGGCGGCAAGACGCTGGCGCACCGCCTCCAGATGTCGACAGGCGCCGTGGGGGCGCGATGGGGACGCTAATGGCGATGCAGGGGCTGCGGAGAATGCCGGCACCTCCTGTGCCTCACCAGCGCGGCGCTTGAGTGCCGCCCCCAGCAACTGCAGCGCTATCCCCTGCCACTCCAGCATCTCCCCCTCGCAGGCGGGGGTCGTTGGCATCTCGCACTCTCGTTGTGGGCCCTCACCATCAGGGGCTCTGACACGCTCATCCAGTTGCTGATGAAGCCAGCGCCCCGGCGTCCAGCCCAGCGGCTGGGAATGACGCGCGCACGGCAATGCATCCCAGTTCGCCAGACCCCGCCGTACCTGCAGGGACTGGCTGGCCTCGCCCTCCAGATGCAAGCTGATACAGCGCAGGCGGCCTTGAGGGTGATAGCTCTTAAGCGTCGGCGGCGCAGACTGCGTTCTCGCCGGGCGAAAGATCCCCCCTTGCCCCGCGGACAAGTCGATCCCCGCGCCGTCCACGCCTGATAGCGTCAGCCGCCCTTCCAGCACCAGGCAGAGATAGAGGCCCTCATGAAACTGATGCTGGCCGTGATAGGCGCGTGACACCTCTAGATCACACAGCGTCAGATGCGCATCCCGCCAGGGATGCAGGTCATGCACCTGCCCCTCGCAGTGCGGATATTTCGCTGCTTGCCAGCCTCGCCGCTCGCTGAGCGATGAAGGGCGCTGTTGAGGTGAGGCCATGACGCGGCGAGTGGCCAGACTGTCGGCTATGTCTCCAAGCGGCTGTGACATGTCGCTGCAAATCCCTGCAAGGTGAATCCTGGTAAAGGCTTACCGCCTGCTGCGGGTCGCACTGACGGCTGAAGGGTCGCACGTTGCCTCTCAGCGGCAATGCCAGGCCGCGGCTTGCGAATACGGCTGGCGCACACAAAATACAATGATTATCGAAAGCAAAACAATCTCATTATCATATAAGTATTGCATCTTGTCTCATGTAAGGCCCTGTTCTCTTTTGCAGCCCTCTTGCAGGCCTCTTGCATCCCTCGAGTCAACGGCACTTTGCGGCACAGGCTGGCAAGCTTGGCCAGCAGGCTGAAAACTCTGCGAGAATTCACGGGTTTGACAGTACTGCACCTTATGTCACTAATGGATGCCTTTCCCCCAAGGAGCACGCCTCATGTTTCTGTTGATCCTCTTCGCTGCCATCGCGATTGGCATCTCATTCATCTGCTCCGTGCTCGAGGCGGCGCTGCTGTCGCTCTCCCCCAGCTATGTGGCAAGCCTGAGAGACCAGCACCCCAAGCGCCACGCCGCTCTGGCCAAGCTCAAGGACAATATCGACAAGCCGCTGGCCGCCATCCTGACGCTCAATACCATCGCGCATACCGTCGGTGCCACGGGGGTGGGCGCGCAGGTATCGGTCGTCTTCGGGGAAGACTGGGTCGGCGTGGCCTCGGCGGTGATGACGCTGCTGATCCTGGTGGCCTCGGAAATCATCCCCAAGACCATCGGTGCCACCTACTGGCGTCAGCTGTCGCCGATGCTGCCCGGCGTGCTCAATGCCATGGTCATCGCGCTCAAGCCGCTGATCTGGCTGTCGGAGTTGATCACCTCGCGCATCGGCAAGGATGCTCATGACATCGATGTGCGTGGCGAGATCAAGGCACTGGCCCAGATGGGGCTCGACAAGAAAGCCCTGGAAAATGATGAACAGCGCGTCATCACCAACATCCTCAATCTGCACGAGATGAAGGTGCGTGACGTGCTGACGCCGCGCCCTGTCTGCCAGACGGTCAGTCCCGAGATGAGCGTGGCCGAGTTCAATGACCAGCTGACGATCTGGCCCTTCAGCCGCTACCCGGTGATGACCGACGATGAGCGAACGCTGGGCATGATCCATCGGGCCGATGCCCATCAGGCAGAGCCCACCACGCCGCTCAAGGACCTGATGCGCCCGATCAGCGAGCTGCACGCCGAAGACAACGTCGAACATGCCTTTGGGCTCATGCAGCGCGAACGCCAGCATCTGTGCGTGGTCTACGACAACCTCGGCAACTGGCTGGGTGTCATCACGCTGGAAGACGTGATGGAGACAATTCTGGGCGAGGACATCATCGACGAGACGGACAACGTGGCCAATCTGCGTCGCTTTGCCCGCCAGCGCTGGACCAAGCGTATCGGTGCCAACACCTCAAGCACCCAGCCTGCCGCTGCAACGGCGGCTGGTGAAGGTGCTGTCTCGGGCGATGAAGCTGGCTCTGGTGAAGGTGCTTTACCCGTCTACGAGCAAACCGAGCAAGATGCGGGCTCAGCCAAGGACTCTTCCAAGGCCCCTGCCAAGAGCGCCGACGACAGCAAGCGCTAGGCTCGTCCCTCCACGCTTGTGACCCGCTCGAAGGCAAAAGTCCCGTGAAAGTCGTTGCCAGATACGACTATCGCGGGACTTTTTTATTGGCGGCTGTTGATACTGCCTGATAACCCATTGATTCCTCTTGCGAACTCCTACTTGTATGGTGCCGGATGATCACCGGAGAAGTCATACCCTTGGCAAACGCCTCCTAGCCGGTTTCAAATCCCTCTATCAAGGCATCCATCAGCACCCTCACTCGCCGAGGAAGAATCTGCGTCTCCGGGCGGACGATGTAGATGCTGGTATCTGCGCCGTCCCCACGGATGTCTTCCAGCAGCGGGATCAAGCGTCCAGAAGCCAGGTCACCGGCGATCAGGTAGTGCGGCAGACAGGCAATGCCGCGGCTGCCCAGGCAGGCGGCGTGCAGGGTTTCCAGGGAATTGGAGAGGAAGCCGCAACGCATGTCGGGCAGTGACTTGAGCCCCAGGCATTGAAGCCGCCGGGGAGATTCAGGATCAGGCTGACATGCTCTGCCAGCTCCGGCACTGAGCGCGGCGTGCCGTGGCTTGCCAGATAGTCCGGTGATGCACAGATGACGCGATGATTGGTGGCCAACCGCCTGGCGATCAGGCCGAGCTCGGGCTGTGCGGTGCTGCGTATCGCCAGATCCATTCCTTCATGGACCAGGTCGACCACCGCGTCCGACAGCGTCAGGTCCACGATCACCTCGGGATAGCGCTCCATGAAGCGCAACAGCAGGGGCATCACCTGCAGCTTGCCCAGTGCATTGGAACACGAGAGGCGAATGCGGCCCCTGAGTGCGCCGCTGCCTTCGGCAATCTCCTGCTCCACATTGCGCAGGCGCTCCTGCAACTCGCGCGTCTCCAGGGCATAGAGCTGCCCTGCTTCACTCAAGCGCATCTGCCGAGTGGAGCGAATCAACAACTGGGCACCAAGGCGCTGTTCCAGCTGCGCGATGCGCTTGCTGATCGCGGAGTGGGTAATGCCAAGCTGGCGCGCCGCCCCGGTGAAGGTGCCGGCGTCGACGACGGCGTGAAAGATGTCGAGGTCCGTATGCATTTCCATATGTTCCATTTGCTCACGGATACTGTGCGCGCACAACGGATTATCACCGTCCGCAAGGCATGTCACCCTGTCATCAGTTCCTGAAATGACAGATTCAGTGCCACATTGCTCAGCATATTCCTTGCCACATCTTTTACTTAACCAGCACCAAGAGAGACATCGCCACCATGACAGACCAGCCGACAGCCTCCGCCCTGTTTACCCCTTTCACGTTGCCAAGCGGCCGGGTGCTCGCCAACCGAATCGTCAAGGCTGCGATGTCGGATTCTCTCGGCGATGGCACGGGGCATCCCAGTAAGGCACAGCTGCGCCTTTACGAGCGCTGGGCAGAGGGTGGCGTGGCGGCGTCGCTGGTCGGTGAGGTACAGCCTGACCACCACCATGCCGAGAAACCGGGCAATCTGGTGCTCAACGCGCAGTCGGATCTCGCGGCCTTCACGCAACTGGCCCAGCGCGGTCAACAGCACGGTGCAGACCTCTGGCTGCAACTCGGCCACGCCGGTGCGATGGCCTACCCACCGACCAGCACGGCGCACGGCCCCAGTGCACTGGATATTCCCGGGCTACGTTGCGAGGCCATGAGCCTGAGGCCATCAAGGCACTGCCTGGCGCCATGGCAATGACGGCTCGCCTGGCGCGTGAAGCCGGGTTTGGCGGGGTACAGGTGCATGCGGCACACGGCTTCCTGCTCAGCCAGTTTCTGTCTCCCCTCTTCAATCAGCGTACGGATGACTACGGCGGCAGCCTCGACAACCGCATGCGCCTGATGCGTGAGGTGATCATTGCCGTACGTGAGGCCGTTGGCCACGACTACCCGGTACTGGTAAAGCTCAACTCCAGCGACCAACTGCAAGGCGGTTTCGAGGAAGCCGAAGCGCTGCGGGTGATAGCAGCGCTCGATGAGCTGCCCATCGATCTGATCGATATCAGTGGCGGCACCTACTTCCCCGGCGCGAGCTCGGCGTCGGATGCCAGCGCCAGCGGCCCCTACTTCGTCGAATTCGCCAAGCGTGCACGCGAGGTAACGACCCTGCCCCTGATGGCAACCGGTGGCTTCAAGACACTTGCGCAGGCCGAAGACGCCGTGGCACAGGGCGCCGTCGACCTCGTCGGCCTGGCCCGCCCACTGGCGCTGCACCCGTCACTGCCCGCCCTCTGGCAGGCCGGAGAATGCCCCGCGCCAGAATTCCCGCGTTTCAGCGCGCCGCCTGAAGGCGGGGTGACAGCCTGGTATACCCTGCGCCTGACCCAGCTGGGCGAGGATCGTGAGCATGAATCACTGGGCGAACTGGAGACGGTGCTGGCCGACTATGAAGCCCGCGACGCCGCACGTGCCAAGACCTGGAATGCGCACTTCGCGAACTGAGTCGCTTGCAGTAGGACAGACGCAAAACGCCGCAGCGCTGACGCTGCGGCGTTCTTGTTTCAGCCCTTGCGGTGATGCAAGTCAGGTCGTGGGAAACCGCACCAATGAAGCGTCTTCAGGCAGCGTTGTGCACACTGACTGAAGGCGCTTCACTGCCGCCCCTGTATCCCTGCGACTTGCCCTGGCGCTGATAGCTGCCCTTGCCCTTGCGCGCCTTTACCACGCGTTGCTTGAACATCGGGGTACGCAGCACCGCCTTGAGCGCGTTGTCCTGCACCTTGCGCTTGTGAGTCATGGTGTCTTCTCCTGTAGCTTCTCTATCACCGGTCCAGTATACGCCCTTTCGGTATGCAGAGTGATCAACCTCCGCTTCCCCCTCGTCGCTGGCCTGGTGAGTGAATAGCCCCGCGAATAGTTCTGCGTATAGCCCTGCGAATAGCCCTGCAGCTCCTCTAGAAAAAACTCGAGCAAATCCTCCAGCGAACCCTCCAGCGAGGATCATTCGATAATCTGGCGTCCTTTTCCCTACTGATCCCTGTTCTTTCTCCATTCACACACCACTCACTACTGTGACACCCCTTTTCCATCCTCCTCACACACTTATTTACGCAAAATCTCAAAATTACAAGCACCCACCTGCTTGACCAATAGATCATTTCATCCCACCACCTGCTTGACTCAGCATGCCTTGAATAGGCAGAAAATCATCCACCTTCGAATCGACATTGCAACACGGCAATCTTCTTTTCTTTCCACATGGAAAACAAGCCAGATAACGCCATGACAAACCACCGCCATAAATTTAAAAATATATACTTAAATCAACAATTTAAAAAAACCACCCAAGCCATGAGCCGATAAATCGCACCCTTGTGCCTGGCCTTCCCAAAGTGACACAACCCGAAATAATCTTACCACTAAAGTCTAAACACCCTCGTTATCGTGTACACTTCATACACTCAGAATCAATGTCTCACATTTGAGATGGCGCATCATTTCTGCGAGGATGCCTCACGTTCCGCGAGCCGTAGATTGCTCTCAAGGCAAGAAAAATACGGCTTCCGTGTTCAGGTTCAGTGAAATGTCGGGTGGCCAGTCAACTGGATTCCTTACCTTTCCAGGCCACCCAAGCGCTGGATAACGCTCATTATTATCGCGCTCCACTACATAGGAAAAAGCACCTGGTCAACACGAGATCCCGCAACTCGGGGTTCACGGAACATGACGTCTCATTACAGTCTCAACAGGAAATACCCATGACAAAACGCATTGCGATCATTGGCGCAGGGCCGAGTGGCCTGGCACAGCTGCGCGCCTTTCAATCTGCCGCTGACAAGGGTATCGATATTCCCGAAATAGTCTGTTATGAAAAACAGAGTGACTGGGGTGGCCTGTGGAATTACAGCTGGCGCACCGGTCTCGATCAGAATGGTGAACCCGTCCACGGCAGCATGTATCGCTACCTGTGGTCCAACGGCCCCAAGGAATGCCTGGAGTTCGCGGATTATTCCTTCGAGGAGCACTTCGGCCATCCCATTGCCTCGTACCCGCCACGTGCGGTGGTCTTCGACTACATCAAGGGTCGAGTCGATAAGGCAGGCGTGCGCAAGTACATCCGCTTCAACTGCCCGGTGCGCCACGTCAGCTTTGACGACACCCGCGAGCAGTTCACCGTCAGTGTCCATGACCTGCAGGCCGATGCGGTCGTTCAGGAGCAGTTTGATCACGTCATCGTGGCATCGGGTCACTTCTCGACCCCCAACGTGCCCGAATTCCCGGGATTCTCGCAGTTCAATGGCCGTATTCTGCACGCTCATGACTTCCGCGACGCGCTGGAATTCAAGGGCAAGGACCTGCTATTGATCGGCAGCAGCTACTCTGCCGAAGATATCGGTTCGCAGTGCTACAAGTATGGCGCTCGCAGCATTACCACCAGCTATCGCACCGCCCCGATGGGCTTTGCCTGGCCGGACAACTGGGAAGAGAAGCCGCTGTTGCTGAAAGTGGACCGCGACACGGCCTATTTCCGCGATGGCAGCAGCAAGAAGATCGATGCCATCATCCTGTGTACCGGCTACCTCCACCACTTCCCCTTCCTGGATGAGCCACTGCGCCTCAAGACGGGCAATCGCATGTGGCCGCTCGGTCTCTACAAGGGCGCTGCCTGGGAAGAAAATCCGCGCATGTTCTACCTCGGCATGCAGGACCAGTGGTACACCTTCAACATGTTCGATGCCCAGGCATGGTGGGTGCGTGACGTGATTCTCGGTGAGATCGCGCTGCCCAGCCGCGAGGCGATGCAGGCGGATAGTCAGGCATGGCGTGACAGGGAGGAGACACTGGACAGCGATGAATCAATGATCCTCTTCCAGGGCGATTACGTGAAGTCACTGATCTCGGAGACGGATTATCCGAGCTTCGATATCGACGGCGTCAATCGCACCTTCCTCGAGTGGGAGCACCACAAGCACGAGAACATCATGACCTTCCGTGACTACTCCTACCGCTCGCTGATGACCGGCACCATGGCCCCGCGCCATCACACGCCCTGGCTCGACGCGATGGATGATTCGCTGGAAGCCTTCCTGGCGCAGCCCGACAAGAGCGCCAGACAAGCAGGCGGCGAGACAGCCACCGCCGCGCAGCTCGCGACTGACGACGCCTGATCAGGCCGTCTCAGTCAGCAGCCGTCTGAACGAGCCAGCTGTCTGAGACGACGAGCTTCCTGATCCGCCAGGCAACGATGCCGCCGAGTCATGACACGACTCGGCGGCATCGTTCTATCAATTCACACGTGCAACAGCTCACACGTGCATGAGTGAATCAGAGCAAGCGTGCGCAAAGGCCTGCGCCTTGTGGCCGCCCTGCTCACGCCCTAGCCCACTTCGCGGATGTCGCTGCTTGGCAGATCGCAAAGTGATATCAGCGCCTGCGGCTGCGCGATGACCCGTTCCGGCGCCATGCTGGCCAGCCGCTCGGGGCTCTGCCATCCCCAGCTGACCGCAGCGGCACGACACCCTGCCTCGTGCGCGGCGCGAATGTCGCTGGCGGCGTCGCCCACCATCCAGCTGCGCTCCACCGCCACTTGCGGCGCTGCCAACAGACGCGCCAGCTTGGCCCCCTTGCTACCCGCGATCTCGCCGCCCAATACCTGTGACACGCAATCCGCCAGGCCGGCGGCGGCCGATGTCTGTCAAGCTTGTTGGAACCTGTAATCAGGCGGCTTCTAATCGCTGATCCTGTTGAACCAGCGGGTCTTCCTGGTCGGGGTTCAGCCAGACTGTCCGGCGCGGTGTCCAGTTGCGGGTGGC
>NZ_JADPPY010000046.1:0-19972 GCF_018340035.1 Cobetia sp. MC34
GTCGTTAGGGTTTCACCCATGGCGAGTGGTCCTCTTGAATCGTGTTCTGGCAGGAATATCCTGATTCTACAAGAGAAAACCACTCGCCATCTTCGTTTTCAGGTCGGCCTCATGAATAAGCCGGGTTGAGGGTTTTCATAGCAGTATCCACGTTATCGTTATTGTGAGCGGGGCAGTGCATGCGGGACTTCTCGTGACCATGATGCTGCGTCCGGGAGATGCATGCGGTACCTGTCCCTGCCTCTTGTTGTGATGGTACGCCTTCAATCTATGAGGCCCTCCCTTCGCGGTCAACGAATCATCAGCCTTTTGGGCTTTCAAATTTCAATACGCAGTATTTGCCAAATTTATGTAAGAAAACATGTGTGTATTGCGCGGTGACAACATGCGGGGATTCCGATGAGAAATTGGCCGATTGATGACAGAAAAGGCAGCCAAGTCGTCGCAAGGATAGTCGGCAGTCGCTCACGAAAAACCTGCCTGAAGGCATCTGCTCGGTCAGCAGAATGGTCATCGGAATGGCCATCATGGTGACCAGCAGAATGGCTATCAGAGTGGCGCGCAGGAAACCCGCAGAGAATTGATCCTGACCACAGGAAAGCCCCCGTTGCCGATGCTCTCAAGAGGTCATCGGCAACGGGGGCTTTCGGGTGCTGCATCACTACTTGATAAGCATTGAGCGCAACTGTTCGCTCAGTCAGTCAGCTCGGTCAGTCAGCGCGCCGCGGACTCGGTCGAGAGGCTCAGGCTCGGCTTGCGCAGCGCCAGCGGCATCAGCGCCAGCGGCATCAGCGCCAGCGAGACCGGCAGGCCGATCATCACCGGGTGCAGGCCGAAGGGATGGCCCAGCACCTGCCACAGCACGGCGGTGGCCAGCCCGCCCCACATCATGATCACTCCGCCACGCGGGTCTGGCGTGCGACGGCACAGCGCGACCACCGTCGGCACTAGCACACCGCAGACCAGCATCGCGCTGCCGAGAATCCAGATATCGAGCAGACGCGGTGCATAGAGCGCCAGGCCCAGCGAAATCAAGGACATGGCGACCACCGAGTGACGGCTCATGCGCAGCATGAAGGCATCATCGCGGCCCTTCATGCGCGGCTTGATGATGTCGTTGGCGATGGAGGACGCACCGGCGATGAAGAACGAATCGGCGCACGAGATGATGGTCGCCAGCAGCACGACGACCATGCTGACCATCAGCGGCAACGGCAGGGTGGCCTTGATGATGGCGTAGAAGGACAGGTCCGGATTGGCGACCGCGATATCCAGTCCCAGCTTGGCGAAGGCGCCGATCAGGACCACGGCACCGCCGACCAGCAGCGTGAAGACGATGGCGACGGCGTAGCCGGTCCGTGCCGCCTTGAGGCTGCGTGCGGCCCAGAAGCGCTGCCAAAGGTCCTGGCGCACGAACTGATAGGCGCCGATGGTCAGCATGTAGACCGCCAGTTCATGGCCGGAAATACCGGTCAGGCTCAGGAAGTCAGGGTTGCCTTCGGGCATGGATGCCGCGCTGATGAATTCCCAGCTGCCGCTGGCGTAGTAGACGGTGACCAGCAGGAAGAAGATGCCCAGGGTCTGCAAGGTGCCCAGGATGGCGTCTGACCAGATGACCGCCATCAGGCCGCCCAGCCATGTCTTGGCGGTCAGCAGTGCCCAGGTCAGCAGGATGCCCACCGGCAGTGCCATGCCGAACACCAGCTTGAGCACCGTGGCCACGGCCACGAACTGCATGCCGGTGATGGCCGCGTAGGCACACAGGATGCTGAGCAGGGTCGGCACCCTGACGCCTTCGCCAAAGCGACTGACCAGGAAATCGGCCAGGGTCACCATGTTGAGGCGCTCGCCTTCGGCGTGGATCTTGCCGATGAAGAAGTACAGGGCAATGCCTGCGAAGGTCATGCCCACCGGCAGCCACAGCTGGCCCATGCCGAAGGTGTAGCCCTTGGAGACGAAGCCCAGCAGGGTAGAACCGCCGACGGCGGTACCGATCAGCGTACAGATCAGCGGGAAGGTCGAGGTGGAACGGCCTGCGACATTGTAATCATCATAGGTCTTGATGCGGCGGAAGAAATAGAGCGAAAGCCCCATCAGAAATACGCCACATGCTATGATCATGATCGAGAGAATGAAGGTTTCTCGGGTATCGAACATCGTCGTGTTTTCCGCTTTATTGATATTGTATTGATCGTCATTACTGTCTTGAGCGAGGGGGAATATATCACTCGAGGGCAGACGTTGGTGACGCGGTGCTGACTTTATTACCATCTGGCGCACCACCGGGAGAGCTTTTCATTGCGCTCTTGTCGGTCGCGCCACTTTCGGGACAGGAACAATCGCCATGCGACCCATACATGACACGCTGGACTGGAACCTGCTGAGAACATTCATCGTCATCGTCCAGGAGGAAAGCGTCAGTCGGGCCGCGGCGCGTCTCTACCTGTCACAGCCAGCGGTGAGTCTGTCACTCAAGCGCCTGGAAGAGCGCCTGGGGCAGCGTCTGATCGAACGGGACAGTCACAGTTTTCGCGTGACCGGGGCGGGGCAGGTGGTCTATCGCGAGGCGGTGGAGATCTACGCCAATGTGGCGCGTCTCGCCTCTGAGGTGGGCAATAGTCATACGGAGATTTCCGGACATGTCTCGCTCCTGTTCATCACCGGCATTGAATGCCGTTTCCTTGATAGCGTGTTCGCACGCTTTCACCGCTGTTTCCCCCAGGTCACCTTCTCGATCCAGGAAATGTCCAGTCACGAGGTGCAGCAGGGTTTGCTGCAGCGCCAGGGGGCCTTGGGTATCTGTCTGGCCCAGCAGACGCCTGAACAGCTGATGTCCCAGGTGCTGGCGCGCCAGAATTACCGCTACTTCTGTGGTCGCATGCATCCGTTGTTCGGTCAGCAGAACCTGCCGATGGATGCGCTGCGCAATGAACGCTATGTCTCCTTTGGCAGTGAGCAGCTCGATGGCGTGCTGTCACCGCTGGCGATGTTCCGTGCCCGCGAAGGCGTGCAGGGCCCGGTGATCGGTCAGTCCAGCAGCCTGCAGGAAATCCGCCGCATGGTGCTGGCCGGTTGGGGCATCGGCTGCATGCCCGAGCACATCGTGCGCCGTGAAGTCGCGGAAGGAGAGTTGTGGCCCCTGCCGCCCTACGGTGGCGTGGCCGATATCGACCTGCACCTGATGTGGCACCGCGAGGCGCGTTTCAGTGCCGCCGAATCCACCTTCGTCAATTTCATGCACAACGCGCTGGCCAAGGTGCCGCTGGAAGAGCGTCTGCATCGCGGGCTGGAAATGCAGCCCGCCGCGGCCTCTGCCGCAGCCGACGGCGTGCCGGCCAGTCGCGACCCGCTTGCCGCCGTGCATGCTGATCCTGATGCTGAACGGCCGGGTGCGGCCCAGCCCGAGCCCGACGAGAATGAGGGCGAGGGCACGGGCGAGACCGTCTAGACCGAACCTCAGTTTCAAGCCCCTTTTCTCAAGCGCTTCACGGCCCCATTTCTCGACTACCACCCACGGCACCGCTGCCATCCTGCAACATCGGATGACAGCGGTGCCTTGGGTGGGTGGGTCGTCACAGGCCTCAATAGGCGAGATTGATCCAGGTGGTCTTCAGGTCTGAGTACTTGTCCAGCGCGTGCAGTGACTTGTCACGCCCGAAACCGGATTGCTTGACGCCACCGAAGGGCACGCTGATGTCGCCATCGGCGTAGCAGTTGACCCACACCAGACCCGCCTTGAGACGCCGCGAGACACGATGGGCACGCGCCAGATCGCGGGTCCACAGACCAGCGCCCAGCCCGTAGATGGAATCATTGGCCAGTTCGATGGCCTCTTCCTCGCCGCTGAACCGGGTCACGCCGAGCACCGGGCCGAAGATTTCCTCGCGCATAACGGTGCTGTTCTGGCCGCCTTCCACGATGGTCGGCTCCAGATACCAGCCGCCGGCGGTGGCGTCGCTGGGCGCGATCGCCTGACCGCCCTGGTGCAGCGTCATGCCTTCCGAGAGCGCCGTCTCGACGAAGCCGAGCACCTTCTCGTGGTGGTCCGCGCTGACCAGTGCGCCCATGCGCGTGGCCGGGTCGAGCGGATCACCGGCCGGCATGGTACGGGCGCAGGCGATCAGACGCGGCATGAAGTCATCGAAGATGGCCTCATCGACATACAGGCGCGAACCGGCGATGCAGACTTCGCCCTGATTGATGAAGATGGCATCGGCGGCGGCGCGAGCGGCCTGGTCCAGGTCCGGGCAATCGGCGAACACGATATGCGGCGACTTGCCGCCACACTCCAGCCACACACGCTTGAGGTTGGAGTCGCTTGAGTAGCGCATGAAGCGCTTGCCGGTCGCGGTGGAGCCGGTGAAGGCCAGCGCATCGACTTCCATGTGCAGGCCGAGCGCCTGACCCGCCACCGCGCCCAGGCCCGGCGTGACGTTGAACACGCCCGCCGGGATGCCGGCTTCATCGGCCAGTGCTGCCAGACGCAGCGCACTCAGGCTTGAGGCTTCGGCCGGCTTGAGCACCACGCTGTTGCCCAGCGCCAGCGCCGGCGCGAACTTCCAGGAAGCGATCATCAGCGGGAAGTTCCACGGCACCACCGCCGCGACCACGCCCAGCGCTTCACGGGTGATGGTGGCGTGCACGTTCTCGCCGGTGGGCGCGATCTCGTCGTAATGCTTGTCGATGGCCTCGGCATACCAGGCCACCGAGCGCGCGGTTTCCGCCAGATCAAAGCCCAGGCTGTCGCCGATCGGCTTGCCCATTTCAAGCGTCTGCAGTAGCGCCAGTTCTTCGGCATTGTCGCTGATCAACTGGGCAAAGCGCTGCAGCACGGCCTTGCGGGCCTGGGGCGACTGACGCGACCAGACACCGGATTTGAAGGCGCGACGCGCGGCCATCACGGCGCGATCGATGTCCTGTTCGGTGCAGGCGGTGATATGCGCCAGTACTTCGCCGGTGGCCGGATTGTAGGCCGGGAAGGTGTCGCAGCCAGTGCTTTCGGTATAGGCGCCATCAATGAAGGCACGCGTCTCGAAGGTCAGCGCGGCGGCGCGTTGCTGCCAGTCGGCATGCGTCAGCGGGGCGGATGTGGCAGTGCTCATTGGGCGTTCTCCGCGGTGTTGTGGGTCGCATTGGCGTCGTCAGTGTTGGTGCTGACGATGCCGGCACGCTTGAGCATCGCCAGCAGCAGGACGTTGGCGCCATCCTCGAGATCGGACGGTTCGGCGTTCTCGCTCTCGTTGTGGCTGATGCCGTCTTCGCAGGGCACGAAGATCATCGCCACCGGGTTGATGCCGGCGATCTGCACGGCGTCGTGACCGGCGCCGGTTTCCATGTCGCGGTAGCTGAGTTCCAGCACTTGACTTGCGCTGCGCACCATCTCGATCAGTTCCGGCGCGAAGGGCGTCGGCGGAATGTGCTGGACCTCGATCAGCTCGATGTCTACGCGTTGCTTGTCGCTCTGGTTGGCGGCGTGATGCTTGAGGCACAGCGCCTTGAGCTGGTCGTGCATCTCGGCGAGCACTGCTGGTTCCAGGTGACGCAGGTCGACGCTGAAGCGCACCTGGCCCGGAATCACGTTGCGCGAGTTGGGATGCACATTGAATTCGCCACAGGTGACGCGACCGTTGGGCTGGTAGGCATCGGCCAGCGTCAGGATGTCACTGACCAGCGCGCAGGCGGTCTTGAGCGCATCGCGGCGGTAGGGCATCGGCGTCGGGCCGGCGTGGGCTTCCTGACCGCTGACCACCACGTCAAACCAGTGCAGACCCAGCGAGCCGGTGACGGCGCCGATGGTGATCTCTTCCTGCTCCAGCACCGGGCCCTGCTCGATATGCGCCTCGAAATAGGCGCCGAAATCATGGCTGCCCACCGGCACGTCGCCGGCATAGCCGGTGCGCGCCAGTGACGCGGCAACGCTGTCGCCGTCACGGTCGGTGGCGGCCAGGGCCTTCTCGAGCGGGATCAAGCCCGCATGCACGCCGGACCCCATCATCACCGGCACGAAGCGGCTGCCTTCCTCGTTGGTCCAGATCACCACTTCCAGCGGGGCTTCGGTCTCGATGCCGCGCTCATCCAGCACGCGCATGACTTCCAGGCCGGCCAGCACGCCGTAGCAACCGTCGAACTTGCCGCCGGTGGGCTGGGTGTCGATGTGGCTGCCGGTGGCGACCGGCGGCAGGCTGTCATTGCGCCCCGGGCGACGGGCGAAGATGTTGCCGATCTCGTCGACGCGCAGTGTCAGGCCAGCGGCCTCGAGCCAGCCGGTGACCAGCTCGCGGCCGGCGCGGTCTTCTTCGGTCAGGGCCAGACGGCAGTTGCCGCCCTTGGGCGTCGCGCCGATCTCGGCCAATGTCATCAGCGCGTCCCACAGGCGCTTGCCATCGACGCGCAGGGCGAGGCTATCCAGAATCTGCTGGGTCTGTTCGGTATTGGCAGAGGGAGCTGAAGGGGTAGTGGTAGTGGACATGTTGTTGTATGACTCCTGTCGTCGCGCTCTGGCGGCATGGTTCAACTGTTCTGACTGGCGACCTTCCCGCCTTCGGGCGACGGGAAGGTCGTCCGAAGGCGGGAAGGAGCGCCTCCCTGTGACTTACTCGGCCGCGTTACGCGTGAGGGCATCTTCACGGATGCCGCTGAGCAGCTTGCCCGGGGCGATGCCGTCCGGGTCATAGCGCAGCTCGATCAGGGCCGGCAGACGCTCGCGGTCGGCGAATTCCAGGGCGCGCTTGAAGCTTTCCTCGAAGTCCTCGTCCTTCTCCACCACCTGACCCAGGCCGGCGTAGGCGGTGACCAGCGCGGCGAAGTCCGGGTTGGTGAAGGTCAGCGCGATCTCACGGCCCGGGAAGTCGTTTTCCTGGTGGGCGCGGATGGTGCCCCACATGCCGTTGTTGAACACAAGCACCACGACGCCGAGGCGGTACTGCAGTGCCACGCCCAGTTCCTGCAGGTTCATCTGGAAGCAGCCATCACCGGCGTAGCAGACGGCGGGGCGTTCCGGGAATTCCAGCTTGCTGGAGATGGCGGCGGGCAGGCCGTAACCCATGGAACCGACGGTCGGGGCCAGCGAGCTGCCCAGGCCACGGAAGCGCACGTAGCGGTGTGCGTAGAGCGCGTAGTTGCCGGCGCCGACGCTGATGCAGCCCTTGCCATCGAGAATGCGGTCGACGGTCAGGCTGACCTTGTCCAGGCTCAGCGGGCCCGGCGACGGCTGCTCTTCCAGCGTGGCCAGATAGGCGGCGCGCGCCTCGCGGGTAATGCCGGACCAGCGCGGTGCGCTATCCGGGGACAGGGTGGAGAGCGCCAGTGCGAAGCCGTTGACGTCGGTATTGATGGCCAGCGTCGGCTGATAGACACGGCCCAGCTCTTCCGGGTCTGCGTAGATGTGCACCAGCTTCTGGGTCGGCACCGGCGACTGGATCCAGCTGTAGCCTTCGCTGGTGGCTTCGCCGATACGGGTACCGACGGCGATCACCAGGTCACTCTCGACCAGCTGCTGACGCAGCGCGTCATGCATGCCCATGCCGACGTGACCGGCGAATTGCGGCAGTTCGGCATCGACGCACTCCAGACGGCGCCAGGCGACACCAGTGGGGATATCGAAGCGCTCGGCGAAGCCTTCCAGCGCGACCTGGGCATCGCGGGTCCAGCCGCTGCCGCCGACCAACAGGAAGGGACGCTCGGCAGTCGCGAGCAGGCTCTTGAGCTCATCGAGCTGCGGCTGACCCGGGTAGGTGGCCAGACGCGGGTGCGGCTTGACGTCCGCGACCTGGGCTTCGCCCCACAGGGTGTCTTCGGGCAGTGCCAGCACCACCGGCCCCGGACGGCCGCTGCGCGCCACCTGATAGGCACGCGCGATGTATTCCGGAATGCGCGAGGTGTCGTCGATCTGCGCGACCCACTTGGTCATCTCGCCGAACATGCGGCGGTAATCGATTTCCTGGAAGGCTTCGCGCTCGATGAAGTCGCCACCGACCTGACCGATGAACAGGATCATCGGCGTGGAATCCTGATAGGCGGTGTGCACGGCGATGGAGGCGTTGGTGGCGCCCGGGCCACGGGTGACGAAGCACACGCCCGGCTCGTTGGTCAGCTTGCCGTAGGCTTCGGCCATGTAGCCTGCGCCACTTTCCTGGCGGCAGACGATGGGCTCGATGGCGCCCTTGTGCTCATTGAGCGCATCGATGCACGGCAGGTAGCTTTCGCCCGGCACCAGGAAGACACGCTTGGTGCCGTGCAGACGGATCTGATCGACGAGGATCTGCCCGCCATTGCGCAGCGGCAGGGTGGAAGCGGAGGAAGTGTTCGCGGCCTGAGTCATGGGAGTGCTCTCGTTGTTGTTGAGAAATCAGTGTTGAGAAATCGGTGTTGAGACGTCGGTAGTTTTGACGCGGTAATGAATTCGGTGCGGCGCTCGTGAGGGCAGCGGCTCAGGTCTGAGGGATGGGCATCGGGTCAGCGCCGCGAGCGGGCATGAGGTCGTAAAGCGCTTCGAGCTGTTCGGGGTAGATGACGCAACGCGCCTGCAGCCCCTGCTGATTGGCCCAGTGCTGGTCGGTGCCCAGCCCGTGCTTCCAGCGCCACGGGCCATCGATGGCCAGCCGGCGATGGGTCTTGCAGGCCCGCGCCAACCGCTGACGCCACGGCTTGAGCGTCTCGGTGATGGTGGCGGCGGGCTGGTCGGGCATCAGGCCCAGATCCGCAGCCAGATCCCCGGTACCGATCAGTGCTCCCAGCAGGCGTGGCGTGTCATCGCCCGCGGCGAGCAGTTCCTCGGTGGCCAGCAGTCCGGCCTGGCTTTCCAGCGTCGCGACGCTCTTCAGACTGCCCCGTGTCAGGCCATGCAGGGCTTCCTGCTCGGCGAGGGCGTCATCCAGCGCAGCCAGCTGGGCGCGTTGCTCGACGGCGGGCAGGAAGATGGCGGCGGGAGTCCCGGTGGGATCGCCCAGGGTGGTGCTGATCAGCTCTGCCAGTTCGTCGCGACCGCCGTGCTCCAGCAGGTTGAGGCGCACGGCCGGCCACACCTTCAGGGCACGGGCGCGTCTGGCGAAGTCGGCGAAGCGACTGATGGCAAGCTTGCGTCCGGCGGCCGGGGTGAACTCTTCGAGATCGACCACGATGGCATCGGCGCCGCTGGTGAGGGCGGCCTGCAGACGGGCGTCGTCGTCACCCGGTACGAACAGCCAGCGCTGGGGAAGCTTGTGGTCCATGGCGGTGGTCATCACTCAGCCCTCCATCAGGTTGGGCAGGAACAGCACGAGTTCCGGAATGAAGGTGATCAGCATCAGCACGGTCAGCATCGCGCCCAGCATCAGGCCCAGCGGGCGCAGCGAATCGCTGACGTTGATACCGGCGATGCGACAGGCGGCCATCAGGTCGATGCCCAGCGGCGGCGTATTGGCGCCGATGGCCAGATTGACGGTCAGCAGTACCCCGAAGTGCACCGGACTGATGCCGTATTGCGCTAGCAGCGGCATCACGATGGGCGTCACGATGATGATGATCGCCACGCTTTCCATGAAGGAACCCAGCACCAGTAGCACGGCGGTCAGCAGCAGCAGGACGCTGATGCGGCTGTCGGTGAATTCGCCGATCAGCTGGGCGATGGCCTGCGGCACCTGCTCGTAGGTCAGGCCCCAGGCGAACATGCCGGCCGCACCGATGATCAGCAGGATGGCGCCGGTGGTCTCGGCAGTTGCCTTGACGCTGTCCAGGAAGCCGCGCCAGGTCAGGCTGCGATAGACACAGGTGCCGATGATGATGGCGTAGAGAATCGCGGAGGCGGCGGCTTCGGTGGGCGTGAAGACCCCGAAGCGGATGCCACCGATGATCATCACCGGCACCATCAGGGCCGGCATGGCGCTGAGCAGGGCGCGGCGACGCTCGCCGGGCACACGGGCCGCGACACCACCCGACCAGCCATGCTTGCGTGACATGTAGAGGGCGACGCCGACCAGCGCGACGGTCAGCATGAGGCCGGGGATGATGCCGCCCATGAACAGCTGGCCCACCGAGGTATTGGAGGTGGTGCCGTAGACGATCATCACGATGCTGGGCGGAATCACGGTGCCGATGGAGCTGGCGGTGCCGACCAGCGCACTGCTGAAGCCCTTGTCATAGCCGTTGCGAGCCATGGTGGGCAGCAGCATGCTGCCGATGGCGATCACGTCCGCCACGCCGGAGCCGGACAGCGCGCCGAACATCATGCAGGCGAGCACCGCGACCACCGCCAGACCGCCGCGGATGTCACCGACCATCGCCATGCACAGGCGTACCAGGCGTTCGGTCAGACCGGCGCGGTTCATCAACTGGGCGGCGAGCACGAACAGCGGGATCGCCAGCAGGGTGAAGCTTTCCATCCCGGCCACGAATTGCTGCGCCGAGACCATCATGGGCGCGGCACCGAAGGCCAGCAGGTAGAAGAGGGCCGACATCAACAGCGCGAAGGCGATGGGAATGTCGATGAGGATGCCGAGCGCGAATACGCCGAGCAGAGCCAGGGCGCCGAGAGTCATGAGGCATCTCCTTGGCGTGGGGATGACGGGGCGTCATCGGCCAGGGTGTCACGGGAGGTTGCGGTCGGCGTCAGCAGGTGCTCCAGCTGTACCAGTGCCATCGCGGTGCAGCACAGCGGCACGGACAGATAGACGATACCGGCCGGAATCTGCAGCGCAGTGGTGGTTTGACGCATCGTGATGACGGTCAGATCCATGCCTGCCTTGGCCAGCAACAGCAGCATGATCAGGATCATGGCGTCAGTGATGCGTCCGGTAATGCGCTGGATACGCATCGAGCGCACCAGCAGCGGCAGCAGGCCCGCACTCAGGTGAGTGCGGTTGCGGGTGCAGGACACCGCGGCCAGCAGGGTGGTCCATACCAGCACCAGCTGCGGCAACTCTTCTGCCCAGTGCGGCGGCTGACCCATGACCCAACGCATGAAGACGGTCCAGATCACCAGTGCCGACAGCGCGGCGACTCCGCTGGCAGCCAGGGCCAGACAGCCCCGGCAGCTCCAACGTGAGAGGGTGATCATCAAGGTACGCACGGCACACAACATGGCCAGCGGCTTGACGGAGGGAGAGGCGGAAGACATCGTTACTCGCCCTTGCGGTATTGCTCGACCAGGCCCATCAGCTCAGGCCCGAAGACGTCGGTGTACTCGGCCCACACACCCTGCACCTTGGCATTGAAGGGCGCGGTGTCGACCTCGTTGACCTGCATGCCTGCTTCTTCCAGCTTGGCGACCAGCTCGGCGTCATCCTTCTGGGTCATCGCGCGCTGCTTGTCACGCCATTCGTCGGCGCTCTTCTGCACTGCGGCCTGATCCTGCTCGGAGAGCTGGTTCCAGGTGAAGTTGGAGATGGTCAGACACGCCGGTGCCCAGACGTGACCAGTGAGGGAGACGTAGTCCTGCACTTCGCTGAACGAAGAGGAATAGATGATGGCCAGCGGGTTTTCCTGGGCATCGAACACGCCCTGCTGAAGCGCGGAGTAGAGCTCACCGAAGGACAGCGGCGCCGGGCTGGAACCCAGTGCGGTGAAGGTGTCCAGACGCATCTTGTCCGGCGTGACGCGAATCTTGAGGCCCGCGAGGTCTTCCGGGGTGGTGATGGGGCCACGGTTGTTGGTGACGTGACGGAAGCCGTTTTCCCACCACGACAGGATCTTCATGTTGTGCTCGTCGGCGACATCCTCGAGCGCATCGCCCAGCTTGCCATCGTAGGCGGCGTAGGCATGTTCGCGGTCCGGCCAGGAGTAGGGTAGTTCGACGATGCCGAAGCGGGCATCCAGCGGCTGGAAGGAGCCACAGCCGATCACGCCAGCCGGCACGCTGCCGATCTGCATGCCTTCCACAACCGTCTTCTCGTTGCCGAGCTGTCCGCTGGGGAAGACCTGGAAATTGACGCGGCCATCAGTGGCCTCGGCGACATCCTTGGCAAAACCTTCCGCAGCGATGTTCCAGCTATGGGTGGGCGCCAGCACGTGGCCGAGCTTGATATCCTGAGCCTGAGCGGCGCTCAGCGGCAGGATAGCGGTAGCGGCAATTGCAGCGGTCAGCAGGGTACGCTTCATCGGGACACCTCTTGGAGTTGTTATCGTTGTGACAGGCGCCTCTGTGTGCGCCTTGATCCAAGAGTGTGTTCTGTTCGTGTATTTCGGTAGTTTCGATTTTTTATTCTTGGTATTAACCAGATTTATGCTGGGTCTCGATGGATCGCCGACCTGAGAGTCTAGTCTTTTTATATACCGTTATCTTGCTTTGCAGCCCATTGCGGTTCTGGCAGGCCTGGGCGCAGCAGCAGTCATCGGGACACGCAACACAAGGCGCCCGCGAAGAGGGGTGTCTTCGCGGGCGCTGAGATATCACTGAGACAGCCTGGTTGGCGCCTCAATGTCGTTTGGGAGCCGCTCTCGCGTCACGCCACCGCCTTGTCCAGCGCCTGGCTGACATCGGCGATGATGTCGTCGATGTGCTCGATCCCCACCGAGATGCGCACCAGATCCGCCGAGACACCGGCCTTGGCCAGTTCTTCCTCGTTGAGCTGGCGGTGGGTAGTGGAGGCCGGGTGGCAGGCCAGCGACTTGGCATCGCCGATATTGACCAGGCGCAGAATCATCTGCAGCGCATCGATGAACTTGCCGCCGGCGATGCGCCCGGCTTCGGCCTTGTCATCACCAGTCGCGTCCGTCTTGATGCCGAAGCTTATGATACCGGAGGCCTTGCCGCCGGTGATCTTCTGGCAGGTGGCGTGATAGGGGCTGTCGGGCAGCGCGCCGTAGTTGACCCAGCTGACGCTCGGGTGCTGCTGCAGATACTCGGCCAGCGTGAGCGCATTGCTGCAGTGGCGTTCCATGCGCAGGCTGAGGGTTTCCAGGCCTTGCAGCAGCAGGAAGGCGCTCTGCGGTGACAGCGCCGCGCCAGTATTGCGCAGTGGCACCACACGGCAACGCCCGATATAGGCGGCCGGACCGAAGGCCTCGGTGTAGACGACGCCGTGGTAGGAGGGGTCCGGCTCGTTGAGAATCGGGAAGCGCTCCTTGTTGGCGACCCAGTCGAACTTGCCTGAATCAATGATGATGCCACCCACGGTGGTGCCGTGGCCGCCGATATACTTGGTCAGCGAGTGGATCACGATATTGGCGCCGTGATCGAAGGCGCGGCACAGCACTGGCGTGGCGACGGTGTTGTCGACGATCAGCGGCACGCCATGCTGGTGGGCGATCTCGGCCAGACGCTCGAGATCGACGATGTTGCCGGCAGGATTGCCGATGGACTCGCAGAAGACGGCGCGGGTCTTGTCATCGATCAGCGCCTCGAGGCCGGCGAAATCATCGAAGGCCGCCATGCGCACCTCGACCCCCTGACGCGGCAGGCTATGGGCGAACAGGTTGTAGGTGCCGCCATATAGCTGGCTGGTGCTGACGATGTTGTCGCCGACCTGCACCAGCGCCTGGATGGCATAGGTGATCGCCGCCATGCCGGAAGCCACCGCCAACGCCGCGATACCGCCCTCGACGGCGGCCATGCGCTGCTCCAGCACGTCATTGGTCGGGTTCATGATGCGGGTGTAGATGTTGCCCGGCACCTTGAGATCGAAGAGGTCCGCGCCGTGCTGGGTATCATCGAAGGTGTAGGAGGTGGTCTGGTAGATCGGCACCGCCGCCGCCTTGGTGGTGGCTTCCGAGGTATAGCCGTGATGTAGGGCGAGGGATTCCAGCTTCATGTTGTCAACCGACATGACAGTGTCCTTGTGCGAGAGCGTGGCGAAGTCTTGTTGTGTCGTGCTGTTCTTCGTGATGTTCAGTTCGTGCTGTGGTCGTCCGTCCGTATGCGGCTGCGGTCTGCCTCCACCGCCAGCAGGGCGCATGCCGCGACGACGCTCAACATTAGCGACGGGTCATCGCCAAGTCCAAGCGTCGCTCACGCCGGCACCACCGGCCGCTGACTGGGCGGCACGCCGAATTGGCGGCGAAAGGCGGTGGCGAAGTTGGCCGCGCTGCGATAGCCCGCCAGTTCGGCTGCGGCTTCAATCGTCAGTTTGCGGTCCTGCAGCAGGTGCGCCACTCGGGTCAGCTGCCGCCGCCGCAGGTCCTGCGCCAGGGGCTGGCCGTAGGCGTCGCGATAGCGGCGCTGCAACTGGCGCACGCTCATGCCCAGCCGTGATGCCATCTCCGCCCGGCTCAGATAGGCGGCTTCCCCGCTGTGTATCCAGTCTTCCAGCCTTGCCGCCCAGTGCTCGCCAAGCCCTTCGGGAGTCGGATGAGAAAGAGAGGCGGTGGCCGCCAGGCATTCACTGATCACTTCCAATGCCAATGACTCGATGCCGAGACGCAGCGCCAGCGTCCCCGGCCGTTGGCGGCTGAATTCCTCCAGTCGCTCGATCAGACGCGCAGACGGCTGCCAGGCGTAATGGGCCAGATGCCGCGCCTCGGGCATCAGTTGGCTGGCGCGTGATACCCCCAGATGCAATTTCAGCCACGCCGGTGTCAGCGACAGGATGGCGCTGTGCTCCTGCGTGCCTTTCACGCTCTTGAGCGCGAATTCCGTCACTTCATCGAGGGCGATGCATAGCGCACGCCCCGGTGCCAGTGCATGGCTGTCCGGGCCGAAACTGACCTTCGGCTCCCCGCGCCATACCACGGCGATCTTGAGGGACGGCTCGATACGGGAGCGAATCATCAGATCGGCACGTTTGCGCACGCGGTTGAGGCGCATGAACAACCCCGGCTGAACCTCATGCAGATGCATGTTGCCGATCAGCGCGCCATCGCCGGACTGGCCCTCGGCAGGCTCGCACTGGTGGTCGCTGGTCAGGGCGCGCGCCATGCGGTGGACGTGCTCAAGCTCGATGATCTTGGGCCTTGCGCTCTCACTTGAGGGCGAGGAGGAGGCTGTGGAGAACGCAGTGGAGGAGAAAGAAGAGGAGGGCATAGAGGAGGGCATAGAGGAAGAAATAGAGGAAGGAATAGAGGAAGGAATAGAGGGCGAAGCGGAAAGCGCATCAGTGGTCGTCGTGGCACCGCCAGCGCGGCCGGAAAGGGAGGTAAGGCTCATCTTGTCGCACCTGCAAACATCACGGAGGGTTCCGCAAAGGTTTTTGTCGTCGTGGAGTGCCAAAATGCCCCGTCAATGCATCAAGTGCAAATAATTATCATTAGTGACAGTAGATAACGGAACAAGGCAAGGGGACACGATGAACAAGAAGCACACTCAAGGACGCGGACTGTGTGGGGCAGGGGCGCGTCGTTTGATGCTCGGGGCGGGCGTGGTGCTGGTCAGTATGCCGGCGCAGGCGGACGACTCGACGCTGGTGCTGGATACGCAGCGGGTCACTGGTCTGCGTCTGTATGACATGGCCTCCAGTGAAGAAAGTGGTGGCTATAGTGTCGATGCCGCCACGGTGGGCTCCAAGGTGCCGGCCTCGCTGCGCGACATCCCGCAGTCCGTCAGCGTCGTGACCCATGACGCCATCGAGGACCAGAACTTCATCACCCTGGATCAGCTGGCGGCGCGTACGCTGGGCGTGCGGGTGCTGAACAACGACAGTGGCCGCTCGTCCATCTTCGCGCGTGGCTACGAGTACGATGCCTACAGCATCGATGGCCTGTCCGCGCCGATGTCGAGCCTGACGGGCTCGGTGCCTTCGCTGACCGCCATCGATCGGGTCGAGGTCATGCGCGGGCCGTCGGGGCTCTTCAACAGCACCAGTGAGCTGGGCGGCGTCATCAATCTGGTGCGCAAGCGCCCGACCGATACCTTCCAGGGCTCCATCAGCGGCAGCGTCGGCACGCTGGATGACAGCAGCGTCAGCGTCGATATCTCCGGGCCCATCGATGAGCAGGGCCGTATCCGCGGGCGCCTGGTGACCCGCTCCACGGAGCAGGCGCAGTGGGTCGATGACAACGACAACACGCTGAATGATTTCTATGGCGCGCTGGATATCGATCTGGATGAGAACACCGAGCTGTCACTGGGTGTGATCCACAACACCAAGGACATCACCGTCAATCAGGGTCAGCCGGTGGGCAGCGATGGCGACTTCACCTACGGACGAAG
Organism: Cobetia sp. MC34; assembly: GCF_018340035.1. Lineage (NCBI taxonomy): Bacteria > Pseudomonadati > Pseudomonadota > Gammaproteobacteria > Oceanospirillales > Halomonadaceae > Cobetia > Cobetia sp. MC34. The sequence continues at coordinate 16,058 of NZ_JADPPY010000046.1, forward strand.
TTCGGCCTTCTATGGCGCGGACTGGAACAGCTTCGAGAGCGACTCCACCGATGTCATCGCCGAGCTGACGCACCACTTCAGTTCGCGCGGCTATGGACGTCTGGCGGCGCGTTACAGTGATCGCAATGCCGATTACGAGTACGCCTACAGTGGCTCCGCGCTCAGTGACAGCGGCGACATGAGCAGTGTCGCGGGCTATGCCGGTTTCACCGATGAGACCTCGGTGAGCGTGGATGCCAGCTATACCCAGGGCTTCGATGCCTTCGGCAACCAGAACGAATTCGTGGTCGGGGTCGACTACAAGACCTCAGAGGCGGACACCACCGCAGCGCGCACCAGCAACCTGACCGGCTCCAGCGCCAGCATCAGCGAGCTGAACAACCTGGTCTATGTTGACATTCTCGGCAACGCGCGTGACGGCGTCAGTGGCTACAGCCTGTCGCGCACCAAGACCACCCTTGAAGAACAGGGCCTGTACGGCAAGGTGACGCTGCGTCCCGTGGCGCCGCTGGCCGTGATACTGGGCGCGCGGGTCAGCCATTTCTCGGCGGATTCCGAAGACAGGATCAATGGCGGCAGCAGCGACATGCAGGACACGGCTGTCACGCCCTACGGCGGACTCGTGTACGACCTGGACGCCGATCACTCCGTCTATGCCAGCTACTCCAAGGTCTTCGAGCCGCAGACTAGTGAAGGCGAGGACGGGGACCTGATCGACCCGCGGGAAGGCGAGAAATACGAGATCGGCATCAAGGGCAGCTATCTGGATGGCGCCCTCAATGCGCGCATCAGTGGCTTCCAGCTGACCGACAGCCACCGCGCGGCATCCTCCACCGACAGCAGCGTCGATTACTCGGTGGATTCCGGCAAGATGCGCATCACCGGTGCGGAGCTGGAGCTTGCCGGCAACATCACGCCGCAGTGGGATGTCATCTTCGGCTACACCTACATGGACTCCGAAGTGCTGGAGGCCGGCAGCTCAGATGCCCTGTTGATGCTGATGCCCAACAACATGGTCAATCTGTGGACCCAGTATCGCTTCGAAGGCAACCTGCTGGACGGCGTATCCGTCGGTGCCGGCATGACGGCACTGAGTGACTTCGACAACACCCAGGGCACCATCCATGCACCGGGCTATGCGGTATTCGATGCCATGCTCGGTTACCAGTTCACGCCGAGACTCAGCGGCCAGTTGAACGTCTACAACCTGTTCGACCGCGAATATTACGTGCGCGCCGGTTCTGCCAGTGTCTTCAACTTCGTGGGACGCCCGGCCAGCGCCGTCGCGACCATGAAGTACGAGTTCTGATGATGAGTCTCGGATTGCGTGCACGCATGAGGCTATTCGCCCGGCTACAGGCATGGGGACTCATCATGCTGACATCCGTTGCTGTCAGCGTGCCGGCCCTTGCCATGACTCACGCCGCTGATGAGGCGCTGCCAGGCACCACGTCATCCTTCACCCAGCATTCGCGCCTCACGGGGCACGATTATCTGATACAGGTGGCATTGCCCAGGGTCGCGCCGCCTCCGGGAGGTTATCCCGTGCTGCTGGTACTGGACGGCAATCGCCACCTTGATCTGTTCACGGCAGCGCGCGACATATTGGGACGTCGCGGCTTTGACAAGGCGCCGGCGAATCTCGCCATCGTCGCGGTCGGCTACGCGGGCAGTGACGATCAGGCAGAGGCGACGCGTACCACCGTCACGACACTGCGCTACAAGGACTTCACTCCACCGCTCACCAGCGGCACCGCGCCTGAAGGCACGGGTGGCGGGGCGCAGTTTCTGGCCTATCTGACGCAATCCTTGCCACCTGAACTGGCCTCACGTTATCCGCTCGATCTCGAGCAACCGGCGCTGGTCGGTCACTCGCTTGGCGGCCTGTTTGCACTCCATGCCCAGCAGCAGGCCCCCGAGGCGTTCGGCGCGATCTTCGCGATCAGCCCGTCGCTGTGGTGGTTGCAGGAGAATGACCAGGCCAACTGGCCGCTGCGTCTTGCCTGCTCCGAGGCGGCGGGCTCGGTATTGATCGCCGCTGGCGGACGCGAGCAATCGCCGCAGCCACAGCGCAATGACCCGGAGCGGGACAGGCTGCGTGTCCAGCGCGCGATGATCGACAACGCCCAAGCCTATGCGCGCCAGTTGGGCGAGCGCTGCCCGCAGATCGAGGTGGAATGGAAGTTGTATGAAGGCGAAGACCATGGCAGCGTGATGTGGCCCGCCGCGCGCTCGGTGATGAAAATGTTGTTGGGGGAGCGCTGATCAGGCTTGCCTGCGCGAAAGTGCGAAAGCGCGTGCGTGCAGTTGAAAGGGGGGCAGCTAGACAGTAAAAACACGACGGCGGCATCAGCGTGGGGCGTTTTGTCCTTGCTGATGCCGCCGTCGTGTCTGGTTTGGTGCAGTCCTTACTTACTAATTGCAGAGCAGCGCTTACATCACCGCACGTACCGCCAGGAACAGCACCGTCGGGGCGAGCAGAATGCCCAGGCCGGTGTAGAAGGTGGCCGTCATCGCGCCGTAGGGCACCAGGCGGGCATCGGTGGCGGCGAGACCGGCCGCGACGCCGCTGGTGGTGCCGATCAGGCCGCCGAAGATCATCGCGGAGCGGGGATTGTCGAGCCCGATCAGGCGCGCCGTCATCGGCGTGGCGACCATGGTCAGGATCGACTTCACCAGTCCGGCCGCGATCGACAGCGCGACCACTTCGGAGCTTGCCCCCAGGGTGGCACCGGTGACCGGGCCGACGATGTAGGTGACCGCGCCCGCGCCGATGGTGGTGATATCGACCGGGTCGGTATAGCCGAAGGCGATGGCGACACCACCACCGGCGATGAAGGAGATCAGCACACCGACGAACAGCGCCACGACCCCACGAAAGCCGGTCTGGCGGATTTCCTTCAGGTTGACCCCGTAGGCGGTGGCGATGATCGCGAGATCACGCAGCATGCCGCCGCCCATCAGGCCAAGCCCCGAGAACAGCGTGACATCCGAGAGCCCCTTGCTGCCGCCGGCGGTCGCGCCGCCCACATAGGCCAGCACCAGGCCGAGGATGATGGCGATGGCGGAGCCGTGCAGCTTGCCGTGGGTCAGGTTGTTGCTGATCCAGTAGGCGACATACATCGCCAGGCCGATCACGGCAAAGGCGGCGACCAGATGATACTTGTCGAACAGTTGGACGAGTGACTCGATCATGGTTCAGCCCTCAGTGTTTGTGCGCAGGAGTGGAGGAGGTGTGGCGGCTGCGGTCCAGCACCGGCGCCCCCGTCGTCACTGAGGTTCTGGTCGGCGTGTAGCGGGTCTCGCCGGCGAGCGGGTCATCTTCCAGCGCATTCTCGGGGCGCTTGCCGGTCAGCAGCGGCACGAGGGCCAGCCCCAGCACCACGGCCAGCACGCCCGCCACCAGCGCGACCATGCCGCCACTGAAGGCCGCGACCACGTTCTGGCTGGCGGCCATCGCGACCACGATGGGGATGTACATCGCGTTCCAGAAATTGATGCCGCTGGCGGTGCTGTCGGCCATCTTGCCGCGGTCCTTCAGCACGCCGGTGATGAAGATGAGCAGCAGCATCGCGATGCCGACGCCGCCGAGATTGGAATCGATATTGAGCATTTCTCCGAGCAGATCACCGATCACGAGACCGGCCATCATGCACCCTGCGAGCAGGGCTACTCCGTAGATCACCATGGCGTAATCCCGCCTTATTCACGAGTGCCCTGATCGGGCGGCTTGAAGTGGCTGGCCGTTGGGTTCTCGCACCAGGGGCGCTATCTACGCCGTAACGGCTCGCTGAATCATGCCCAAATGCTGCTCTTCTGTCGTATCTATATAACGTTCAGGAATTAATCACGCCGTTAAAGCAGCCGTCATCGTCGACCGTCGCTGCGGTCGCTCGATTCTTGAAGCTATGGTGG